>DASTUP010000253.1:0-6538 GCA_035759585.1 Gemmatimonadales bacterium | reverse complement strand
CGGCGCATGGCCGGGGCCCTCGATTCGATGCTTCACATCAGGTCAGGAACGTCCGGCGGTCATCTCCGACAGCCTTACCTGAGCCTCCGTGTAGGATGCCGTCTCCTCATATTCATCGACCACGGTCCTGTAGGCCGCCTCGGCCTCCGCGGGCTTTCCGGCGGCCACAAGTGCCCTGCCGGCCTGCAGGAGAAACTCCGCCTTGAGGTAGTCGATCGGGGCAATCCGGGCAGCCTCCTGGTACGCGGCTGCCGCATCCGCCGGCCGGCCCGCGTTCTCGAGCGCAGCGCCGAGCAGCCCGTGGGCCGGCGCGGCGTACTTGGGCTCCGGGTTTGTCGCGATGAACTCGCGGAGACTCACGGCCGCCAGGTCCGACTGACCGTTGATCAGGCGAAGCTGGTTGAGCCCGATGAGGGCTTCCCTGGAAGCATCGCTCCCGCGGTAGGTATCGACGAGCTGCTGGAACTGCGTCGCGGCGAGCGGCAGGTTGCCCCGCTCCGCGGTCATCCGTGCCTCCAGGAGCGCGCGCGTGGCGAACTGTTCCTTGCGGCGGGCGCTGGTGATCACCATCCAGGCGCCGAGAGCAAGCAGCGCCACGACGGCGGCGATGATCGTGAGCGTCCGCTGGCTCGGCATCTTCGTCCGTGCGCGCGGGGCTGGCTCAGCCTTGGGAGAAGGTGCCTGCGTCATCTTGGTGGGTTCCACGGTGGTTGCCATTCGCGTCCTGCACGAGAAAAAAGGTCCGGGTGCCGGCGGCCCCAGAGTGCCCCCGGGGCGATTCGAACGCCCGGCCAACGGTTTAGGAAACCGCTGCTCTATCCATCTGAGCTACGGGGGCAAAGACGTCCAAGATACCGGGCCGGATCGCGTAAAGTCAACTACCGCCGAATCTTAAACCACGGTCCGTTGTCGCGTCAGGGCGCGGGCGCCGAGGCGCACTGCGGCGCGCCCTCCGGCCATCCTGCCGGCGTTACGTCGCCCACGGCGATGGCGCACATGGGACCGCCGTCCGGAAGTCTCAGGACCCCCGCCCATCCGCCTTCACTCACCGCCACGATCGTGAGGCCGGCTCCGGATACCGATGACCATCGGAGGCTGTCTGCGTGGGACGCATAGCCCTGATGATCTGCGTAGTGCACCTCCTGAGCGACCACCGCGTTCCGGAGATCCCCACCGAGATCGGGAGGCACGGCACTGTCGGCTGCGAGCGCGGGAAGCTTGCACTCGGGGATCGCGGATCCCTCGGGCGCCGCGATGCGATACAGCTGGATCTGTTCCGAATCATCCGCGCCGGTGCGGGATCCGAGAACGAATCCGCCTTCGATGTGATACGGCCGGAATCCTGCCGGGAGCCGGACCGCTCCAAGCGGCGCGCCCTCGATCGAATACACGCGCCACGACGTCGATTCAGCCGAGCCGAGCGGCCTCAGCCAGAGCCGCCCCGCCTCGTCCAGGATCGCGCGCCGGATCGGCGGTGACGGCACATCCGGTACCGGAATCGCCCGCAGCGCCGCGGCGACGCACGGGCGAACGGAAGCGTCCCGTACTCCGCTCACCCAGGCGCCCGCATGCATCCAGTCGTCCCAGGGGAACGGGCCGGCTTCGATTTCGAGCAGGCGCACATACTCACCGTCCGGGTCGAAGACGGAGAAGCGCCCGTTCCCGTTGTCGTACGCGATGAGCGAATCGCCTGCATGCGGAAAGAGCGTGATCGTGCCCCGGAACTCGCCCGGCCCGCTTCCCTGCCGTCCGATCGATTTCAGGTAGACGCCGGCAGAGTCGAAGACCCTGAGCTCCGAACTCCCCGAGTTCGCGACGACGATGCGGCCATCGCGCAGTGCGATCGCATCGCTCGCGCGGTGCAGTTCATACGCCGCCTCGCCCTCGGCCACACCGATAGAGACGACCGGCGCCGGACTCACTTCCCACTCCGTCACCGTCGCGATTTCACCGGCACCCTCGCTGCACCCGATGGCCGCCAACAACGCC
This sequence comes from Gemmatimonadales bacterium, assembly GCA_035759585.1. Lineage (GTDB taxonomy): Bacteria > Gemmatimonadota > Gemmatimonadetes > Gemmatimonadales > GWC2-71-9 > CAMLLJ01. The sequence continues at coordinate 4,549 of DASTUP010000253.1, read as the reverse complement.
ATTGCCACTCGCCCGCCCCTCACCCTCGATCCCATCGCTCCCCCTGAAAAAAGGAAGGCAAACCCTCCGCGTCTCCGCGCCTCCGTACGTTCGCGTTCAAATCAGGAAAGGCCTACCGCACATCGAACCCATCCGAAGCCGCCTGAACACCGGCTTCGGATCGCTCGACGCCGCGAACGTCCGCCGCTGCCGGCCCGTGTGCGAGCGCCGCGGCGAGCCTGTCGATTGCGTCCGGATCACCGACCGCGACGACCTCGACGCTGCCGTCCTCGAGGTTCCTCACGTAGCCGCCGAGCCCGAGCGCCCGCGCCTGCTTCACCACGAACCATCGGAACCCGACGCCCTGCACCCGGCCGGTCACGACGAACCGCGCGCTCATGCCGGCTCGCGTCGCCTCGCCTTGACCATCTCGATCGCGATCGGCAGGACGGAGAGCCCGATGATGGCGAGGATCACGAGGGTGAAATTCTCCTTGACCGCCGGGATGTTCCCGAAGTAGAACCCAGCGAGCGTAAAGAGCGTCACCCACACCACGGCGCCCACGACGTTGTAGGCGAGGAAGCGCGCGTAGTTCATGCGTCCGACACCGGCCACGAACGGCGCAAAGGTCCGCACGATCGGGATGAAGCGGGCCAGGACGATCGTCTTGCCCCCGTGCTTCTCGTAGAACTCCGTGGTGCGGACGAGGTACTCCTGCTTGAGGAACCGCACGTTGCCGCTGAACGCTCTCGGACCGATCCGCGCGCCGATCCAGTAGTTCACCGTATCACCCGCGATCGCGGCCAGGATCAGCAGCGCCATCAGCGGCACGATCTCGAACGACCCGAGCGCGGCGAACGCGCCCGCGGCGAAGAGGAGCGAGTCGCCGGGCAGGAACGGGGTGACGACGAGCCCGGTCTCGCAGAAGACGATCAGGAAGAGGATGCCGTACGCTCCCGCCCCGAAGCGCTCGATAATCTCGGCGAGGTGAACGTCGAGGTGCAGGAAGAAGTCGATGAACTCGCGCAGCAGCTCCATTACGGCTCCACTTGGGTGATCATGTCCGGTGAGCGGTCAGCGCCAGCCATGCTGCCCGATGAGGGGTACGAAGCGCGCATCGCCGATCGTGCTCGTCTCGATGCCGCCGGGACCACGGCGCACCACGACCAGGGTCTGGACGTCCCGGTCGCCCACCGGGACGACCATCCGGCCGCCCGGCGCCAGCTGATCGACGAGCGGCTGCGGAATCTCCGGCGAGGCCGCCGAGACGAGGATCGCGTCGTACGGCCCCCCGGGCCGCCATCCGAGAGTGCCGTCGCCGACGATGTACTGGATGTTCCGGAATCCCGCGCTCTCGAGCACCTTGCGCGCGCTCTCGCTCAGCACGCGCACGCGCTCGATTGTGAACACCGTCTCCGCGAGCAGCGAGATCAGGGCGGTCTGGTATCCGGACCCCGTACCGATCTCCAGCACACGTTCCTTTCCGGTGAGCCCGACCGTCTCGAGATACTTCGCCTGGATGAAAGGTTGCGAAATCGTCTGTCCGCTTCCGATCGGCAGCGCGCTGTCTTCGTACGCATTGTGCCGCACGCTCGGGGGGACGAAGTGATGGCGCGGGACCTGGGCCACCGCATGCAGCACCGCCAGGTCGCGTACGCCCTTCTGGCGCAGTGTCTCGACGAGACGGGCGCGATAGCCGCCGAAGCCGTCGGACGGTCCGGAACCTACCATTCGAGGCGCCACCCCCGCACCGTCTCGATCAGCGAATAGTTCGTGAGGTCCATGTGGAGCGGCGTGATCGAGATGAACCCTTCGGCCACGGCCGCGTGATCGGCGTCCTCGCCGCCCGTCCAGGTGATCGTCCCGCCGCCGATCCACATGATCTCCCGGCCCCAGGGATCCTTCATGCGCGTGAGCGAGTCGCTGAAGAAACGGCTCCCGAGGCGGGTGACCCTGACGCCCTTCACCTCCGGGGCGGGCAGCCGGGGAAGATTGATGTTGAGGAGCGTATCGCGGGGATAATCTTCCGCCGAGGTGATGCGGCGGACGAGCCGGACCAGCGTCTCCCGGTACGTCCCCATCATCTCGGGATCGCTTCCCGCGAAGGAGATGGCGACACCGGGCACGCCCAGCATGACGCCTTCCATGGCCGCGGAGACCGTACCGGAGTAGAGCACGTCCTCGCCCATGTTCGGGCCGTGGTTCACCCCGGAAAAGACGAAGTCGGGCCGCTCGGGCATGAGCGTTTCGAGCGCCAGCATCACACAGTCGGTCGGGGTTCCATCGACCTGGAACGCGCCATCGGGCCGGCGCGCCGGTCGGAGCGGCCGATGGAGCGTGAGTGAATGCGACGTGCCGCTCTGCTCGCGGTCCGGCGCGACGACCGTCACATCCCCCACTTCGCGGCAGGCGTCGGCGAGGAGCGCCAGGCCGGGAGCGAGTATCCCATCGTCATTGCTGCAGAGGATGTTCATCGCCCACCGCCGTCCCGCACCGGCGGCTCTCGGCCGTCGAGCAGGGCGAGCACGTCTTCGAGCGTGTTCCGGATCTCGTGGATGGTCTCGATGTCGGTCGCGCGGCGCGCCTCGGCCTTGAGCTCCCCCGAGCGCTTGACGTGATCGATCCGCTGGCGCGCGCCTTCGATCGTGAATTTTTCCGTGTACAGCAGGTGCTTCACGAGCATGATGAGCTCCACCTCGCGCGCCTTGTAGACGCGATTTCCCGAGCGGTTCTTGGCCGGGCTCAGGAACCGGAACTGGCTCTCCCAGTACCGCAGCACGTGCGGCTTGAGATCGGTCAGCGCGCAGACCTCGCCGATCGAGTAGAACTCCTGCTTCGGAACCGGGCCCTGACTTCGCGTCGCCATCAGCGCCACTGCTCCGACTTGAGATCACGCTCCATGAGCTCCTCCATGCTTTCCATCACCGTCTTTCCCTCGAACAGGATCTGGCAGACGTTTTCGGTCACCGGCATCTCGACACCGAGCCTGACGGCGAGCGCCGCGGCCGCGCGGGAGGTGTAGGCACCTTCGGCCACCGTCCGGTGTCGCGCGCTGTGTTCGTCGAGCGTTTCGCCACGGGCGAGCGCCAGGCCGAGCGCGCGATTGCGGCTCAGGCTGCCGGTCGTCGTGAGGATCAGGTCTCCCATGCCGGCGAGTCCGGCGAACGTCATCGGATCCGCCTTCATCGCCAGGCCGAGCCGGGTGATCTCCGCCAGGCCGCGCGTGATGAGCGCGGCGCGGGGATTGTGGCCCAGGCCAAGCCCCTCCAGCATTCCGGCCGCCACGGCAATCACGTTCTTCAGCGCGCCCCCGAGCTCGACGCCGACGACGTCGCGATTCGAATAGACACGGAACCGGCGTGTCGCGAAGATCTCCTGTGTCTCGTGCGCCGCCTCGGGCGATTCCGCAGCCGCAACGACCGCCGTCGGCTGCCCCTCGAAGACCTCCTGCGCAAAGCTCGGTCCCGACAGCGCGGCAAACCGCGCGCGCGGCAGGTGCTCCCGCACGATGTCCGACATCAACGCCAGCGTCTCGTTCTCGATGCCCTTGGTGGCGCTCACGACGAGCGCTCCGTCCTCGACCGCGCCCTGGACGCTCCGCATCACCGCGCGCACGGCATGACTCGGCGCCGCGGAAAGCACGACCGGTACGCCGCGCACCGCACCGGCCGCATCTCCGGACGCCCGGAGCGACGTCGCCAGCGATGCGCCCGGTAGAAACAGGTGATTTTCGTGCGCCTGGTTGATCCGCTCGACGACCTCGGCCTCGTAGGCCCAGATCGTTACATCGTGCCCCTTCCGCGCCAGGAGGTCGGCCAGGGTCGTGCCCCAGCTGCCTGCTCCAAGGACGGCGATGCGTGTCATGGCGCGGGCGGCGTGACGGTCTTTCGACGGCCGAACCGGTTCTCGGTGCCGCCGAGGAGCCGCCTGATGTTGGCGCGGTGGAGCCACACGACGCCCGCGGCCACGAGCGCGACCACCGGGAGCAGCGCTCGCGCGCCCGGATGCAGCACCCAGACCGCGAGCGGAAGGAGCGACGCGGCCACCACGCTCCCGAGCGACACGTAACCCGTGGCGAAGACAACGGCGGCCCAGACGATGAGAAGTACGGCAATGGCGAGCGGCGCGAGGCCGAGCATCACGCCTGCCGCGGTCGCCACCCCCTTGCCGCCCTTGAAACGCACGAAGATCGAGTAGACGTGCCCGATCACCGCAGCGACGCCGCACGCCGCGGCCACTCGCTGCGACGCCGACACCTGCGGCGCGAAGAGGACCACCGGAATCACGCCCTTCGCAATGTCGAGGAGCCCCACGGGAACTGCGTACTTCCAGCCGAGGGTGCGATAGAGATTCGTCGCGCCGAGGTTTCCACTCCCATGCTGCCTGAGGTCGATGCCCCGGAAGATCCGTCCCGCCAGATAGCTCGTCGGCACGGCGCCAAGGAGATACGAGAGGACGAGCCAGGGCACGAGCTCGGTCATCGAGCGCGCGCCTCCATCAGCGGCGCGATCCGCGGCTCGTGAACCGGATCCGGAGCGGTGACCCGGAGAACGGCCACGCTTTCCGGAAG
>DASTUP010000252.1:0-20853 GCA_035759585.1 Gemmatimonadales bacterium | reverse complement strand
CGGCGGCTGCGGGTGCGGGAGCAGCTTCACCGCGTAGCGGTCATCGCGAACGGGGAACGATACGCGCGGAACGGGGCGGCCATTGGTCGCCCCGTTGTCGTAGCTCCCCACGCACGCTGGTCCCCATTCCCTGTTCCCCGTTCCCCCCTCACCGCTTACCGTTCACCCCCATGTCCACTGCCGACCTCGCCGTCATCGTCGTCTACTTCGTCCTCACGCTCGGCATCGGCCTCTGGTCGACGCGCCGGCAGAGCACCGCTGGAGACTACTTTCTCGGCGCGCGGGATCTCCCGGCGTGGGCCGTGCTCTTCTCGATTGTCGCGACCGAGACGTCGGCGCTCACCGTGCTTTCCGTGCCCGGCGTCGGCGCGCGCGGCGATCTCGGTTTCCTCCAGATCGCATTCGGCTACCTCCTCGGGCGCATCGTCGTGGCCGCGTGGCTCCTTCCCGGCTACTTCCGGGGCACCCAGGAAACGGCCTACGCGCGTCTCGAATCGCGCTTCGGCGCCGGGACGCGGCGCGCGATGTCCGTCATCTTCCTGGCGACGCGGTTCCTCGGCGACGGCGTCCGGATCTTCGTCGGCGCGATCCCGCTCGCCCTGCTCACCGGGTGGAGCATTCCCGCGGCGATCGTGGTCATGGGTCTCGTGACGCTCGTCTACACCTGGGCCGGCGGACTCAAGGCGGTGGTCTGGACCGATGTGATTCAGCTTGCGGTCTACGTCTCCGGCGGGATCGCGGCGCTGCTCATCGCGTGGAGCCTCGGGGGAGGCGCGTCGGCGAGCCTCTCCCGCGCAGCCGAGGCGGGACACCTGCGCGTCTTCGACTTCGCGGTCAACTTCACGTCCACGTACACTTTCGTGGGCGGCCTGGTCGGCGGCGCGCTGCTTTCCGCGGCGTCGCACGGCACCGACCATCTCATCGTGCAGCGCCTCCTCGCGACGCGGAGCCTGGGCGATGCGCGCGCGGCGCTCATCGGCTCGGGCGTCGTGGTCATCCTGCAGTTCCTCCTCTTCCTCATGGTCGGCGTCGCGATCTGGTCGGCCGGGATGGCGCCCGCCGAGCTGCAGGGCGACCAGATCTTCGCGCGCTTCATCATCGAGCAATTGCCGACAGGACTCGCCGGGCTCCTCGTCGCCGGCATCCTGGCCGCCGCGATGAGCACCGTCGCGTCCTCGATCAATGCGCTGGCTTCCTCGATGACGCACGACCTCTACGCCGGCTGGACCGGCGAGCGCGACCCGGTGAAGCTGCTGCGCATCGGCCGCGCCTTTTCGATCGTCTGGGGGCTGAGCCTCATCGGCGCCGCCCTGCTCTTCAACGTGTATGCGTCGGGCACCGATACGCCGGTGGTGGTGCTCGCGCTGTCGATCGCGTCGGTGACGTACGGCGCGCTGCTCGGCGCGTACATTCTTGCCGGCGCCTGGTCGCGGGCGGAAGGAACGGATGTGCTCATCGCCGCGACGGTGACGATCACCGTGATGCTCGTGGTGATCTTCGCTCGGCCGCTCAGCGCCCTCGCCGGCATGGAGTGGCTCACACCGGCGGTGCGTCTCGCCTGGCCCTGGTACGTGCCGCTCGGTACCACGCTCTGCGTCGCCGCCGGACTCGCGTCGGCGCGACTCCGCGGGTCGGAGGGGAAATGACGAAAGTACTGATCGGTGCCGATGTCGGCGGCACCAAGACTGCCGCGGCCGTCCTGCGCGACGGGGAGATCGTCGGTCGGGTCGAAGGCCCGGGGGCCGCGATCCGGCCGGGCCGCGCGCTCGCCTCCGCGGCGACGATCGCGGAAACGGTGAGGCGGGCGCTGTCGGCGGCCGGCGTCCTCCAGGGGGATGTGCTCGTCGTGGGTGCTGCGGGCGCGGGGCGGCCGGTGGAAGCGCGCGAGCTGCAGCAGGCGCTGCGCGGTGAGGGGGTGGCGCACACGGTCGTCGTCACGACCGACATCGCGATCGCGCTCGAGGGAGCCCTCGGCCCCGGCGCAGGAATCGTCCTGGCCGCCGGCACCGGGAGCATCGCCATCGCGCGTGACAGCGCCGGCGAGTCCCACCGCGCAGGCGGCTACGGCTGGCAGATGGGAGACGAGGGAAGCGGCTATGCCATCGGGCGGGCCGCGCTCGGCGCAGTGAGCCGCGCAACGGACGGACGCGGCGCCGAGACCACGCTATCCACCCGGCTGCTCGAGGCGACGCGCAGCCCGGATTTCGATGAGCTGGTGCGCTGGACCGCCACGGCCGGTCCCCCCGAAGTGGCTGCCCTCGCACCGCATGTCCTTGCCGCGGCCGAGCAGGGAGATCCTACGGCTCGCGCCATCGTCCACTACGCCGCGGAAGAGCTCGCCGGCCTGGTGCTGCACCTGCGGCGGAAGCTCGGCGGTGAAACGCCGACGGTCGCGATCACCGGCGGTCTCCTGGCGAATCCCTTGCTGCGCCAGGCACTCGACGCGCGGCTGAAGAAGGACGGGATTACGCCGGCGCCGGGAGAAGTGGATGCGGTCGGTGGGGCGCTGCGGATGGCGAGCGAAGTCGCGGCCAGCCGGAAATAACGGCCGAGGATTTTTCTTTCAGCCGGCACTCGATGACGAGCGGAGGGCTGTTACGGCCGCGACCGTCGCCAGACCGAAGAATGCCAGGGCCATTGCCCACCCCGCCGGCGTGCCGAAGATGGCGACCTGCTGAATGAGACAGATCAGGCCCACCAATGCGAACCCCGCGCTGAGCATGATGCCGATGCGCCGCTCCGCGGTGACGCGCACCAGCGGCTTCACGTGCCACAGCACCATGCCGAACGCGAGCAGCGAGACCCCGAACAGCCGTGCGAAAGCCGCGGCCCGCCAGTAGGCGAGTGCTGCCGGATCGGTCACGGCGCCGGTCGGCGGTGCCGCATGACCGAGAGCGCTCATTGCGACTCCGGTCTGCAGCAGGAGGAACAGCCCGAGGAGTGCGAGGAAGACGGCCGAGAAACTGAGTACCGATGGCACGCGCATTTGGATCCTCGCCGGTTGGAGACGCGTCGTTGCCCCTGCAGCCCGTCAGCCGATCGCCCCGGGATTCCTCCCCCGCAGCTTGCTCCGCCGATATCCGTAGCTGAAGTACAGCGTAATCCCGATCACCAGCCAGATCCCGAATCGCTCCCACGCATGCAGCGGCAGCCCGCGCATCACGTAGATGCACGCAGCGGCGCCACCGAGCGTCACGAACCAGACGAAGGGCACCCGGAAGGGCCGGGGGCGTTCCGGCTCCTTGATCCTGAGCACGAGGACGCCGATGCAGACGATCGCGAACGCCGCGAGCGTCCCGATGTTCGTGAGGTCGTAGATCTCGTTCTCGTCCGCGACGAGCGATCCGAGGGCCACCACGACGCCGGTGAAGATCGTGCTCGCCAGGGGCGTCCGGTACTTCGGATGGATGCGGGCGGCCCAGGGCGGCAGCAGCCCGTCGCGCGCCATCGCCATGAAGATCCGCGGCTGGCCGTATTGGAAGACGAGGAGCACCGCGGTGAGCGAAACGACGGCGCCCGCGGCGACGATCCAGCTCGCCGTCTCGAGCCCGGCGATCTGCAGTGCCCGCGCGAGCGGGTCGGCGGCGCGCAGCTCCTCGTAGGGCACGATGCCCGTCGCCACGGCGCCGACGATCACATAGATCAGGGTACAGATCGCGAGACCGCCGAGGATGCCGATCGGCATGTTCCGCTGCGGGTTCTTCGTTTCCTCCGCCGCCGTCGAGATCGCATCGAAGCCGATGTAGGCGAAGAAGACGATTGCCGCGCCCTGGTGGATCCCGCGCCATCCGTTCGGCGCGAACGGCACGTAGTTGTCGGGCTCGATGTGCGCCGCGCCGACCGCGACGAAGAGGCCGAGGACGAGGAGCTTGACCACGACCATGATGTTGTTCGCACGGATGCTCTCCCGCACACCCATCGCGAGCAGCGCCGTCACGAACATCACGATCAGGAAGGCCGGGACGTTGAGGATGATCGGGATGCCCGCGATGCGCGGGGCGGTCTCGAGCAGGGCATGCACGGCGGGGTCCGAGCTGAGCAGCGCCGTCCGGTACCCGTGGGTGAGCCAGCCGGGAAGGTCGATACCGAATCCGGTCAGGAGCGAGTTGAAATAGCCGCTCCATGCGATCGCCACCGCCACGTTGCCGACGGCGTACTCGAGGATCAGGTCCCAGCCGATGATCCACGCGATGAACTCGCCGAGCGTTGCATACGAGTAGGCGTATGCGCTGCCGGCCTGCGGGATCATCGACGCCAGCTCCGCATAGCAGAGGGCCGCGAGCCCGCACACGATGCCGAGCAGCACGAACGACAGCACGAGCGCAGGCCCCGCCCCATATCTCACCACCTCGCCGCTCGGCAGCACCTCTCCCGCCGCCGCGGTACCGATCGACGAGAAGATTCCGGCGCCGATGACGGCGCCGATCGAGAGCATGACGAGATCGCCCCAGCCGAGGGCGCGCTTCAGACCATGGGGGGAATCGGATTCGGGGACCAGCTCGGCGATCGGTTTGCGCTGGAAGAGCTGGCTCATGTCGTCCGGGGCAGGAGGAGAGAGTTAGCTGCCTGTAGGAAGCGTGTAGGAGATCTCGTAGACGGATGGCACTGGTACGCCGGCCCGCGTGCGCGCCGGACGGAATCGGGTCTTCATCATGATCTCCGAGAACTTCTCGCGGTAACCGCGGTCGCCGATCTCGGGATCGATGGCAAAGCGGTCCACGAGGCCTTCTGCGGAAACCCAGAAGGTCACGTTGATCCGCTGGCCGCGAAGCTCACGCGGCGGCCGCTCGGCGAGAGGTGGAATCAGGTTCCGGAGCTGCGGCGGAATGACGTCGGTGCTGTCTCCACCGGTTCCAGGGCCGACGGCCGCCCCTGTTCCCGTCCCCTCACCACCTCCCACGCCGCCGCCGCTTCCGCCCCCGGCGCCCGCACCGGTTCCCGTGCCCGTCCCTGCTCCCGTCCCGCTTCCCGTGTCCGCACGCGCCTCCGCCGGAGCGGCTGCCGCTGCTGCGGTCGTTTCCGAAGGGGGTGGCACCGGCTCGACCGGAGCTTCTTCGACTGGTGGAGCCTCGACCGGCGGCACGGGCTCCGGCGCGGCCACGGCGGCCGGCGCAGGTGCACCGACGGCGGGCAACTCAATATATGAGACCCTTCTCCCACCGCCACCGCCGCCGCCACCGCCACCTGCCGGCCCGAATCCATCTCCGGCGCCGCGAAGGCGGATACTTCCGCCGATCACGCCGCCGACGATGAGCGCCAGGAGCCCCGCGTGCAGGAGAATGGACGCGACGAAGCCGGCCGGTTCCCGACGGGGACGCGGCATCCAGAGCGCCGGAGGGGCGCGCAGCGGCTTCACTTCGCGAGGTGCGGTCATTCCTGCTCGAAAATTAACGAACGGTCTCCCTCATCGGGGACGCATGGGCCGTGCCCGAAAACACGTACGGGGGCCCGCCCGGGCCCCCGTACGTGTTCTGCGCTGGTATGGTGACTCAGCGATACGCCTCGATCGGTGTAAAGCCGATCAGTTCCACTCCGGCGCCTCTCGCAACATCCATTGCCTCGATCACATCCTGATAGACCCGGCTCTGGCCCGCCTTGATGAAGAGGAGCTTCGCCGCGCGCGGATCGAAGATCGTGTGCAATTGCGTTTCCAGTTGACCATCGGGCACCGGCTGCTGGTTGATCAGGTAGCCGCCGCCGTCGGGCAGCTCGAGCACGATCTGATTATTGGCCGCGCTCTCCTGCTGCGTCCGGGTGTCCGGCGGAGCGACCTGGACGTTCAGGGACATCCGCGAGAGCGGCTGCGAGACCATGAAGATGATGAGGAGCACGAGCAGAATGTCGATCATGGGAACCACGTTCGGTTCCGCGCTCATTCCGCCGGCATCGCCGACTGACATGCCCATGGCTATTCCTCCTCCTCGCCGCCGAACAGTTTCTGCGAACTTGCCGGCTCCGTGATCGAGGCGACGACACGGGCGCCGGCCCTGCGCGCAATTTCGATGCCTTCCTGAATGCGGCCGTACTTGAGCTGATTGTCCGCCTTCAGGTACAGGATCTTGTCTTCACGAGCCCCGTACATCGCGCGAAGCTGGTCCTCGAGCTGATCGTCGGCAATCGGGCGCGTGTTCAGGAAGAAGCGCCCGCCTTCGTCGATGCCGAGAATGACCTCGTCGTCCTGCTCCGGACTCGCGTCCAGGTTGTCCGCCTTCGGCATCGTGGCCCGGAAGCCGGACGCGATGAGCGGCGTGACGATCATGAAGATGATCAGCAGCACCAGCATGATGTCGATCATCGGCACGACGTTGGGCTCCGACTTGACGGCGGTCGTGCCGGCGCTGTTACCCGCTGACATGCCCACTGCCGGTCACCGCCTTCTGGGCCTGGAATTCCTTCGTGAAGATCGAGCGCCCGAACTCGCTCCCCACGCTCTTGATCAGGTAATCGATCAGCTCCTTGGCCGAGTATGTCATTTCGACCGTGAGGTTCTCGATCTTGGTGGTGAAGTAATTGTACGCCCACACCGCCGGAATGGCGACGATGAGGCCGAAGGCCGTCGTGATGAGCGCCTCGGCGATACCGGCGGAGATGCCGGCAAGACCGCCGGCCGCACCGGCCGAAAGGCCCGTGAAGGCGTTCACGATGCCCATGGTCGTCCCGAGCAGGCCGACGAACGGCGCCGTGGAGCCGACGGTGGCCAGCACGCCCGTGCCCCGCTTCAGCTCGGAGAGGACGATCAGCATCTGGCGCTCGACGGCGCGCTCGGCGGAATTGATGTCGGCCGCGGTGATCGTGGCCCGGTCCCGCAGCAGCGGCTTCACTTCGGAAAGCGCCTCACCGAGCACGCGCGACACGTGGCTCTTCTTGTGCTTCTCGGCGAGTGCGATGGCCTGATCGAGGTTCTCTTCCTGGATGGAGCGCGAGAACTGTGGCGCGAACCGGCGCGTCTCGGCCTGCGCCCGGCGGAACTGGATGAATTTCGTCACCATGACCGTGAGCGACCAGACGGACATGATGGCCAGGACGAAGACGATGCCCTTGGCGAACCAGCCCATCGTACCGTAGAGGTGAATCAGATCTACACCCATCGTTGAACGCCTCCCTGAATCTGTCTGTCGAGTGGACTGTTAGTTGAACGTGACGTTCTGCTCGACGAGAACCCGGACCTTCCGGCCTCCCGACATGCCCGGCTTGAAGACGCTCTTGAGCACCATCTGGCGCGCCGGCGCTTCGAAGACCTTGCTGGTGCTGCTCACGACCTGGAGCGAGGACGGCTCCGCGCGGCCAAGCGTGTCCACGACGAACTTGAACCGGACGCGGCCCGGCACACCTTCCATGCCCGGCGGCGTGATGCGCGCAGGGGCGGAAACGAGCTGCGGCGGCTCGTCGGCTTCGGCCGCCGAGACCACGACGCTGCCGACGTCCACCGGACCGGTGCCGCCGATGACTCCCGTGGCGACGCCGCCCTCGACGCCCTTTCCGGTGAAGTCCCGCGGGTCGAACGGCTTCTGGTTCAGGTCCACCGGCGGAATGTCCTTCGGGATGTCGGTCGGGGCGATGACCGTCTGGAATCCCTTCGGCGGCGGGTTCGCGCTGACGATCACGTCCTCCGGCGGCGGCGGCTCCGGCTGCTTCACCGGCTCCGGCGGCTTCAGGAAGGAGACCGTGGTGTCGAGCGGCCGGTCCGCCATGGTCTCGGCGACGCCCTGCGTCGCCTTCACCGCGGCAAAGAGCAGGACGCCGTGCACGACGACGGAAAAGACCGTCTGCATGAAGCTTCGCTGCTTTTTCGGCTTCGACTCGATCAGGTTATCGAACACGAATGAGCCTCCAGCAGGAAATGGAGAGACTGTGGACGGCTACAAAGCTACTGACGATCGGTGTCTGCGCACCCTCCGGAACATGACAAATCCATGACAACCGGATGAGGTTCGAGCCATCCATCAGTATCCCGGGCGGGACACCATCCGGCCTGTGTTCCCGGTCACAAAAAGGAGGTCATCGATCCGGCAGGCGCTCGCTCCCGGAAGCTACTCGACCGGCTGGGGCGTCACCCGCGCGGCAGGAAGGTCGGGCAGCTCCTCGCCCAAGCGCTTGGGGAGAATCACGGTAAAGACGGTGCCCCGCCCCGGCCGGCTGGCGACGGTGATCGATCCGCCATGCGCTTCCGCGATCCACTTCGTAATGGCCAGGCCGAGCCCGACCCCCGGCCGGTCGCCGGTCCGGGAGCGGGCGGGATCCGCGCGCCAGAAGCGCTCGAAAATGTGCGGGAGGTCGCCGGGTGCCACGCCGATGCCGGTGTCGCGAACGCGGATGATCGCAGCCGTCTCGGTATCCTCCAGCTCGATCCCGACCGTGCCTCCCGCCGGCGTGTATTTCACCGCGTTGGTCACGAGGTTGAGCAGCAGTTCACGGATCCGGTGACTGTCCACCGCGAGCAGCACCGCCTCCGGGGGCGCCGAGCTCTCCACGGCGACACCCCCGCTCTCGGCAAGAAGGCCGGCGGTCTCGACCGCATCTTCCACGAGCGCGCGGAGGTCCGTGGGCTCGACGGTGAGCGGGGCACGTCCCTCGTCCGCGCGGGCCAGCGTCAGCAGGTTCTCCACCATCTCCGTCATCTGGTTGATCTGCTCGAGCGTCTCGTCGAGCGCCTCGATGCTCTCGGCCGGCGTGCCCGGATGCGTCAGCGCCCGCTCGACGCCTGCGCGCAGGACCATGAGCGGCGTCTTGAGCTCGTGGCTCGCATCCGCCGTGAACCGGTGGAGGCTGCTGAAGCTCTCCTCGAGACGGGCCAGCATCCCGTTGAGCGTGAGCGCCAGGCGCGCCATCTCGTCGCCCGACATCGGCACCGCCACGCGGCGATGCAGGCTGCGGCCGTCCTTGATCGCATCCACCTCGTCCATGATCCCGCGGACCGGCGAGAGCGCCGTGCCTGCGAGCCAGTACGCGAGCGCCACCGCACAGATGAGCACGATCGGCGAAATGACGAGCATCGCCCGGACCAGCACGCGCGGATCGAAGGACGAGCGCACCAGCGGTGCGGCGACGAGCACCGCCCCGATGTCCTCTCCCGCCCCCGCCACCGGCGTCACGATGTAGCGAACACCGCCGCCCGGGCTCTGCAGCGGGAGCGTGGTCGGCGGCACGGGCACGAGCGCAGGCGGAATCTGGCCCGCGAGCATGTCGATCGAGGAGAATCCGAGCTGGCGCGCGGATTCGGAGAGGAAGAGGATCCCGCCGCTCCGGTCCACGATGATGACGTAGTCGCGGAAGGCCTCGAAGTACGAGGCGATCGCGGGGGTGAGCGTGGAAGTCATTCCGATGTCGGCGAGGCCGGTCGAATCGGAGACGACGAGTGGCGGCACCGAGTCCCGTCGGACGAGCCGGCCGAGGACCCGGTGCGAATCCTCCAGCCACCGGATCGCGAGGTTCGACTCGAGTGCCAGCCGGTCGTCGAGCTCGAGCTCGCTCGGCTTCTGCAGCTCGACGTAGAGCGCCGCGCCGAACGCGAAGAGCGCGAGCGCCAGCGCGACCGTGTACCAGGCCGTGAGGCGCGCGCGGATGGTCTTCACGTCACGCCTTCACGACGTAGCCGACCCCGCGGACCGTGTGGACGAGCTTCCGCGCGTGCCCCGAATCCACCTTCTTGCGGATCCGGTTGATCACGACGTCCACGATGTTGGTGCCGGGGTCGAAGTGATAGTCCCACGCGTACTCGGTGATGAGCGTCCGCGACATCACGCGTGGGGAGTGCCGCATCAGATACTCGAGGACCGTGTATTCCTTGGGGGTGAGCTCGATGGCCTCGCCGCCGCGGCGGACTTCGCGGGTGCCGGTGTCGAGCTCCAGGTCGTCGATCCGGATCAGCGGCGAGCGAAGCTGCTGCGGCCGCCGCCCGAGCGCTTCGACGCGCGCGAGCAGCTCCTCGAAGGCGAATGGCTTGGTCACGTAATCGTCGGCGCCGGAGCGGAGGGCCTGCACCTTGAAGTCGAGAGCATCCTGCGCCGTCAGCACCAGGATGGGAATCGTGTTGCCGCGGTCGCGCAGCGTGCGCAGGACCTCCAGGCCGGTCATGCCCGGGAGTCGCAGGTCGAGCACGAGCAGGTCGTACTGCCCGCCGGATGCGAGGCGAAGGCCTTCCATGCCGTCGTCGACGAGATCGGCGTGAAAGCCGTGCTCGTCGAGCCCGCGCTTCACGTACTGGCCGACCGTGCGGTCATCCTCGATGACGAGGATCTTCACCGGGCCGCTCCCGGCACGTCCGCCATCATCGCGTCGAAGTCGATCGGCAGGTGCACACGGAACGTCGCGCCGCGGCCCAGCTGGCTGTCCACCTCGATGCGGCCGCGATGCTCCTCGACGATGCCATAGCAGATCGAGAGCCCGAGGCCGGTGCCGCGCCCCGGCGCCTTGGTGGTGAAGAACGGCTCGAAGATCTTCGACTGCACCGTGCCGGGAATGCCGGGACCGGTGTCCTCGACCTCGACGATCACTTCATCCATGCGGCGCCGCCCGGTCATGGTCCGGATCGTCAGGTGCCCTCCGCTTTCCATCGCGTCGATCGAGTTGATCGTGAGCGCCATGAGCACCTGGATGATCTGTTCACGGTTGACGACTACCGGTGGCAGCTCGGGCTCCTGCTCCCGGTGCAGCGCGATCTGCTTGAACCGCTTGTGATGCCGGAGGAGCCCGAGCGCCTCGTCCACGATGTCGTTCAGGTTGGCGGGCGCCTTCTCGCGCGCCTTCGGCCGGCTGAAATCGAGCAGGCCGTCCACGATGTTCGTGCAGCGCTGGACTTCCTTGTCGATGATCGCGAGATACTCCCGGAGCGGGCCCGTGCCGGCCCCCGACACCTCCGAAAGGCGCCCTTCGCCCGCGGCGACGCACGCCGCGATCGTGGCGAGCGGGTTGTTGATCTCGTGCATGACGCCGGCGGCGAGCTGGCCGAGCGCCGCGAGCTTCTCGCTCTGCAGGATGCGGCCCTGGACCTCGCGCCATTCGGAGACGTCTTCCCCGATCGTCATCACGTGCGTGATCGCATCGCCGCCAAGCCGCATCGGGAGACGCGTGAGCCGGTAGGTGTGCATTCCCTCCGGGGTGTCCACCTGCATGTCGGTCTGGCGCAGTTCCCCGGTTTCGAAGATCGCATCGAACTCCGCACGCAGCGCCTCCTCCGGCTGGCGCGTCAGGACCTCGAACACCGTCCGGCCCACGACCTGGCTGCGCGAGAGACCCTGCGTGCCCGTCTCGCGCTTGCGGTTCCAGATCTGGATCCGGTAATCGCGGTCCACGACATAGAGCCCGACCGGGAGCGAGTCGATGATGAGCGCCGTGAAGCGGCGTGCCTCGTCCACGATGCGGTCCTGCTCCACGCTGCGCGCATCGCGCGATTCCCCGATACGGACGCCTGCGAGATAGATCGACAGCAGGTGCGCGATCGTCTCGAGGTCGGCGCCGGTTCCACCGGACACGCGCAACAGGCCGAGTGCCTCGCCCCCGCCCGGGCGGAGGACCACCTGCGTGCCGCCGCGGGGAACGAAGTCGAGGGATGCGATCATCTCCGGGGCTTCGGACTCCGGATCGCTCACCAGATAGAATCCGGGCGCTTCCGGTTCATGCCGCCAGATCTCGACGCGCTCGGCGCCCGTGGAGGCGCGCAGGGCGCGCGCGGCTTCACCGAGCGTACGGTCGGGCTCGCCATCCGAATCCAGAAGGGCGGCGATGCGGGCGACGGCCGTTCGATCGTCGCCCAAGCTACCTGACCGCCGGTGCGGGAGTGGACGTAGCGGAGGCGAGGCTCGTGATGCGCCACGCGCCATCGATGCGGCGCAGCAGAAAGTGATCGCTGCTGGCCATGCCACGCTCGGTGCCGGCCCGGCGGGTCGAGACCCAGACGGCGGCGAGATCGCCATCCTGCCGCGGCTCTACGCGCACCGGCTCGAGCGGCGCCGCCCATCCTCCCGTCTCGAGCCATCCCTGAAATGCATCCGGCGAGTCGAACGCCCGCCACACGCCACCCTCGGCCGGACCACGCTGGATCAGCGCGCCGTCCCAGAAAAGGCCGCGGACGGCGGCCCAATCGGCGCTGGTGCTCGCGCTGTAGTACGTGGCGACGACACCGCGGATCGCCTCGTCGTCACGCAGGCTCCCGGCCGGCGCCCGGTTCTCGATGCGACAGCCTGCAAGGATGAGCACCACGGCCATTGCTGCACCCAGGCGCACGACTGGCTCCCTGTTGAAGAGGTTCAGGATGGTGCGGAAGATAGCGGCGGCCCGCCGAGGAGGCGCATCTGAAGATCGTGCGCATCACGCACCTCGAATCGCGCGCGACTGCCGGTCACCGCCTGGCCGTCCACGAGCAGCTCCCCGACCTCGGCGCTGCGCAGCGCGCAGTCCACGGCGATCGGAGGCCCGGCGCCGCGCCGGATGGCGATCGAAACGACTTCCCCGCGCCACCGGAGGCGCACATCGAGCACCGTTCGGCCGATCCGGAGCCGGGACAGCGCGGCAGAGCCGCCGAGCTGCGCGAGGTCCGGAGCGATCTGGACGACGCCACGCTGTGCATCGGGGACCACGCCCCAGAGCGATCGAATCGCGCCGGCGAGAACCGATGCGATCCCGCTCGCATCGACCTGTCCCGTCGCGATTGCATGCGATCCCGGAATCACCTCGTGCCCGCCATCGGCCGGCCGTTCGCGTTCCCGCTCCTGTCGCCGTCCGGATCGCGCGGAATCACTTCCCCCGGGAAGCTCGCCGGTCCACGCTGCGATCATTTTCGAGTACTCCGCGGGATCGCCACCTTCGTTCGTATCCAGCTGACGCCGCAGCGCCCTCGGCAGCTGTGAGAGACCGGCGGCGAGCAGACCTTCGGCAAGGAGCCGGTGCACCGCAGGTCCATGCAGCCCGACCCGATCGCCCGCGATCCAGGCGCCCAGGAGTGCATCGGCACGCACCTTGGCCCAGTCGAAGGCATCCGCAAGCCCCGGAATCGTCGCAGCGCGCAGCGCCGCGCCGCCACGCTGGAGCTGCTCGGCGTGCTGTGCCCGCTGCCGGCCAAGGCCAGGAAGCGTGCGGCGATTGAGCAGATCGAGGCTTCGGTCGAGGTCGGCGTCGCCCATGGCCGCTATGGCGACGAGGCGGCCCGGGCCCTCGGCCGTCCAGGTAATGCGATTGTCATCGGCCACGGCCACTCGGCCGGAGCTTGCCTCGAAAACGAGACGCTCACCGGAGGCCTGCGATCGAAGGACGAGCCGTGTCGCCGTGTCATTCAGCCCGGTGCCGCCTGCCGAGAGGGGAGTCGTCCACGACATGACGCCGCCTTCGGTGCGCTCCCAGATGAAGAGCGGGATCTCCAGCGCCGTTGCCCAGCGATCGAGAATTTTCCCGCTGCGTCGGGTTTCGGCGCGGTCGGCATGCAGAAGGAGCGCGTCCCCACGGCCGGACCGGATCTCGTCCATCACCAAAGAACCGGCCCGCACCGATTCGAGCTGCGTACCGTGACCGGCCAGGTGCATCCGGTGCCCATCGTGCTGCCAGGCGGACGCTCCAGTGACCTCGACCGCCGCCGGTCCATGTTCCAGCACGGGCCAGTCCCCGTCTCCGGCCGAGTGCACTGATCGGCCTACGCGAGCTTCGCGATCTCGTCGAGCAGCTCGGAGTTCTCCCGGCGAAAGCCGCCATGCTCCTCGGCGTGTGCCCAGCGCACGATGCCGTCGCGGTCGATGAGGAAATACGCCCGGTTGGCTCGACTCCGCGCCTCGACGAAGACGCCGTACTGGCGGCTCACGCGGCCATCCGCATCGCTCAGCAGGTCCATCGGCAGCTTTTCCGAATCCTTGAACTCACGCTGCCGCTCTGTCGAATCGGTGCTGATGGGCACGACGATCGTGTCCGCCGTGGCGAACTCGCTGAAGTCATCGCGGAAGCTGCAGAGCTCCGCGTCGCAGACCCTCGTGAACACTGCCGGGAAGAATGCGAGGAGCACGTTGCGGCCGCGCATCGAGGCGAGCGATACCTCCCGGCCGGAGGTGGACGGGAGCGTGAAGCCGGGCGCCGGAGCGCCCGGTGCGGGCAGCGTCACGCCTGGCGCGACTCGAAGCGCCGCCCCACCTCGGTCCAGTTCACCACGTTCCACCACGCCGTGACGTAGTCGGGACGGCGGTTCTGGTACTTGAGGTAGTACGCGTGCTCCCAGACGTCGCAGCCGAGGATCGGCCGCTTGCCGCTCATGAGCGGCGAGTCCTGGTTCGGCGTGCTCTCGATGGTGAGGCCGCCCTTCCCATCGCTCACGAGCCAGCCCCAGCCGCTGCCGAAGCGGCCGCCGCACGCCTTCGCGAACTGCTCCTTGAATTGCGCAAATCCACCAAAGGCGCGGGTGATGGCCTCGGCGAGCTTTCCCTCGGGCTCGCGGGCGCCGCCCGGCGCCATGATTTCCCAGAACATCGTGTGGTTCGCATGGCCGCCGCCGTTGTTGCGCACGGCGGTCCGGGCCGCTTCAGGCACGGAGTCGAGCGAGCCGAGCAGCTCCTCGATCGATTTCTTCTGAAGGTCGGGGTGGTTTTCGAGGGCGGCGTTGAGGTTGTTCACGTAGGCGGCGTGATGCTTGTCGTGGTGGATCCGCATCGTCTGCTCGTCGATATGGGGCTCGAGCGCGCCGTACTCGTAGGGAAGCGGGGGAAGCGAAAAGGCCATGGCGAACTCCTGAGAAGGACTCAAGTATGTACGGGCGAAATATACACGGCCGAAATTGCAGCTGCGGCTGCGGCTGCGGCGAGAACGGCGTACACGACTTCCGCGCGCAGCAGTGCGTCGAGGGCCAGCGTCGCACCGAGCACACCGGCGATCGCAACCACGGCGGCTTGCAACGGCGAAAGTGCTCCGCGTGCTCGACCCGGCATTCCACCTTCGATACGCACTCCGATGACGGGCACGAGCGCAAGCAGCCAGGCACCTGCCGGACCGGAATTCTCCGCGCCGGCGCCCGTTGATGCGAAGCAGGCCATCCACGCACCCGCGGCGGCGAGCGCGAGCGGCCTGCGACCGAGCGCCGCAGCCCAGGCCGCGAGGACGCCGATGGGTATCGCGACCGTGCGCCAGCCTTCGATCCCGAGCGGAAGGCTCTCCGCGCCGACGCGCAGGAGCAGCGCCACGCCGATTGGTGCGAGCCACGCGCCCGGAGTGAGCGCGGCGAGCGGCCAGATGCCGAAGTAACCTGCCGCGCCGACTGCGAGCGCCGGAACCAGGAGTGCCTGAGCCGCATTGCTGAGCGGTGCATCGGGAAGCGCTGAGAGCGAAACTCCCGCCGGTCCGGCAATGACATGGAGGTAATAGCCGGCGAACGCAAGCGCTCCGGTTGCCACCGCCGGAAAAAACGGGATTCCGCCGGCACCGGCGCGACGCGAGAGCAGATGGGCGGCAATCGCCGCCGCGATTGCACCGCCGATCACGAGGTCGAGATGCGGCGCCGCGATCGCTGCCACGGCGCCTGCTGCGACAATGAATCCCCACCAGCGGCCCGAGTGGGCAGGTTGGAGCTCCTGTTCCCGAGGACGATCCCGTCGGCCGGCCATCGCGAGGCGTCCGGCGATCACCACGATCACGCCGCCGATGATGCCGAGGCCGGAACCGATCGCGATCGCGGCAGCGAGCGCAGGAGGCCAGCCGGCAAGTCGCAGCAACGGCACGGCAGTGACGATGATCGCAACTGCCCCGGTCAGTGCGACGAATGCGGCGGCCCGGTCGCGGGAAGCTCGGCCGACCCTGAGCGAAACGACCGCGGCTCCGAGCGCCAGCATCGCACCCAGAACCTGCAGTCCGCCATCGATTCGCAGTGAGGTGATCGGGAGCGCACCGATCCAGAGCGGGTCCGCGGTCTGGCCGATCGGGAGGCGCAGTGCCACTCGCACACTCGCCGCGCCGAGGGCGTACACCACGACCGAGAGCCACGCGAGTCTCCGGGCGGGGAGTGCGCCGGAAAGAATGGCGGCGAGCGCGAGTCCAACGGGCAGGAGGAGCGTGATGAGGGATGGCATGGCGGTGGAGTCTATTGCCGGCGGGCGTGTTCCCCAAACGACGACGCCCCCCGGCGGCTGCAGAGGGGCGTCGAGGGGCGCAGGGGAAAGCGGTGGTCAGCCGCGGCGCCGCCGCCTGAGCTGGCCTGCGCCGATTCCGGCGAGCCCGGTAGCAAGGAGCGTCATCGTGACCGGCTCGGGCGCGGTGGTCACCGGGCCATTGATGGTATCGCTGGTGCCGGTCGTGCCGCCCGTGCCGCCGATCGGTGAGTTCGGCAGCCCCGGCGCCTGCTGCTGCGGCGGAATGATGACCCCGCCCGGATCGCTGTTCGGAAGTCCAGGCATTCCGGGGAAATCGTTGTCCCCGCCATTCGAGGCGATGAAATAGGCCGCGAGGCCGGCCAGCGATGCGCCGCCCGCGATGGCAGCCAGCTTTGGCGCTTCGGTGCTGTCCGAGGACTCTGCCGAGCCCTGGAGCTCCGCGTGAATGGAATAGAAGAAGGTCCCATCACGCTGGAAGACGATCGGGCCGTCCGCCATGGCGGGGCGGGCACCGAGGGTCAGGAACAGCACCGCCAATGCGGAGATTGTGCGGGCACGCATGAGCAACTCGCCGGTTAAGGGTGACGGGGGTATCCCTAGCAACCAGCGGGCCAGATTGTGACACAGCTCACATTCAATAGCCTATCGCCAAATATCACAATGACTTGCGGGCGCGGGCACAACGCTCTTCCGATGACCGGCAGGGCGAGGGATGGGCGATGAAGCCGCCACGGCTCCCGCCAATCCGTGGCAGGGGTGCAACGGAAGCTGGCGAGCCTTACAATTACTGAATCCATTGCCTCCCGAGGGTCTCATGCCGTTCAGCGCTTCGGCCGTACCAGCCATGCTTGCCGCCTCGCTCGGCTTCGTGCTCGCGGGGTCCATTTCCACTTTGCGGCCGGGTGCTCCCGCGACTACCGCCGCGCCGGTCGAGATCCGCGAATGGACCGTCCCCTGGGAGCGCACGCGGCCGCGCGATCCCTTCGTGGACCGGAGCGGCCGGGTCTGGTTCGTGGGGCAGGCCGGGAATTACATCGCGTATCTGGATCCCGCCGCGAATGACTTCATGCGGTTCGAGATCGACTCGGGGACGCACCCGCACAACCTGGTCGTCGCAGACGATGGCGCCGTCTGGTATGCCGGCAATCGCAACGGCATGATCGGGAAGCTGAACCCGGCCACCGGCGCCGTCACCCGGTACCCCATGCCGCCGGAGATCCGTGACCCGCACACGCTCGTCCTCGACGACGCGGGCGACATCTGGTTCACGGCGCAACAGTCAGGCTATGTCGGCCGGCTTTCCACGAAGACGGGGAAGGTGGATGCGCTGAAGGTGCCGACACCGAATGCGCGGCCATACGGCATCGGGATCGACCGGAACGGCACCGTGTGGTTCAACGAGTTCGGCGTGAACAAGCTCGCGTCGATCGACCCGGAGACGCTGAAGATCTCGGAGTACGAGCAGCCGCACGAGCGCACCCGCGGCCGGCGCCTGGTCACCACGTCGGACGGCGCCGTCTGGTACGTCGATTACTCCCGCGGGATGCTCGGCCGCTTCGACCCGGCCACGAAGAAGTTCGAGGAATGGACCAACCCGGGCGGCGTCAACTCGATGCCGTACGCAATGGGCGTCGATTCGAAGGACCGGATCTGGTTCGTCGAAGCGGGCGTCAGGCCGAACCGGCTCGTGGGGTTCGACCCGGAGACGAAGGAGTTCTTCAGCCAGACGCAGTTCGGGCCGGAGTCGAACACGGTGCGGCACATGTACTATCACGAGCCGGAGAACGAGCTCTGGTTCGGAACGGACGCGGGGACGATTGCGCGGGCGAAGTTGCCGGATTGAGGCGCGGCGCTCGAGACCATCAAACCGTGAAAGGCCCGTGCGCGATGCACGGGCCTTTCGCATGGATCGATGGAGCGTACCGGGCTCGAACCGGTGACCCCCTGCTTGCAAAGCAGGTGCTCTCCCAACTGAGCTAACGCCCCGCGCGCTCCAAATTAATCAGCGGAGGCCTTTCGCGGCACCGGTCCGGCTCAGAGGAGCTTCAGCTCGGGCGCTGCTGGCTCGATCAGCGCTGCCTCGATCAAGGCGGGAGTGTCGTTCGCCGGGGAGTTCACCGCGGCCGAGACCGGCGTCGCAACAAGCAGGTCATCTGCCGCCGGTGTGAGCATCTCGGCGACCGCCGTGACCGGATTCGTGCAGTCGAGCCACACCGGCCGGTCGGCCCGGCCGATGATCGCCGGCATGCGGTCGTGCACCGGGCGCAGTGCCTGATTGCTCGGGGTAGTGATGATCGTGCACGTCTCGACCGGCTCACCGTCCCGCGAGACCCAGCGCTCCCAGAGTCCGGCGAATGTGATGAGCCCCCCATCCGCGGGGCTGAACCAGTACGGCTGCTTCGGCCCCTTCCCCCTGCCCTGCCACTCGTAGAACCCGTCCGCCAGCACGAGACAGCGCCGTTTCGCGAACGCCTGCCGGAAGGCCGGCTTCTCGAGCAGTGTCTCCGCCCGCGCATTGATCATCCGGGTGCCGATCGAGGGATCCTTTGCCCACGAGGGAATGAGGCCCCACCGGAGCTCGACCGGCCGCGCCTCTCCATCCTCGTACCGCACCGCCCATACCGGCTGCGTCGGCGCGATGTTGAAGCGCGGATGAGTGGGGAGACGCTTCGTCCAGCCCCACTCGATCGAGACGAGCTCGCCGTCGATCCTCAGCGTGAAGCGGCCGCACATGTCGCTAGCGGCTCGCGCTCTCCACGCGGCCCGCGCCGGAAGCCTCGACGGCGCCGCAGGCGATGGGATCGCCCGCATTGCCGGACGGCTGGCTCCGGTAATCGTCGCGTCCGGAATGGATGATCACGGCCGCGCCGTCCGCGTCGAGGAGCGGCATCTCGGCCATGAGCGTACCGGCCGCGGTCGTTCCTTCCACGTTCCCCGCGCTGTCCGCACCAACTGTGAAGTTGGGGAGATCACCTGCGTGCGGCCCCTGCGGATTGGCCGAGCCGTGCTGCCGCTCGCCGGGATTCCAGTGGCCTCCGGCCGACTTGAATGCCGGCCCCTCGCATTGGCCCGTCATGTGGATGTGAATCGCGTGCTCGCCCGGAGGCAGCCCTGCGAGCCGGCCCGAAATCGCGAGGCCGCTTCCCTCTTCCGTGAGCGTGAGCGTGCCGAGCTCGAGACCGTCCGCGTTGCGGATCGTTGCGATGGCGGCGGTTGAATCGGGGGCCTCAGGCGTTGCAGCGGGGACATGACCCGCCGAATCGACGGCGCCCGCTTCCGTGCGCTCGGCTTCGGGCGCGCACCCGGCGGCGAAGCCGAGCGCGAGGATGCCGGTAATTGCAGTGGTGCAATGCATTCCTGTACCTCCATGGCTCATCGATGCACGGGAATCGGCTCCCGCTCGCGAGCCCGTATGGGCAAACTGAGATCTACTGAACCCCCGCCACACCCTTTCCCTGCTCGAATACGATATCCACCGGAATGTCCGCCTCGGCGAGCCTCGCGAGGTCCTGCTCGAGTGCGGGCGTCATCTTCCCATACTGTTCCGTGAACGCCGTGACGCCGTCGTAGTCGCCATCGCCCTGGAGCGTGAGGATCCGCCTCGAGAGTGCGTTCATCGCCTCCGGCATCTTCGCCGCATCGACGCGGTACGTGCCGCTCGCCGAATCCCGCGTGAATGCGCCGAGCTCCTGGAAGAAATTGAAGCGGGCGAGGTTCGCGCGGGCGTGCGCACTCGAAGTGCCGAAGCGGATCGACCGGAAGATGCCGGCGATGAACGTGACGTAGTTGTCCTCCACCTTGTTGTCCGGCAGCTCACCCTGCGTCGAGAGCGCCGTGACCATGTAGAGGCCGAGCACATCCGCCTTCCCTTCCTCGAGCGCGCCCGCCTGCTCCTTCAGCGCTTCGCGGACCGTGCCGCGGCCGTTGATCGTGTTCTTGATACCCAGGCCGTGCGCGACTTCGTGGAACATGATGTTCTCGAAGAATGCGTCGAAGTTGACGAGCGCGCGCTGGTCCTCGGCGATCAGCATGCTGGCGATCGGCACCAGGATCCGGTCGAACTTGGCGCGCA
Source organism: Gemmatimonadales bacterium (assembly GCA_035759585.1). Classification (GTDB taxonomy): domain Bacteria; phylum Gemmatimonadota; class Gemmatimonadetes; order Gemmatimonadales; family GWC2-71-9; genus CAMLLJ01. The sequence goes on along the minus strand of DASTUP010000252.1, from coordinate 729 downwards.
TCGAGTTCTTGAGCTGCAGGCGGCGCGTGCCCTTCCGGAGCTGGACTTCCTCGTCGTTCGGGAGGTTGATGGCGATCGTCTTCGAGCCGGCGTTCGCATCGCCCGCGTAATACACGGCGTCGTAGGCATTGAGATCGGAATCGGTTCCCGGCCGCTCGCTGCGATAGGCGGAAGGCACGGGAAGTCCGCGCTGCAGCGAGGGCAGCAGCGCCGCGTACCTCGACAGCCGCTCGCTCCACTCCCGATCCTTCACGAGCACGAAGGCCTCGTGCGCCGCCTTGTAGCCGTAGAGCGCATCTTCGTACGTCTCGATCGGCCCGATCACCACTTCGAGCGTGTTGTCCTTCATGTCGAGCCAGGCGAGGTCGCTCTCCTGGTACTCGTCGTCGAGCAGCGCCTCGGCGCGCAGCTCGAGATACCGCCTGAGCCCCGGCGCCTCCGCCAGCGCAGCCGCTTCCTTCAGCTTCGTCGCGGCGGCCTGCACCGGCCCGGAGAACGCGACGTGATACGGCACCGCGACGAGGCCGCCCGCGCTGTCCCGCCGCACGAGCGTGTAATGACTGCGAAGCGAATCGCCGGCCGGCCCTGCAGCCGCGGAGTCGAACTCCGCCTTCGTCATGTCGCGCGGATAGAAGTTCGCGCCTTCCGGTTTGGGGCCGACGCCCGGAACGAACGGCGCATTGCCGTCGAGCCGGTCCCAGGGACCGTAGTTGATGGTGACGTACTGGC
>DASTUP010000251.1:0-11849 GCA_035759585.1 Gemmatimonadales bacterium | reverse complement strand
GCGGCGGTGTGATCGGGGTCGCCGCCGGGTGGGGACTCGCGCTGATGGTATCGGCGGCGTCGCCGCTCCCCGCGCGGGTCACCGGGTGGTCCATCGCCGCGGCGCTCGCCCTGGGTGGCGGGACGGGCATCCTCTTCGGGGTCTATCCCGCGGCGCGCGCCGCGCGGCTCGATCCGATCACGGCGCTCCGGCTCGAATAGATGCGCCTCCACAGCGTCACCGAGGGCGTCACGATCGCGTTCGACGCACTCCGGTCGAACAAGCTCCGCTCGGCGCTCACCATCCTGGGCGTCGTCATCGGCGTCACGACGGTGATGGCGATGGCGTCGATCGTGCAGGGCGTCCGGTCGCAGATCATGAGCACGATCGAGGTGGCCGGCCCGACCACGTTCTACGTCATGCGCTTCTTCTCCTCCACGCCGATCGATCCCTCGAACCTTCCCTACGAGGTGCGCATCCGACCCGTGCTGAGCCGCGAGGATGCGGCGGCCATCAAGGCGATCCCCGAGATCCGCTACGCCGGTCTCTGGATCCAGCTCTTCGGCGCGCTGGAGCACCAGGGGGTCCGCACCCAGCTGATGACCGTCTTCGCGGCCGACGACAACTACATGGAGATCCAGGGCGGCACGCTCCTCCGCGGGCGCTTCTTCACCCGCAGCGAGCTCGCCGGAGCGAACGTCGTCGTCCTGGAGGAAGCGGTGGCCGACCGGCTCTTCGGGAGGCTCGACCCGATCGGCCGCAACGTGCGGCTGTCGAACCGGCCGCTCCGCGTGATCGGGATCTACCGGAAGCCGGCCAACATCTTCGAGCCGCCGAGCCAGGAGATCGCGGGCATCATCCCCTATGAAACCGCGCGGACCAGCTTCTTCTACGACGAGACCAACGCGCTCTTCATCTGCGTGAAGCCGGACGCGGGCGTGAGCGTGGACCGCGCACAGGACCTCGTGACCGTGGCGCTCCGGCGCTCCCGGCAGCTGAGGCCAGGCGTGCCCAACACCTTCGACCTCATCTCGCAGGACCAGATCCTGGAGACGGTCAACGGCCTCACCGCGATCTTCTTTCTCGTGATGGTGGCGCTGTCCGGCGTGGCGCTGCTCGTCGGCGGCATCGGCGTCATGGCGATCATGATGGTGTCGGTGACGGACCGGACCCGCGAGATCGGCCTTCGGAAGGCTGTCGGCGCCACGCGACGGGAGATACTCTGGCAGTTCCTCGTCGAAGCGGCGACGCTTACCCTGATCGGCGGGCTCGTCGGCATTGCGGTGGGCCTTTCCGCGGGGGAGCTGCTCAAGCGCACGCTCACGCTGCAGGCCGCGGTGCCCGTCTGGAGTGCCGTCGTCGCGGTGGCGGTGAGCGTCGGGATCGGGCTCGCCTTCGGGATCCTCCCGGCCAATCGGGCGGCGCGCATGGACCCGGTCGAGGCGCTGCGCCGTGAATAGCTGCGCTGTGCAGGAAACGGCCCTCCGCGCATCTCCGGCAGGCCCCTTCATGGGAAACACATGATCACGCATCGCCTGTTGCTCGCCGCGCTTACAGCGCTCGCCGCATGTACCCAGCAGATGTCGCGGTCCGACGAAAGCGAAGGGACCGCCGGGTTCACTCAGGACCAGGCCCCCCCGGCTGCCGCTCCGCCGGCACCGGAAGTGGCCGTCGGCGCCGCGCGCGGCAGCGCACCACCCCCGCAGGGGCAGCCGGCCGACAGCGCGGCTCCCCGGATGCTCATCCGCACCGGCGACGCGAGCGTCGAAGTCGATTCACTCGAAACCGCGGTCGAGCGGCTTCGCGCGCTCACCGAGCGGCTCGGCGGGTTCGTGGCGAACACCACCTACCAGGGTGGGCGCGATCGCGTGCGGGAGGCCTCCCTCGAGCTCCGGGTCCCGGCGGATCGGTTCGAGGCGATGCAGACGGTGCTCGATTCGGTCGGCGAGGTCGAGTGGCTCAACGTGGCCGTGCAGGACGTGGGCGAGGAATACGTCGACCTTTCCGCGCGAACGGCGAACGCAAGGCGGCTCGAGACCCGGCTGGTGGAGCTGCTCGCCACGCGGACGGGAAAGCTCGAGGACGTGCTCGCCGTCGAGCGGGAGCTCGCGCGCGTGCGCGAAGAGATCGAGCGCTACGAGGGGCGGCTTCGCTTTCTCCGGACCCGCGTCGCCACGAGCACGCTGACCGTACGGCTCCATGAGCCGGCCCCGGTCATCGGCGGCCGGGGCGAAACGGGCGTCATCGGCGAGGCATTTCGCCAGGCCTGGCGTAACTTCATATCGGCGATCGCGGCGCTCATTGCGTGGAGCGGCGCGCTGATTCCGCTGCTTGCCGTGGCCGCGGCGGCGTGGCTCCTCATCCGCCGATACCGACGCGCGCGTCCGCCAGCTGCCCCAAAGGGAGAGAATCTTGAGCGTTGACCTTCTCGCAGTCGCCGCGCACCGGGACGATGTCGAGCTCACCTGCTCCGGCACACTGATTCGCGCGGCGGATGCCGGATATCGGACAGGAATCCTCGATCTCACTGCCGGCGAAAGCGGCACCCGCGGAAGCGCCGCCCTCCGTGGCGAAGAGGCCGAACGGGCGGCGCGGATCATGGGTGTCACCGTGAGGCGCAATGCGGGGCTGCCCGATGCGCGCATCGAGAACACCGGGGAGACGCGGCGGATCGTGATCGAGCAGATCCGGCATTTTGCCCCGCGCGTCGTCATCCTTCCCTTCCCGGTGGGCAGGCATCCCGACCACCGCGTCGCCTCCGAGCTGACTCGCGATGCCTGCTTCCTTGCCGGGCTCTCGCGGTATGAGGCGGATGGGACACCGCACCGCCCGCACAAGATCCTCTACGCCCTCGCGTACCGCGAGGACCCGGTCAAGCCGACGTTCGTGGTGGACGTGAGCGAGCAGTTCTCCCGGAAGCTGGAGGCGATCCGGTGCTACGCGAGCCAGTTCGACGGCGCCAAGGCCGCGGGGGAGATTTTCCCGACCGGGCAGGATCTGTATGCGCTGGTGGAAACGCAGAGCCGGCATTACGGATCGCTTATCCGGCGGGCGCATGGCGAGCCGTTCTTCACGCACGAGACGGTGCTCGTGGATGACGTACTGGCGCTCGAGGTGCAGTCAATGTGAGCCGTGGGCAGGAGGCGGTGCCCGGCCAGCGGCAGGCGGCAGGCGATCGATGGCGGCGGCATCGGTAAGTCCTTCCCCGCCCGCCGCTTACCGCTTACCGCTCACCCATTTCCATGCTATCTTCCCCCCATGACCACCACTGTCTATCTCGACCACGCCGCCACGACCCCCGTACGGCCCGAGGTCCTCGAGGCCATGCTTCCCTACCTCGGCGAGCAGGCGTTCGGAAATCCTTCGAGCGCACACCGCTTCGGTCGGACCGCCCGGGCGGGGCTGGAACAGGCGCGGCGCGAGGTGGCTGCCGCCGTGGGCGCCGAGCCCAACCAGGTGATCTTCACGTCCGGCGGGACCGAGGCGGACAACCTGGGAATCGTCGGCGGCGCGCTCGCCGCGCGGGACCGGGGCGCACGGATGTGCGCCTGCGTCTCCGCCATCGAACACAAGGCGATCCTCGCAGCTGCCCATTACGTCGTGCATCTCGGCGGCGCGGAGGTCGTGCTGCCGGTGGGGACCGACGGGGTGCTCGACATGGGCGCGCTCGATCGCGCGCTCGCGGAGCAGCCGGCCGTCGTCTCGGTGATGTGGGTCAACAACGAGGCCGGCGTCGTACAGCCGGTCATGGAGATCGCCGCTCGATGTCGGGAGGCGAAGGTCGTCTTCCATACCGACGCCGTGCAGGCATTCGGGAAGGTGCCGGTCTCGGTCGAATCGCTCCCCTGCACGCTCCTCACCATCTCCGGGCACAAGATCGGCGCGCCGAAGGGCATCGGCGCACTCATCGTACGGGATCGCAAGGCGATCGAAGCGATCATCCATGGCGGCGGCCAGCAGTTCGGCATCCGGCCCGGCACCGAGAACGTCGCGGGTGCCGTGGCGCTCGGGCGCGCCGCGCAACTGGCCGTCGCCGAGCAGGAGGCGGAATCGGCACGGCTCGCGCGGCTGCGCGATGCGCTGGTGGCGGGCATCAGGGCCGCCGTGCCCGACGTCGTCCTCACTGCGGAGGCCGGACCCCGCGCGCCTCATATCGTGAGCATCTGCACGCCCGGCGCGGACAGCGAGGCGCTGCTCATGCACATGGACCTCGCGGGAATCGCCGTTTCCGCCGGCTCGGCCTGCACGACGGGTGCGGTGGAGCCGTCGCACGTGCTCACGGCCATCGGCGTGCCGCGCGAGCTGGCACTCGGCGCGCTCCGCTTCAGCTTCGGGCACACGACGACCGACGCGGATGTCGCGCGCGCCGTGTCCGTCTTCCCCGCCGTGGTGGACAAGGTGCGCAAGCTCGCGGGGGTGCTCGGCCGTGCGTGAGAAGGTCCTCGTGGCGATGTCGGGCGGAGTCGACAGCTCCGTAGCGGCGGCGCGGCTCGTCGAGCAGGGCTATGACGTCGTCGGTGCGACGATGAAGCTCTTCTGCTACGGCGACAGCGTCCCCGACCGCCCCTGCTGCTCCCTCGACTCGATCAACGACGCGCGCGACGTGGCTCACGCGCTCGGCATCCCGCATTACGTCCTCAATCTCGAGGACCGCTTCAGCCTGCACGTCATCGAGAACTTCGTCAGCGAATACAGCCGCGGCCGGACGCCGATTCCGTGCGTGCGCTGCAATTCGTTCACGAAGTTTCGGGACCTCCTCGCGCATGCCGACGCACTCGGGTGCCGGTACATCGCGACCGGCCACTACGCCCGCGCGGAGGCCGGTGCGCTTTTCCGCGGGCGGGATCGCTCGAAGGACCAGAGCTATTTCCTCTGGGGCATCGACCGGGCCGTGGTGCAGCGGATGCTGACACCGGTCGGGGAGATGACCAAGGTGGAAACGCGGAATGCCGCGCGCGCGCTCGGCCTGGTCACGGCGGAAAAGGAGGAGTCGGTCGAGATCTGCTTCGTTCCGGACGATGACTACGTAGGTGTACTGGAGGCGAGGCTTCCGGCAGGCGCCGCTGCCCTTTCGCCGGGTCCGCTCGTGTCGACCACGGGCGAGGTCATCGGCGAGCACGCGGGTTACGCCCGGTACACGATCGGGCAGCGGAAGGGCCTCCCCGGCGGCGGAGACGGGCGGCGCTATGTCGTTGCGATCCGGCCCGATTCTCGCGAAGTCGTCGTCGGCGGCGAAGCGGACCTCGCCGGGTACCAGGTGACGCTCGAGGAGCTCAACTGGCTCGCCGAACCGCTGGAGGCGGGAAACCGGTGCTTCGTGCAGCTGCGATACCGGTCCACGGCGGTGCCGGCCACGGTGATGCAGGTCACCGGGGATGCAATCGGACTCGCGCTCGAGCGGCCGGTACGGGCGATTGCCCCGGGCCAGAGCGGTGTGCTATACGCGGATGACGATCGCGTGCTGGGCGGCGGCGTCATTGCGTGAGGGGTGACCTGAAAGGACGATCGATGACCGCGATTTCCCCGACACCGAGCCGGCACCTGTTCCGGCTCGTGCTGTTTTGTGGTGGGCTCGCCGCAGCGCCGGCGCAGGCGCAGCGGGCGATGACGGTCGAGGACCTGCTCGCCGTGCGCACCGTGTCGGACCCGCAGATCTCGCCGAATGGGCAGGTCATCGCGTTCACCGTGTCCGAGGCATCGCTCGACTCGAATCGCAACATCTCGCGCGTCTGGATCGTTCCGGCGTCGGGCGGGGCGGCCAGGCAGCTCACCGAAGGCCCCGGCAACGACCGGAGCCCGCGCTGGGCGCCCGACAGCCGATCGCTCGCGTTCATCTCGACCCGGAGCCGCGGGCCCCAGGTCTGGCGCGTCCCGGTGACCGGCGGGGAGGCGGAGCGCGTCACGACCCTGGCCGGCGGCGTCAACGATTTCAGCTGGTCCCCGGACGGCCGCTACCTCTTCCTCGTGAGCGACGTGAAGTGGCCTGCGGTACAGGAGGTGGACCGACGGAACGGCGAATATCCGACGGACGCGCGGATCTGGACGTCGCTCATGTACCGGCACTGGAACGAATGGCGTGCCGGCACGCGGACGCACCTCTTCCGGCACTCGATCCCCGACGGGCGCGTCATCGACCTCACCCCGATCGACCGCGACGTGCCCACGATCGCACTCGGTGGACGGGACGTGGCGATGACCTCCCTCGGCACGGAGTTGGCCGTCGTGTACAATCCGGATCCCGAGCCGGCGGTCTCGACCAATAACGACATCTTCGTGATGGGGCCCGACGGCACGGCGCGCCAGCCGATCACGACGAGTCCCGCGAACGATCACAGCCCCGCATATTCGCCCGACGGGCGCTACATCGCGTACCTCGCGATGGAGGTTCCCGGCTTCGAGTCCGACCGCCAGCACATCGTGCTCTATGAACGCGCCACCGGCCGTCGCGCGCCGCTCACCGCCGACTGGGACCGGAGCATTTCGGCGATGCACTGGATGCCGGACAGCCGGAGCATCGTTGCCGAGGTCGAGGAGCTCGGCGAACGGGTCGTATACTCGGTGGAGGTTCCTTCCGGGCGGACGAGCCGGCTGGTCACCGGCGGCGTGAACTCGGATGTGCAGGTCTCCCGGTCCGGTGATTTCCTCGTTTTCGTTCGCCAGAGCGCGAGCGCACCACCCGAAATCTACCGGTCGGATCCATCCGGGCGCGGTGTCCGGGCGCTCACGCGGTTCAACTCGTCCCTCGTGAGCCAGCTCGATCTTCCACCCGCGGAACGCTTCGGTTTTGCCGGCGCGGCGAACGATTCCGTCTTCGGCTGGATCGTGCGGCCGCCCGGCTTCAGCAGCCGGCGCCGCTATCCGCTCGTCTACCTCGTGCATGGTGGCCCGCAGGGCGCGTGGCTCGACCAGTGGCACGCGCGGTGGAACTACGCGCTGTTCGCCGCCCGCGGTTATGTGGTCGCCGGCGTGAATTTCCACGGCTCGACGGGCTTCGGCCGGCGCTTCACCAACAGCATCTCCCGCAACTGGGGCGGCCTTCCGTACGAGGACCTCATGAAGGGCCTCGATCACCTGGGCCGTCTCGCCTATGTGGACACGACGCGGATCGCCGCCGCCGGCGCGTCGTACGGCGGGTACATGATCTACTGGATGGCGGGCCATACGAACCGATTCAAGGCGCTGGTGGCGCACGACGGCGTCTTCAACCCGCTTTCGATGGCGGGCAGCACGGAGGAGCTGTGGTTCCCGCACCACGAGTTCGGCGGCTCCCAGCTCTCTCCGGCGGCTCGGGCGAACATGGAGAAATGGTCGCCGGCCAACTTCATCTCACGGTGGTCCACCCCGCTGCTCATCGTCCACAGCGAGAACGACTACCGGGTGGACATCTCCGAGGGGTTCCAGGCGTTTACGGCGGCGCGGCTCCGCAACGTGCCCGCCAAGTTCCTGTACTTCCCCGATGAGGACCATTTCGTGGTGAAGCCGCGTAACCGGCGGCTGTGGTGGGGCACGGTCCTCGACTGGATCGACACCCATCTCGGGGAGCCGAGCTCCTGATGCGCACCCTGCTCCGCTTCGCGCTCAATACGCTCGCGCTCTACGTCGCGGTGCGGCTCGTTCCGGAGATCCGCTTCGACGGCGGCGTCGGGCAGTTCCTGCTCGTCGGCCTCGTCTTCGGGGCAGTGAACACGCTGCTCCGGCCGCTGCTGACGATCCTGACCTGCCCGCTCGTCGTCCTGACGCTGGGACTCTTCACGCTCGTCATCAACGCGCTCATGCTGCTCGCCACCGGCTGGCTGTCGGCGCGGTGGGACCTTGGCTTCTCGGTGGATGGGTTCGTCGCCGCGCTCCTTGGCGGCATCGTCGTGAGCATCGCGAGCACCCTGCTCGCACTGGTCCTGGGGAATGAGGCGAAACGGTGACCGACCTGCACCTTGCCGTGGAAACGGGCAGTGACGTCGACCTGCATCATCCGTCGCTCTACCTGAATCGCGAGCTGTCCTGGCTCGAGTTCAACCGGCGCGTGCTGCACGAGGCCGAGGCCGCGCGCACGCCGCTGCTCGAGCGGCTGAAGTTTGCGGCGATCTTCAGCAGCAACCTCGACGAGTTCTTCCAGGTCCGGGTGGCCGGGCTCCGCCGGCAGTGCGCCGCCGGCGTGAGCGAGCGGACGGCGGACGGGATGAAGCCGGAGGAGCAGCTGCGCGCCATCGCCGTCCTGGTGGACGAGCTCACGCGCCGCCACCAGCGCGTGCTGATGGAGGAGATCGTCCCGAGCCTGGCCGCGCACGGTGTCGAGCTCGTGACCGACGTCGGCGAGCTCGCGATCGCCGAGCGCGAGCACCTGGCCCGGTACTTCCGCGAGAACGTCTTTCCGGTGCTCACGCCGCTGGCCGTGGACCCCGGCCATCCGTTCCCCTACATCTCCAACCTGAGCCTTTCGCTCGCCGTGGTGCTGCGGGGACAGGATGGAGAGGATCGGTTCGCGCGGGTCAAGGTTCCGAAGATCCTCCCGCGCTGGGTGCCGCTCGACACCCCCGGCCGCTTCGTGCCGCTCGAGCTCCTGATCGCCGCGAACCTTGACGCGCTCTTTCCGGGCATCGAGATCCTCGGCTCGTATCTCTTCCGGATAACCCGCAACACCGAGATGGAGCTCGACCACGACGACGCCGAGGACCTCCTGCTCCAGATTCAGGAGGAGGTGCGGAACCGGCGCTTCGGCGAGGTGGTCCGGGTCGAGATCCAGTCCTCGATGCCGTCCACGCTGCGGCAGCTGCTTCTTGCCGAATTCAACGACGAGCAGGAGCAGCCGGCCATGCCCCTCACCGCGGAGGACGTGTACGAGACGGGCGGCCTCCTCGACACGGCCGACCTGTTGTCGCTCAGCACGCTCGAGATCCCGGACCTGCGCGACCTGCCCTTCCATGCGGTGACCCCGCACCAGCTCACGCCCGGTCGGAGCTTCTTCGAGGTCCTGCAGGAAGGCGACCTGCTCGTGCATCACCCCTACGACAACTTCGCGACCTCGGTCGAGGCATTCATTGCCGAAGCGGCGAACGATCCCGACGTGGTCGCGATCAAGCTGACGCTCTACCGGACGGGCGGGGACTCGAGCATCGCGCGCCTCCTGGCGCACGCGGCCGAGCGCGGCAAGCAGGTCGCCTGCCTCATCGAGCTCCAGGCCCGCTTCGACGAGGAGAACAACATCCGGTGGGCGCAGCGGCTCGAGGATGTCGGGGTGCACGTGAGCTACGGCGTCACCGGGCTCAAGACCCACGCCAAGGTCATGCTCGTGGTGCGCCGTGAAGGGGGCGCCATGCGGCGCTACGTGCACATCGGGACCGGGAACTACAATCCGAAGACGGCGCGCATCTACACCGACTTCGGGCTCTTCAGCACCGACCCCGACCTGTCGGCGGATCTCACCGATCTCTTCAACGTGCTGACGGGGTTCGGGACGCCTGCCGGCTACCGGAAGCTGATCGTCGCGCCACGCGGGATGCGCCAGCGCTTCCTGGAGCTCATCCAGCGGGAGATCGAGCATGCGCGGGCCGGTCGCGACGCGCGCATCCTGGCGAAGATGAACTCGCTCGTCGATCCGGACATCATCGCCGCGCTCTATTCGGCGTCGCGGGCCGGGGTCGAGATCGACCTCGTGGTGCGCGGGATCTGCTGCCTCCGACCGGGGCTGCCGGGCGTGAGCGACCGGATCCGCGTCATCAGCGTGGTGGGGCGCTTCCTCGAGCATTCGCGGGCGTTCTGCTTCGCCAACGGGGGAGCGCTCGAGGTCTATTTCGGCTCCGCCGACTGGATGCCGAGGAATCTCGATCGCCGGATCGAGGCCGTGGCGCCGCTCGAGGATGCGACGCACCGCCAGGCGGTCATGCAATCGATCGAGCTCATGTGGCGGGACAACCAGCAGGCGTGGGACCTGCGCGGGGACGGAAGCTATGTCCGGAGGACGGCGGCGCCCGGCGAGCCGCCGATGACGGCGCAGACGGCCCTCATGGAGATGGCGCGGGCGTCGGGAGCGACTACGGCGCAGGCGGTCCGGGAATGAGCCGCGAGCGGCGCCTGGCGCTAATGCGCCATTCCCGCCTTGTCGGCGAACTCCTTCAGGGCTGCCTCGGCTTCGGGCGTCAGCTTCTCCGGGAGTGAGACGGTGACGGCGACGAGCTGATCGCCGCGACGATCGCCCTTGGCGATCCCCTGCCCCTTGATCCGGAATTTCCGGCCCGGCTGGGTTCCGGGCGGGATGCGGAGCACGACGCTCTTCCCTTCGAGCGTGCGCACCTTGAGGCGGGTGCCGAGCACCGCCTGTACCATGTTGATCGGCACCTCGCAGATGACGTCGAGTCCATCGCGATGGAAGAAGCGATCGGGCTGGACCTCGAAACTGACGATCAGGTCGCCCGCCGGCTTGCCGGCGATGCCTGGCTGCCCCTGGCCCTTGAGGCGGACCTTGGTCCCGGATTCGGTGGCCTGCGGGACGGTGATCATCACCTTGCGCTCCGTCCGCACCTCGCCCGCGCCGCGGCAGGTCGGGCACGGCACCGACGGGATCGTTCCCCTGCCACGGCACTTCGGGCACGGCCGGTTGACGGCAAACCCTCCCTGGCCGAACGCGATCGTCCCGCGGCCGTTGCACTCGCTGCAGGTCGAGGTCGTTGCGCCGGGGGCGGCGCCGGAGCCGCTGCAGGTGCGGCACGGCTCCGTGACGGGCAGCGTGACCGGGATCTTTCCGCCGAGTGCGGCGACGCGGAACGGCACCTCGACGACGGCCTCGAGATTTTCCCCCCGGGGATCCTCGCGCCGGCCGCGGCCGAAGATGGACGAAAAGATGTCGCCCAGGCCGAAGCCGCCGATGTCGTTGAACTCGAAGTCCTCGGCCGTGGGGCCACCCCGTCCGGCGCCCGCCGGTGACCGGCGCATGGCCGGATCGAACGCGCCGAGGCGCCGCATCTGGTCGTACTGCTTGCGCTTTTCCGCGTCAGCCAGGGTCGCGTGCGCCTCGGAAATTTCCTTGAAGCGCTCCGCGGCCTGGGGATTGTTGGGATTGGCGTCCGGATGATACTGCTTGGCCAGCCGGCGGTACGCCTTCTTGATCTCGTCCGCGGTGGCCGTGTCCGGAACGCCGAGAATCTGGTAGAAGTCCCGGGCGGCCACGTCAGTGCTGGCTCTGGTAGACCTGCACCCGGGCGGGGCGCAGGAGCGTGCTCTTGAGCCGGTAGCCGGTCTGGAATGTCGCGCTCACCGTGTTGTCGCGATCGGCGGATGGAGACCCCGTGACCGCGACGGCTTCGTGCTGCTGCGGATCGAAGGGCTGCCCCGTCGGGTCGATGCGCTCCAGCCCGGCCGCTTCGAGCTCCTTCCGCAGCTTTCGCTCGATCATCTCGACCGCCTCGCGGAGGGCATCTGCCGGGGTGTTGGTATCGTTGCTGAGGCGATCGAGGTCGTCGATGACCTCCAGCAGCCGGCCGATGAGCGCGGCCTGCGCGCGATCGGTCTGCTCCAGCCGCTCGCGCGCGATGCGCTTCTTGTAGTTGTCGAACTCCGCCGCGAGGCGGAGATAGCGATCGCGGCTCGCCGCGAGCTCCGCATCCCGGCCTTCCCCGAAGGCCGGCTGGGTGGTCTCCTGGCGCGACGAAGGTGCCGCGGACATGTCGGTCGAGGCGATATCGGCGACTTCGGCGGCCGGCCCGTCGGCCGCGGCCGGTTCGGCCATGCCCCCGGGCGTATGGATCGAGGCCGCGCCGGAGTCGGGGTCGTTGCTGTATCGGGGATCGCTGGTCACTGAACTCGCTCGGTTTCGTTGACCGGGGAAAGATAACGAGGACGGGGAGGCCGGGTGAGCGGCGCCGGTGCGCGGCATCACT
>DASTUP010000250.1:0-8034 GCA_035759585.1 Gemmatimonadales bacterium | reverse complement strand
CGCGCTGGACTTCGCCGGTGACGGGATTCTCGCTGCTCTTGCCGAAGTACGCTATCAAGCTGATGATCGCGATGATCGCGGCGATCACGAATCGGCCCCGACGCATGTCTCCTCCTCCGTCGCTGGACGCGGCTACGTGAGGCGGAACCCTCCGACCGCGCTGGTGAGCTTCTCCGCCGCATCCGCCAGGTGACCCGCGGACGACGAGATCTCCTCGGTGGACGCATTGAGCTGCTGCGCCGCGGCGGCGATCTCCTCGGCGGCGGCCGCATAATCCTCGGTGCCGGCGGACACTTCGCGCATCCGTCCGGCAATGCCCTCGATCAGCCCCTTCACCTCGTCCGCCGAGGTCGAGATTCGGCGGGTCCACTGATCGTTCTCCTCCGCCTCGGTGGCGACGTTGAGGAGCCCGTCCGCGGCGGCATGCGCCGCGTCCCGCGCCATCATCCCGCCCTGCCCGAGCCGGAGGAGCCGCTCCCGCGCCGTCTGCACCCGGTCGAGCACGACCTGGACCGTGTGGCTCGTGGATGCCGCCGCCTGTGCGGCCTGATTCGCGAGCTTGCGGACCTCCTCGGCGACGACGCTGAAGCCCTTCCCCTCCTCCCCGGCGCGCGCCGCCTCGATCGAAGCGTTGAGCGCGAGCATGTGCGTCTGCTTGGCGATCGCCTTCGTCTGGGTCACGAACTTCTCGATCTCGCTCGACGCGGCGGCCAGCGCATCGGCCTCGGCGGCGCCCCGCTCGACTTCATCGGTGAGGCGCTCGAGCTCGGTGGTGCTCGCATCGAGCCGCGCCTTGTGCGCGCGGGCGGCGCGCGCGAGCGCCGCGTTCCGGTCGGCGGCCTGCACCGCCCCCACGGCGAGGTCCTGCGAGATCGTGAGGATCCTTCCCGCGTCATCGGCGGCGGCGCGCACGATGACGGCCTGCTGGTTGGCGCGCTCCGTGAGCTCGCCCGTGGTGCTCGCCACCTCCTCGGTGGACGCCGTCATCTCCTCGGTGGACGCGGCGATCTGCTCGGCCATCGCCGCCGCATCGGTCGACGCGTTCTGGATGGCGCCGGTGAGGTCGCGCAGCGCGCTCACCATGCCCGTCACGCTCAGGAGCAGCTGCCCGCCGCGCGTGGTCCGGCCGTTCGTCGCGAAATCGGTGGCGGTGAGGTCGCCGCGCGCCACGCGCGACGCCACCATCTCCGCCATGACGAGCGGTTCCACGATCTGGCGCCGGAGCCACCAGACCATCAGCAGCTCGAGCAGCACCGCGCCGATGATGAAGGCGAGCAGTCCGGGCAGCACGAGCTGCACGAGATCCGCCCCCGGCGGCGCCGACCGGCTGGCAATCAGCCACATCGCGGCGCCCGCGACCGCGGTCAGGGCAAGTACGGCCAGTGCGCCCACGCGATGCAGCGCGCGCGTCAGGTTCAGATGATCGGCAGCCATGTCTCCGGGTGGGGCTCTCGGTGGGTGTCGGTCTAAGGTAGCCCGTTCCGCCGCTTGCACGCCACCCGCCACCGTGCGCGCCGGGGGCCAAGATGGCGGCGGGGGCGGCGCAGGGCGATGATGCCGGTCACACCCGGTCGCATGGCACTAACCCGGTGCTCCCGATAGATTTACCGTTTCACCCGATGACTTTCCCCGACCGCAGTGACCGATGAGTGATCCGCAGACGTCCGTCGACCAGTCGTACCATCCCGAGGCGGTAGAGCAGAAGTGGCAGCAGCGCTGGGCGGAGCGCGGTACCAATGCGCCCGATCTCGATGCCGCCGAGCGCCCCTTCTTCAACCTCATGATGTTCCCGTATCCGTCGGCCGAAGGGCTGCACGTCGGGAACATGTTCGCCTTCACGGGCAGTGACGTCTTCGGGCGCTTCAAGCGGCTGCAGGGGCACGATGTCTTCGAGCCGATCGGCTACGACGCGTTCGGCATCCACAGCGAGAACTTCGCGCTCAAGGTGGGCACGCATCCGGGGAAGCTCATTCCGCAGAACATCGCGAACTTCCGGCGCCAGCTCACGCGCATCGGCGGCATGTTTGACTGGCGGCACGAGCTCGCCACGACGGATCCGGCCTACTACCGCTGGACGCAGTGGCTCTTCCTCAAGCTCCTGGAGGCGGGGAAGGCGTACAAGAAGGCGGCGGCCGTCAACTGGTGCCCCAACGACAAGACGGTGCTCGCCAACGAGCAGGTCGTCGGTGGCCGCTGCGAGCGGTGCGATGCGCTGGTGGAACAGCGCATCCTCGAGCAGTGGTTCTTCCGGATCAGCGACTACGCGGACCGCCTGCTCGCCAATCTCGACGATCCGTCGAAGATGAACTGGTCGGAGACGACCACCACCGCGCAGCGGAACTGGCTCGGGCGGTCCGAAGGGGCGGAGATCGTCTTTCCGGTCGATGCCGGCCGTGCGATCGAGGTGTACACCACCCGGCCCGACACGATCTTCGGCGCGACCTTCATGGTCCTCGCTCCGGAGCATCCGCTCGTCGATGCGCTCGTCACGCCGGGCCAGCGGGAGATCGTGGACACGTACCGCGCGGCGACGCTCTCGAAGGATCTCGTCAGCCGCAAGGTCGTGGACAAGGAGAAGACCGGGGTGTTCACCGGCGCCTTTGCGCGGAATCCCGCCACCGGCCGCCGGATTCCCGTGTGGGTGGCGGACTACGTGCTCATGGGCTACGGCACCGGTGCCATCATGGCGGTGCCCGCGCACGACGAGCGCGACCGCGAATTCGCCGAGAAGTTCCGGCTCCCGATCGTCCAGGTGATCGACGATGAGGGGCGGCTCGTCGAGTCCGAGCGCTTCAACGGGATGCCTGCCGACGAGGGGAAGACGGCGATCATCCGGTGGCTCGAGTCGAGCGGCGCCGGAAAGGGGAAGGTCCAGTACCGGCTGCACGACTGGTGCATCTCGCGCCAGCGGTACTGGGGCCCGCCGATCCCCATCGTCTACTGCGACACCTGCGGGCCGGTGCCGGTCCCCGAGTCCGAGCTTCCCGTCCTCCTCCCGGAGATCGAGGACTTCCGCCCGGACGATACCGGCATATCGCCGCTCGCGCGCCACGAGGAGTGGTACTACACCCCGTGCCCGCGGTGCGGCGCGCGCGGGCGCCGCGAGACGGATGTTTCCGACACCTTCCTCGACTCGGCGTGGTACTACCTGCGCTACACCAGCACCGAGTTCGATGACCGGCCGTTCGACCGGGATCGTGTGCGCCGGTGGTGCCCCGTCGCCACGTACATCGGCGGCAACGAGCACGCGGTGCTGCATCTCCTCTACGCGCGCTTCATCGCGATGGTGCTCAACGACCTCGGCCACGTCGACTTCGACGAGCCCTTCCGGGTCTTCCGCGCGCACGGGCTCATCGTGAAGGACGGCGCCAAGATGTCGAAGTCGCGCGGGAACGTCGTCGTGCCGGACGAGTACATCGCGAAATGGGGCGCCGATACCTTCCGCATGTACCTGATGTTCCTCGGCCCGTTCCAGGAGGGCGGGGACTTCCGGGACGAGGGCATCGCGGGCCCGCGCCGCTTCCTCGACAAGGTCTGGGCGCTGGTCGGGGACGCGACGCGCAACATCATCGCGGACCTCCCGCGCCACGTCGAGATCAAGTGGCACGAGACGATGAAGCGGGCGCACGGCGCCATCGAGGGACTGAGCTACAACGTGGCCATCGCGGCGTACATGGAGCTCGTCAACACGCTGCGCGACGCGGGCTGCGCGGACCGGCGGATCGTCGAGGACCTCGTCGTCATGATCGCTCCCTTTGCACCCCACTTCGCCGAGGAATGCTGGGAGCGCCTCGGCCACGGCGGCTCGGTGTTCGATGAACGCTGGCCCGAGTGGGAGGAGTCGCTCACGGTGGAGGACAGCGTCGAGATCGCCGTGCAGGTGAGCGGGAAGACGCGGTCACGCATCGTCGTTCGCCGCGACGCGGGCGAGGAAGCCACCGTCGCCGCCGCCCTCCTCGACGACACCACGCGCCGCTTCGTCGGCGACCGCTCGGTGCGGAAGGTCATTCACGTCCCGAACCGGCTCATCAATCTGGTTGTTGGATGATTGTGAACCGCGCCGCCGCGGCTCACAATAGAAAATTCACGGCGCCACGGCGTGGAACTGAATGCCGGCTTCGCGCTCGAGCGTCCCGCGGAGGGTGTACTCGTTTTCGAAGAGGATGAGCGGCGCCCCGCGCGAGTCGTAGACGAGGCGCTTCCCGTACCCCTCGCCGATCCGGGTGATCTCCTCCGCATCGCCCACCACCCACCGCGCGATGGAAAAGCCCAGCCGCTCGAGCTTGGCCGGCACGCCGTACTCGTGCTCGAGCCGGTGCAGGAGCACGTCGAACTGCAGCTGCCCCACCGCGCCCACGATCGGGCTGGGTCCCACGATCGAGTCTTCATAGAACACCTGCGCCGCCCCTTCCTCCGACAGCTGTCTGAGCCCCGTATCGAGCTGCTTCCGGCGCATCGGATCGGCGAGGCGCACGCGCGCGAAGAGCTCGGGGGAAAAGCGCGGGATGTTCGCGAACTCGAGCACCGCGCCGTCCGTGAGCGTATCCCCGATGCGAAGCGCGCCGCGATCGTGCAGGCCGACGACGTCGCCGGGCCATGCCTCGTCGATCGCCGTGCGCTCGCGGGCGAGGAACTGCTGCGGCGCGGCGAGCCGGAGCGGCTTCCCCGATCGCACGTGCAGCACCGTCATCCCCGCTTCGAACCGTCCTGAGACGACACGCAGGAAGGCGATCCGGTCCCGGTGCTTCGGATCCATGTTCGCCTGGATCTTGAAGACGAATCCGGAGAATCCGCTCGATTCCGGGCCCACGAGGCCGGCGCTGCTCTCGCGCGGGAGCGGGGCCGGCGCGAGCGGAAGGAACGCGTGCAGGAACGGCTCGACGCCGAAGTTGGTGAGCGCGCTTCCGAAGAACACCGGCGAGAGCGTGCCTTCGAGCACCGCACCGGGGTCGAACGTCTCGCCGGCCAGATCGAGCAGCTCGAGCTCTTCGCGCAGGGTGTCGGCGGCCGCGCCGAGACGTGCCACGATCCGGGGGTCGTCGAGCGGGCCGGTGAGCGCCTGCGACCGCTCCGCTCCGTGCGCCGCATCGCGCTCGAAGAGGTGCACGAGGCCGGTGCCGCGCTCGTAGACCCCGAGAAACTGGCTGTCGCCGAAGATCGGCCAGGTCATCGGATAGCAGCGGATGCCGAGATCGTTCTCGACGTCGCCGATGAGCTGGAGCGGCGGCGCGCCGACCCGGTCGCACTTGTTCACGAAGGTGAAGATCGGCGTGCGCCGCATGCGGCAGACATCGAAGAGCTGGCGGGTGCGCTCCTCGACACCGCGGCGGTTGTCGAGCAGCATGACGGCGCTGTCGGCTGCGACGAGCGTGCGGTAGGTGTCCTCACTGAAGTCGCCGTGGCCCGGCGTGTCGAGGAGGTTGACCTTGTACCCCTGGTAGTCGAACTGCATGACGCTCGACGTGACCGAGATGCCGCGCTCCTGCTCGAGCGCCATCCAGTCGCTGGTGGCATGGCGCTGGGCCCGGCGCGCCTTCACGGCGCCGGCCAGGTGAATCGCGCCGCCGTAGAGGAGGAGCTTCTCGGTCAGCGTCGTCTTGCCCGCATCGGGATGGCTGATGATCGCGAAGGTGCGGCGGCGGGCCACCTCGTCCGCCGGGACGGCCGGAGTGGTCGAGCTCGAAGTTGCGTCGGTCATGGCGCGGGGAAGGTAAACGGTCGAGCCAGTGCGGTCATCCCGTGCCGACCGCCAGCGCGGCCATGATCGCGACGACGGCGCGCTCCTTCGCCTTGGCCTCGACGTCGATCGTGAGCCGCCGTCCGATCCATTCCGCCGGAACGTCGGCTGGATCGACATAGTCGGCATGCGGTCGCGGGTTCGCCGCGGACCATCCGTCGCGCGGCGAGGAGATGTGGGCCCAGGGCTCGCGGCCGCCCCAGGTCTCCGCCGCGGCGGCCGTCGCTTCCTCCACGTCGAGGCCGTCGGGATGGCAGCGGTGATGATGTACGTCGTAGACCAGGGGCACTCCGCTCCGGCGGGCGAGCGGAACGAGATCCGCCGGCGTGAACCGCCGGTCGTCGTTCTCGAGCGCCAGCCGGGCGCGGGCCTCGCCGCCGAGCCTGTCGATCCCGCGCGCGAGGCGCTCGATCGCGGCGTCGCGGCCGCCGGTCATGGAGCCGCCATGCAGCACGAGCGTGTCGGCTCCGATCAGTGCGGCGAGACGCGCCTGGAAGTCGAGCTCTCGCACCGATGAAGCGACAACGTCCTCGCGGACCGAGTTGAGCACGACGAACTGGTCGGGGTGGAATGAGAGGCGGACATCGAGTGCCCTGGCCATGGCGCCGGCCGTGCGAAACGCCGACTGGATCGACCCATCGGCGTCGAGCGACTCCAGCGAGTACCCGCTCGATGGATGGGTGCCCAGGGGAAGGATCTGGCTGGTGATGCGGAATGCGCCAATGCCGAGTGCCGCACAGGCCTCTACCGCCTGGAGAAGCGATGCGGCGTTGGCACGAGCGATCGCGCGGAGGTATTCGGCGCGCGCGCCCGGGGCGAGCCCGCTCACGTAGCGGTGCGTCGCGCTGCGGAACCTGATCGGTGCATCGAGGAACTGGCAGCAGAGCCCGAAGCGGAGCGCACCCGGGCCCACTAGAGGATCTTCACGACCCATTCGCCGAGAACGTACCCCGCGATGGCGACGCCGAGGCCGACGATGAACATGTCGAGCCCGCTCTTGAAGACGCCGCGACCCGTGAAGAAGCTGCGCGCCGCGCCGACGCCGAAATGCGAGAGCATCGCCAGTGCAAACGAAGTCCAGATCGCGCCGGGGCCGGTCGAGAAGAGGAAAGGCGCCACCGGAATGAGCGCGCCGAGCGCCGTGGCCGTGCCGGTGATCCATGCTTCGCGCATCGGCGTGGAAGTCGCCTCGCCGATCTTGAGCTCCTCGCGCACCTTTTCCGCGAGCGCCTGCTCAGGATCGGTCATCACCTGCGTCGCGAGCGCTTCCGCCTGCGCGCTCGGAATGCCCTTGGCCTGGTAGAGAAGACTCAGCTCGTCGCGCTCGAGCTCGGGCATGAGCCGGATCTCCTCGCGCTCCATGGCGATCTCGTGCTCGAACACTTCGCGCTCGCTCTTCGCCGCGAGGTAGCCCGAGGCGCCCATGGAGAGCGCGTCCGCCACCACGCCCGCGAGTCCCGCGACGATGAGCGCATGTTCCACCGTGTCGAACGAGGTCTGCGCGCCGATCATGCCGGCCACGAGGCCGAAGTTGGCGGTGAGCCCGTCGTTGAAGCCGTAGACCACGTTCCGGAGGAAGCCCCCGGCGCCCGTCTTGTGCCACGGCTCCCCGCTCGATCCGGCGAGCTGAGCCAGCGTCCCCGCGTGCTCCTTCGATTCCTGCGCGAGCCTGAGCGCCGTCGGCGCCGCTTCGGCATCGGGCGCGGAGCGGTAGAGCCGGAGATAGCCCTTGACCTCCCGCCCCTCCTCTTCGAGGAGCATCGGGAGCAGCACCCCGCTCCCTACCCGCCGGGCCACCCAGGCCCGGAACCGCGCTCCCCGCGACGGCTTCGGCACTCCCACCGGCGTCCCATGTTCGGCCAGCAGCGCGCGCCACATCTCGACGTGCCGGTCCTCGACCTCGGCGAGCTCCCGGTAGATCCGGGCTCGATCGCCATTCCCTTCGGAACGGGCCAGTTCCCGGTAGAGAAACGCCGCATCCGCCTCGTCTTCGAGGTGGTGCAGCCAGGTCGAGGTGTCGGTCGGGGTCGTCATGCCGGAAAGATAGCCGCATGAAAGCATGCGAAACCGCGGATGGAGCGCGGGGCGCAGCTCCAGGCCGGGCGGGTTGAAAAGCGCACACGAAACCACGAAAGGCGCCGTGATCGTGGACCCTTGGGCGGGTCGCGCTTTCGCGATCTGCCCATGCCGGCCCGGCGCAGCGATCCAATGGCTATCCCGTACCCTTTCGTCCTTTCGTGCTTTCGTGTGCTTTTTCCGCCACCAGAGCGGACCCGGACGGTGCCCTGACACCCCAC
>DASTUP010000249.1:0-53048 GCA_035759585.1 Gemmatimonadales bacterium | reverse complement strand
GCCGGGTCACTCCACGATCAGGATCCCCGCAGCCCCTCCGAATTCATCGGTCGATCCCGGAAGTCCCGGCGGGACAATCCATTGGCCTCCGTCGACCCGGACGTTGACCCGGTGTATTCCGACGGGAACGGGAAGAGTCGTCATCCACCTGCCGGTCCCGGACGAGGTGAGGGCGACGGGCTCCCAGCTGGTGAAGTCTCCCATCAGCTCCACGCGGTTGGCGGGGAGCCCGCGGATCGTGATCCGCGCGGAGCCGTCGCCAAGCCGCTCGAGGGCAAGACCGGATGCCCCGGCGCGGACCGGAGGAAGGATGAGATCGAGCGGTTCGTTGACGCGGCGTGCGCGCGACAGGCGACCGGTCGCGACGCGCACGCCAAGCGAGCCGAAAGCTCCCGACGGAAGGCCCTGGGCATAGTCGGCGGGATACGCACCGCCCGACGCCGTGACGGCAAGCCGGTCCCCGATCCACCAGGCAATGCTGGCGCCGCCCCACCCTTCGGCCGACGCCGCGTCCGGTCTGAAGAAATGACGCAGTCCCCCGTACGCGACGAGCTCGAGCGGACCGCGATCCATCCGGAAGGCGCTCTCAGCTTCGGCAAACCGGAGCTCGTCATTCACGCGTGATCCCGTGATGGAAAGCGAAATCGTGCCGGCTCCGATGCGCGCCCACGCGCCCCCCTCCGCCGCAAGCGTGCCGCGCCACTCGATTCCATCCCAGGAGCGGCCGCCATTGGCGCCGATCCAGAATCCGCGCGCCGAGCCGAACCGATGGAGACGGGCAGCACCGGCGAACTCGCTGCTGCCGCCACCGTCCTCGTGCCGCGTACCGCGCAGCCGCCCCTCGAGCTCAGGATGGAATCCGGCGAACGATCCCACGTACGCCGATCCGGCGAGATGACCCTGAACGCTCCAGATGTCACCGGCGAAACGGGTGACGGCACCTCCTGCGAAGAGCGAGTGCCATGGACGGATCACCTGGAAATTCGGCGCGAGCGAGACGCCGGTGGCGGGACTTCCTTCGGAATAGGAGATGCGCGTCGCGGCGCCGTCGAGCGTGGCGGCCATCTGCGCTGAGAGTGTCGGGAGAGGAGCGAGGAACGGAAGCGTGCCGAGCAGTACGACCCGCCGCAGTGCGGGGATCGTCACCTCATGGCCCGGTGGGCCGGCCCTTTGGCGGGAGCTCCGGAACGGCCCCCTTCCCGGGGCCGTCTACCGGTGGCTGCCGCGTCGGATCTGCGGGGCGCCCTATGGCGGGAGGCTCGACTGGTCTTCCCGGCGCGGGCTGGTCCACAGGACGGTCCGGGGCCGGATGATCGGCACCCGAAGGGTTGGTGCCCGGCCGGTCGGGTGCATTTCCGCGCCCGGGCCGGTCTCCGGCATTCCCGCGTCCCGATCCCGGATCCGGAGCGGCGGGACCCACCGCCGAGGCGCCGCCCCGGCCATGCGCCCGCGGGAGAGTGCGATACTGCGCGTCGGCCGCACGGCGCTCGGCAAGTCCGAGGATGACGGTGGCTGCACGATCGACGGGGATGCCCTGCGCGACGAGGTCGGACAGTACCGCGAGCGGGAGGAGCGCGGAGCTCTCCCCGCGGGCGCGCTTCACGCGGGCGAGCACGTCGCCTTCCGCGCCTGCCCGCAACGCTCCGACGCCGGCAACGAGCTCCGCCTCGCTCGCCGCGGGACCGAGCGCTGCGCGCGCGGAGCGCAGGTCCGCTGCAAGCGAACGTACGGCGACCAGGATGCGATCGGGCGCCGCACCCTTGCTGGCGCCCTCGAGTGCCTTGTTGACGAGGGGCGCGGACGGAAGCCCCAGGCTCGTGGCGGAGTCCACCACGCTGCTGACGAGGCGCGCGGTGGCCGGATCGAGCCGCTCCTGAAGGCGTGCTGCATCCGCACTCTGCTGACCCGCAGCCGGCGCCGCGATGGCGGCGAGAAGCAGGAGGAGGCCGGGGCTGCGCGCGATCACGTCTGACCCGTCACGGTTACGACCGAGTTGGCCGGTCCGAAATCGGCAGTGCCGGCGCGCGGTGCGTTCGGGTCGGAAAGCCAGCGGACGCCGTCCACCACGAACGCATACTCGTGGCGCCCGGCGGGAAGCGGAACGGTGACGGTCCAGACGCCCTCTCGCTCGGTGGCCTGGAGCGGCGTGGCGCCGACGTTCCAGGCGTTGAAGTCCCCGACGAGCGCGACGGTGGATGCGCCGGGTGCGGCGATGACGAAACGGACGACGCTCCCGTCGGCGATCGTGGGAGCGGCAGGAGCGAGCGCGGCCGGCTCGGCGGAGCGCGGCGCCGTCATGCGGCCGGCCCAGGCGCTGCCGAGCATCAATGCGGCGATGCCGGCCGCAAGCGCGAGCCGGCTCACGCGCCGGCGCTCGCCGCTCCGCCGGACCGGAACGACCGCCAGCGCCCCGGCGCGGATATCGGCGAGGACCCGGTCAGCGAAATCGGCCCGCACCTGCGCCGGAACCCGCGCGTACGCGACCACGCGGGCAATCGCGGGGTCGCGCAGCTGAGCCTCGTCGCCGGTAGGGATTTCGTCAGACATGTTTCGCCTCCAGAAGCTGCCGCAGCCGATCGCACGCGCGCTTGACCCGCATCTTGAGCGCCGACACGCTGTCCCCCGTGATCTCGGCCATCTCTTCGTACGTCAGCTCCTCCACGTACTTGAGGAGGAACGACTCGCGCGACGCCTCATCGAGCAGGCCGAGCGCCCGGTAGACCTCCTCTGCCTCCTCCGGGCCGGTGCCGTTGGTCGAGGCGGGGTCGGCCGCCGACTGGAGCGCGGGCTCGTCGGGGACGAAGGTGGCCTCGTAGCGGCCCCGCCGTGCGCCCCGTGTCCGGCACCGGTTCGCGAGAATCCGGAAGCACCAGTTGTCGAAACGGTCGGGATCCGCACACTGCCCGAGTGCCCGGTACGCCCTGACGAAGGCGTCCTGCAATGCCTCCTCCGCGTCTTCCCGGTTTCCGAGCATCCTGAACGCGAAGCGCGCAAACCGGTCCTGGTGCCGCCCGATGAGCACGCGGTAGGCGTCGGTATCGCCCGCGAGCACCTGCCGGACGATGGCGCCATCATCGCTCACGATCTACAGACCCCGTCAGGAGGAGTGCCGTCACCGGCGCACCGGTGGCTCCGTCACCCCCAATCTGCACCGCCGGACCGTCAGGCTCCAGTGTGTGACCCCACCGGGGAGTGCAAGGGTCTGCATGACGGGACGCGAGGAGCAGCGGGTCCGGAGAGGGCCGGGACTTTCGAGGCAACAGCAGGGTGGAATCGGCGGCAGCGCGAATGCGCCGCGCTCTTCCCGATGAGGTCATAGCAATGGTACGCCGCAACTTCCGCAGGTCGGCCGTCCTCTCCGCAGCACTCCTTGCGGGGTGCCGGGCGGGCACGTCGGACATTACATCACTCTCCGTTCTCCTGAAGGAACCGCCGGGAAGCGTCGAAGCAGCCGTCGTGACCGTCACCAGGATCGACCTGATCGGTCCGAACGGGCCGGTGCCGCTCCTGCACCAGCCGCGTGTCATCGATCTGCTCGATCCCGACCAGGCGCCGATCGGCCTCGTCAACGATTACGCGGTCCCGGCGGTACCGTACCACGAGCTGCGCGTGCATGTGCGGGGGATGTATCTCGCCGTGCGGAACCCCGATGGATCGCTGACGCGCTACTCGACGCCCGAATACGTCGCGACGCCTGCAGGGGCGATCGTGGACCGCCAGCTCGATCTCACTGCGTGGGCCGAATCGGGACAGGCAGTGACCCTCGCGGGCGGCACGCTCGACCTCCGCGGGGACCAGACGATTCTCGTCATCGAGCTCGATGCGCTCCGGAGCCTCGGCGCGCAGACGGAACCGGGGCACGTCGCATTCGAGCCGGTCATCACCGCCGCCGAGCTCGGATCGATGGGCGGGATTCGCGTGACCCTCGAGCGTCCGGCCGACTCGGCAATTCCGCTCGATGGCGCCACCGCGTCGCTCTTCGACGCGAGCCGCACACTGATCGGCGTGGCTGACGGGTTCACCGACACCGATTCGGATGGCGTGTTCGAGGCGATGTTCGGCCTTCTTTCGCCCGGCGACTACCAGGTCGTGCTCTCGCCCCCCAACGGCTGGGCACTCGAGCCGCAGGTCTCGGCCGTATCAGTCGGATTGGGAAAGGCGAGCCGGGCGCACTTCCAGCTGGCCGCGTCGGACTGAGCGGAATCCCCTCCAGGACGAGCTCCTGTGACCTTCAGGAGGCCCGAGGGGTCTGCAAGGTGTCCTCACGCAGCCTTCTTCGGGCCGCGATAACGGCAAACCCTGCGAAAGCAGGGGACGCAAAGCCACGAGGCTAAAGCGGCAGGGAGCCGCCACGCCAGTCGAGCCGCCGAACGACTTCCCGCATTGGAGATATCGCATGCCGGCTTTCCGCAAACTGCTTTCCACACTCTTCGTCTCGACGCTCGCGCTCGGCGCGTGCGACGGCGGTGTCAGCGAGACCACGTCCCTCACCATCAAGCTGAAGGACGCTCCGGGGGACTTTCACGCAGCCGTCGTGACCATCTCCGAGGTGAATCTCGCCGGATCGGGCGGCGTCGTCCTGCGCGAGGACCCGGTGACCGTGGATCTCCTCACCCTGGCGAACACCACGATGGATCTCGTCGCGGACGCGGTCGTGCCTTCCGGGTCCTACAGCCAGCTCCGTTTCGTCATCACCGGCGGCTACATCGAAGTCGAGAATGAGGACGGGACGACGAGCATCTTCGCGTCGTCGCCCGATTACGAGGGGCTTCCGGAAGGGGCGGTGGTCGCGGGCGAGCTGCAGATGCCCAGCTTCGGCCAGTCGGGGCTCAAGGTAAATCTCGCGGACGGGTCGCTCGACCTGGAGGGAGACGAGAAGATCCTTCTCGTGGACTTCGACGTGGAGCAGAGCTTCGGGCACGACGCGGGCGGATCAGGGCAGTGGGTCATGCATCCGGTCATCAGCGGGGGTGAGATCGGCGTCACGGGCGGGATCGGCGTGACGGCGCAGCTCGCAACGGGCGTCACCTTCGACCTCGCAACCGCCAGCGCCTCGCTGACCGATGAAAGCGACGTTGCGGCAGGCACGCCCGTGCTGCTCACCGACGCCGATACCGATGGCGTCTTCGAGGCGAGCTTCGATTTTCTCGCGCCGGGGAGCTACAAGGTGCACCTGACGCCGGCCGCGGGGGCGCTGACGACGGATCCGGTGTCGCCGCAGACCGTTACCATCGGATCGAGCGATACGGAAACCGTGGCCTTCACGATCACGGCGGTCAATTGACGCACCAGCGGCCACGGTCTCGGCAAGGCCCGTAAAGAACAACGACGAAAAGACGAAAGGCACCGAATCAGCCGACTTTCCGATTCCCTGGCCGGAATCCGGAATGTCGAGTTGGCTCGGTGCCTTTCGTCGTGATCATCCAGGTCGATCCTCAGAACTCTCCGATGAACCCGATCTCGGGGACCAGCCGCTGACCGAATTTCTTCTCGACCTCTGCCTGTGCGAGGGCAATGAGGGCGCGGACGTCCGCTGCGCAGGCACCGCCGAGGTTCACGATGATGTTCGCGTGGAGGTGGGAGATCTGCGCGCCGCCGATCCGGGTGCCCTTGAGCCCGCACTGATCCACGAGCCGTCCGGCGCCGACACCTTCGATCTTCCGGAAGATCGATCCGGCGCTCGGATGCACCTGCAGCCAGGGATGCCGCGCGCCGCGCCAGCTCAGGTTCTCCTGGTGAATGCGATAGAGCATGGCGGAGTCCGCCCTTTCCAGGCGGAACGTCGCTGCGAGCACGTAATCGGCGCGATGATGGAAGACGCTGTCGTCGTACCCGAACCTGACGTAGTCCGCGCTCACCGTCCCGCGCTCGCCTTCGGCCGACAGGATCTCGCACGACTCGAACACCTCGGCGATGAACATCGTCCGCTCGCGCTCGGGGGCGGGCGAGAGAAAGTGCAGGTTCTGCCAGATGGCACCGCCCACCGTGCTGGGGATGCCGATATAGTGCTCGAGCCCCGACCAGCCAAGCCGGGCGGATTCGAGGACGAGGTCCTGAACGATCGCGCCGCTTTCCGCGCGGAGGAGACCGTCCGGGCTCCAGGCGTGCGCGTCGGCGGCATTCCGGATCACGAGACCGCGAAAACCGCCGTCCCCGATCAGGATGTTGGCGCCGAGGCCCAGGAGGAAGAATGGAATGCCGGCGTCGCGCGCGGCGGTGATGGCGGCGGCGAGGTCGTCGGCGCTCGTGGCGGTGTAGAGAAGGTCGGCGGGCCCGCCGATGCGGAACGTCGTATGGGGCGCGAGATGAGCGTTCTTCTCGAGTCGCGACCGGTCGAGGCCGTGCCTGCGCAGGTTGAGCTTCATATGGGGCGGAATTATTGGGGGAATCGGGAGGAGATGGAAGGCGGCGGGTTCCGCGATCGTTTGAGTCATGGGTGAGGGCGGAACGCGAGATTGACCGATGACCGGTGAGCTTCCCCCGGGTACGGCGTATCCGCCGGCACCGCCAACATTCCCGCCCTTGCGAGACTCGAATGCGCCTGACAACCGTCGTCCTGACGCTCCTGGTCGCTGCAGTTGCCGCATGCTCGGACAGCGGCGTGCCCACGGCCGAAAGCGAACCGCTGTTTGCCGGAGGATCCACGACCGCGGGAGGGGATGTCCCTACCGGCCGTCACATCATCCAGTTCGGACCGCAACCCGCCTCCGACTTCGCCCGGCAGGTCGAAGCGCTGGGTGGTCGCGTCGAGTGGACCGGTGCCGGCCTGGCTACGGTAAGCGGCCTCGACGTCGATGGCCGCCGCAGGCTCTCCGGCCGGAAGGACGTCAGGCTGATTCTCGACGACGTCGCGTTCGCCCTCGACCTGCCGCAGGGGAGCCGGGGAGAGGCGGAGCTCCCCGGGTCCGCACCCGCGTCGCCGTCGCAGCCGAATACCAGCTTCTTCTTCGCGCGGCAGTGGCACCTTCGCGCGGTCGGAGCGGATCAGGCGTGGGCCGCGGGATTCCGGGGGTCGTCGGCCGTGAAGGTGTTCGTTCTCGATACCGGGATCGACGAGACGCATGTCGATCTTGCCGGCCGGGTCGATCTGTCGCTCTCGAAGGACCTTCTCGGGACCATCCTGGTCGACGACGGCGGCGTTCAGGTTCCATTCAATGAGGCGGCCCTGATCCAGCAGCTGTTCCCGGGCCGCGCCGCCACATCCGACCTCTTCTACCATGGGACGCACGTCGCCGCGACGATCAGCAGCAACGCACTCGCCGCCGCAGGCATGGCGTCGCAGACGAAGCTCGTCGCAGTCAAGGTCTGCTCGGTCCTCAATATCTGCCCCTTCAGCTCGGTGCTGAACGGCATCATCTACGCGGCGGACAACAATGCCGATGTGGTCAACCTGAGCCTTGGCGGCGGCTTCGCGAAGGCCGGCAGAGGCCAGCTCGTGGGAATCATCGATCAGGTCTTCAACTACGCGCGCTCGCGCGGCACCACCATCGTCGTCGCCGCCGGCAACGACACCACCGACCTCGACCACGACCGCAATACCTTCTCGACCTATTGCGATGCACCCGGCGTGATCTGTGTCTCCGCGACCGGCCCGACGAACCAGGCGGCCATCAACGGCCCCTGGACGAGCCAGGACGCTCCCGCTACGTACACGAACTTCGGCCGGTCCGTCATCGCCGTCGCAGCCCCGGGTGGAAACCTCAACGCATCACCGGCCGCCAGCACGTTCGTCCACGCGGCGTGCTCCAGCACCAGCCTCATCATTCCAGTGTGCCAGACAGCCAAGTCCTTCGTGGTGGGCTCGAGCGGAACGAGCATGGCTGCTCCGCACGTGGCCGGCGCCGCCGCGATGCTCGTCCCGCAGCTCGGGCGCAGTCCCGCCGCCATTCACGCGCGCCTGCAGAAGAGCGCGGACGATCTGGGTCAGAGCGGAACGGATGCGTATTACGGCAAGGGCCGATTGAACATCGCCCGCGCGCTCGGCGTCATTCCCTGACCCTGGCGTCGCTTCGAATGCACCGAACCGCCGGGGCGTGACCCGCCCCGCCGGTCTGGTATTCGACCCGGCCGCTTGCGGTCGGGAAACCATCCTCCTATATCGCAGGTGCACTCCGCAGTTCCGGCTTCCCGGCCGCGTGGCAGCTCACAGCTCACGTAACTCGCAACGGCAGGTGTTCTCCCGAAAGAAAATCCCTCAGCAGCGAGCCCCCTATGCGCTACTTGCAGCAGCTCACGGCGCTTGCCCTGGTGGCGTCGGTCGCCGCCTGCGCAGACAGTGCCGAGCCGAATTCCGATGGTGCTCCCGCCTTTGCCGCAGGCGCCGCTTCCACCCCGACCACCGGCCGCCATCTCGTGAAGTTCTCCGGCACGGCCTTGGCTGATTTCAACCGGAAGGTCGAAGCCCTTGGTGGCCGCGTCGACTGGACCGGCGCCGGACTCGCCGCGCTCAGCGGCCTCGACGAAAGTGGGAGGGATGCGCTCGCCGGCCGCAAGGACGTCGCGCTCATCATCGACGATCCCGCGATCGCAATGGACGAGCCGCTCCAGTCCGCCACACCCGAAATGGCTGCTGCGAGCGCCCCGCAAAGTCCAGCCGCTCCCCAGACGGCCTTCTTCTTCCCCAGGCAATGGCACCTCCGCGCCGTCGGAGCCCAGACAGCTTGGGCCGCAGGCGAGCTCGGCTCTTCCTCGGTGACGGCCTACATTCTCGATACCGGCATCGATTACACGCACGCCGACCTGTCCGGGCTCGTCGATCGAAACAGGTCGATCGACTTGCTGGGCACATTCAACGTCCAGGTCCTGGTCGGGGAAACCCCCACGATCGTGCCGTTCACCGAGGCCGATACCGTACGGAAATATTTCCCGGGCAGCGACCTGTTCACCGACCTCTTCTATCACGGAACGCACGTCGCCGCCACGGTCAGCAGCAACGCGCTCGCCGCCGCCGGGGTGACGTCGCGGACGAAGCTCGTGGCCGTAAAGGTCTGCGCGTATCTCAACATCTGCCCGCTCAGCTCCGTGCTGCAGGGTGTGCTCTACGCGGCCGACAACGGCGCCGACATCGTCAACATGAGTCTCGGCGGCGGCTTTGCGAAGCCGGGCAACGGTACGTTCGTCGGGCTCATCAACGACGTCTTCAACTATGCCGCATCGAAGGGCACGACGGTCGTAGTCGCCGCCGGCAATGCCGCGTCCGACCTCGATCACAACCGCAACGTCTATTCGACGTACTGCAACGCGCCGGGCGTAATCTGCGTTTCCGCCACGGGACCGACGAGCGCCGGTGGCGTGAACGGACCGTGGACCGACGTCGATGCGATTGCGCCATACTCGAACTTCGGGCGGTCTGCGATCGACCTCGCCGCTCCCGGTGGCACGACCGCCGGCGCCGTCTGGGCGGCGTGCTCGCGGACGAGCATGCTGATCCCGATCTGCAGGACCGGAACCTTCGTGGTCGGGCTCGGCGGGACGAGCATGGCTTCGCCACACGTCGCCGGGACCGCCGCGATGCTCGTGCCGACCCTCGGCCGGAATCCAGCTGCGATTCAGGATCACCTGAAGGACACCGCGGACGACCTGGGGCAGGCCGGCACCGATCCCTTCTACGGCAAGGGCCGGCTGAACGTGGCCCGGGCGGTCGGCGCATTGCCCTGATTCAGCGAGCGACCGCGCGCGAGTGCGAAAGCCGCCGCCACGATGTGGCTGCGGCTTTCTTCTGCGAGCGTGACCGCCGGCACCGCCGGACCCGGGAGCCACCGGCTACCATGACCGATGGCCGACCCGCGACACCGCGTCTTCCTCCTCTCCCCGGCGCACTGTGGAGGGAAGCGCGCGCAGGTGCTGATGAACGAGCAGGCGACCTTCCCGCTCGCCGAGCGGCTGCGCTCGCCGGCGGGAGTGACGCTCGGCGAGGCATTCAGCTTTCTGAGCGGGCTCTACTTCAGGGGGAAGCTCGCCTACGCCTCCCGCTTCGGACGACCGGTTCCGGGACGGTCCGGTGCGCTCGTGATCACGGCAAATCGAGGGCTCGTTCCGGCCGACACGGCCATCACCGTGTCCGACCTGCGCGAGTTCGGCACCGTGGACATCCGCGCGGACGAGGAGCGGTACCGTGAGCCGCTCGCGAGAGACGCGGCCGCAGTTGCCGGCGAGCCCGATACATCGGTCGTTCTGCTGGGCAGCATTGCGACAGGAAAGTACGTGGATGTGCTTCTCGCGATCTTCGGCGAGCGGCTCCTCTTCCCGATTCAGTTCGTCGGACGCGGGGACATGAGCCGCGGCGCACTGCTCCTGAGGGCCTCGCGCGAGGGCACGGAGCTCGATTACCAGCCGGTGGCAGGCGCAATCCGGCGCGGCCCACGCGCCGCACGGATCGGAGGCAGCTGATGGCCGTAAAGAAGAAGGCGACGCGTGACGCCGCGGCAAAGCGTCCCGCCAGGAAGGGGGCGCAGTCCTCACCGCGGCGCCGCGCGTCAGCCGGTCCCGTTCCCCATGTCGCAATCCCCCGGGACGCGAAGGACGCCACACTCAGGATCGGCGGAAAGGATCTCGATCTCACCAATCTCGACAAGGTCTTCTGGCCCGAGGAGGGCTACACGAAGCGTGACCTGCTCCAGTATTACGCCGACGTCGCCCATGTGATCCTTCCGCATCTCAGGGACCGGGCGATCACGATGAAGCGCTATCCCCACGGGATCACCGGCGAATTCTTCTTCATGAAGCGAGCACCAGAGCATCGCCCCGACTGGGTCGAGACCTGCTCGATCATGCACAAGTCGAAGAGCCTGATCGCCTTCCCGCTCGCGCAGGACGTGCCGTCGCTGCTCTGGCTCATCAACCTCGGCTGCATCGACCTGAATCAATGGTACGGCACCTGCGACGACCCCGACCGGCCCTGGTATCTCCACTTCGATCTCGATCCCGGAGATGGCGCAGGACTCGGCAAGGTGCTCGAGACCGCTCGCATCGTCCGCGCGGCGCTCGAGGAATACGGCATGACGCCGCTCGTAAAGACGAGCGGCTCGAGCGGGGTTCACGTCTACGTCCCGATCGAGCGCGGGCCGCTCCAGAAGGCGGTCTGGACGTTCGCGAAGGCGCTCGCGAAGCGGCTCGAGCGCAAGCATCCCGGCCTGATCACGGCGGAGTACCGCATCGCGGACCGCCCGTATGGACGGGTGCTCGTGGATTACAACCAGAATGCCTGGGGCCGCACCCTCGCCTCGGTCTATTCCGTGCGCCCCAAGCCGCGCGCGACGGTCTCGACGCCGGTAACCTGGGACGAATTGGAGCGCGGCTTCCGCATGGATGACTTCACCATCGAAACCGTCCCCGCCCGCGTGCGCGAGCTCGGCGACCTCTGGCAGCCGCTGCTCGCGCAGCGCGGCCGGTTTCCGCTCGCGAAGCTCCTGTGAGCCTCCCGCTTCCCTTCCCCTATCCGCCGATGGAGGCCGAATCGGTCGACGAGCTCCCTGCCGGCAAGGAATGGCAGTTCGAGCCGAAGTGGGACGGGTTTCGCTGCCTCATCTTCCGGGAAGGGGACAAGGTGAGGATCCAGTCGAAAGCCGGGAAGCCGCTGGGCCGCTACTTCCCCGATGTCGTGGCTGCAGCGCTCGCGCTCGGCGCGCGCCGCTTCGTCCTCGACGGCGAGATCGTGATCCCGGTGGACGGCCGGCTCTCCTTCGACGATCTCCTGCAGCGCATCCATCCCGCCGCGAGCCGCGTGACGATGCTTGCGGAAACGCATCCCGCCCGGATCCAGATCTTCGATCTCCTGGTCGACGAACGCGGCACCTCGCTCGTGAAGCAGCCGCTCGCCGTGCGGCGCGAGCGGCTCGAGTCGTTCGCCGACCGCTTCCTGCAGCCTCGCGGCGCGATCCAGCTGTCGCGCATGACGCGGAGCCGGCCCACCGCGGTGCGCTGGCTCGCCGGCGGTGGCAAGGGCGACCTCGACGGCGTGATCGCGAAGCGGATCGATCTCCCGTACCGCTCCGGCGAGCGGGATGGGATGGTCAAGGTCAAGCGCCTCCGCACCGCGGACTGCGTGGTGGGAGGCTTTCGCTATGCCTCACGCGGAAAGGTCGTGGGCTCACTGCTCCTCGGCCTCTATGACGACGAGGGGCTGCTCCACCATGTCGGTTTCTGCTCGAGTCTCGCGGAGAAGGAACGGAAGGGGCTGACGGCGAAGCTCGAGAAACTGATCGGTCCTCCCGGGTTCACCGGCAAGGCGCCGGGCGGCCCCAGCCGCTGGAGCACGGAGCGATCGGCGGAGTGGGAGCCGCTGCGGCCCGAGCTGGTCGTGGAGGTCGGTTACGATCATGTGAGTGGCGGGCGATTCCGCCACGGAACGCGCTTCCTGCGGTGGCGCCCCGACAAGGCGCCGCGACAGTGCCGGATGGAGCAGCTAGCGGGCTAAGCCGGCGCCGCCTGCATCGCTTCCCGGATGGCCGACGACAGCGCACCGGGAAGAAAGGGCTTCCGGATGAAGGGACGCTGGGGAAGGAGATTGTGCCCCGCCAGCGTCGTCGTAGGATAGGCGGACATGCAGAGCACGGGCTGCGTCGGCCGTTCCTCGCCGAGCACCCGGGAGAGCTCGAGCCCGTCCATCACCGGCATGACGACGTCCGTCAGCACCAGCGCGAACGGCGCTTCACGCTGCCGGATGAGGCGAAGCGCCTCGCGCCCGTCGCCCGCCTCAGCCACTTCGAACCCGAGCCCACGAATCATCCGGCAGGCAGCGCGGCGCACCGTTAGCTCGTCCTCGACCACGAGAATGGTCGGCGGCAGAGGGACGGGAGGCGACAGGTCGTCCGACATGGCGCCTATTCCTGCACCTCGACGTGGTGGTCCATCCGCTGGAAGGCGAGGAACTCGCGAACCGCCGTGATTGCATCGGCATCGCGGGCCGTGATCCGGACCTCGCCCCCGCCCGGCAGCGGGCGGAACTCGTAGCGGATCCGGTCGCGCCGGGCGGCCATGACGCGCACACCGGGGACCTCGCGATCGTGCACGAAGCCGGGCGTCTCGAAATTGCCGGCCGCGAAGGCGCGCGCGATCGCCTGCAGATGTTCGCGGATGGTGCGCACGCCGGCGGTATCGGCCGGATCGCGCTGCAGCTCGATACGCCCGCCGTCGGGGAGAGCCTCGAACCGGTGCCGTGAGGAGTATTGATCCACGCCCATCGCGATCCGGCCGCGCGCCTGGACGGCGGCGAATGCGGTATCTCCCCCGGCGGAGTCGATTCCCGCCTTCGGCGCCTCGGCGTGTGAGGGGTCGTGCGCATGCGGGGTCTGCGCGTCCACGGGGCGTGCCGAAAGGAGCAGTGCGAAGGCCGTGGCCGTGGCGACCGCTGCTGCAAGGTGACGGCGCATCGTCGATGCTCTACCTGATGGTGACGTACTGCTCGAGGCGCGCGACTTCGGTCGAGTCGACGTACTTGCCGATCTCGCGACGGAACTGCTCCATGGACGTGTAGGGCCGGTACTCCTCGAACTCGTGACGCATGCGGGGCCCGACGCCGGGAATGAGCTCGATCTCCTCGGGCGTGGCGGAATTGAGGTCGATCGGCTTCCAGACGCGGGTGTAGATCGAATCGCGCCGGGCCTCGTCGAGCGAGCGCGCAAGCACGGCGTCCACCGCGCGCATGTCCTGATACGGCCGGCCGGCGACGACCGCGGCGGCCGTTGCGCTGTCCATCCCGGCGGCAACCAGATCGGCCTGGGAGGCGGCGTCGGGATCGACCATTCCGCCGGCGCTGGCCGCACTGGCTGCGGCCGCTGGAGCGGGCGCCGCGGGCATGGTGTCGGTGCCGGCGGCGGCACGATCGCTCGTGTCGGCGGTGCACGCGGCGACGGCCATGACGAGCGGTATCATCAGGCTATGTCTCGGGAGCATGGCTCCTCCTTGCATTGTGGCTCGGTTTCGGCGGTCAGGATACAGCGGCCCGGATCACCTCGTTGCGACGGCTCCGCGAATCCGCTCGAGCTGCCGCCGATGCACGAGATCGTGCCCGGCATACAGCTTCATCATGTGGGCGAGGGTTTCCTCTCCCCGCTCCGCGTGGACACCGATGCGCTGGAGGTCGGCTGGTGTCGCCCGCTCGAAGAGCTCGACATTGGCCTCGCGCAGGAGCGTGAAGCGGCCGAGTGCCAGCTCGGCCGCCTTTCGCGTATCGGCGGCCGCCGGGTGCAGCCGGGTCACCCACGCATCCTGGTCATAGCCGGGCAGCGCCGGCCGGTCCTGCGCCAGCACCATCCGGAAGCGGAACGACCCGACGAGCTCGGAGTCGGAAAGGTGATCGAGGACCTGGGCCACCGACCACCTGCCGGGCGCCTCGGGAGCGGCGAGCCCGGATGGGCTCATGCCCTCGACTGCCTTCCTCAGCGCCGCCGGCATCTCGCGCAGCACCGCGAGTGCGTCGCGCTCGCCGAGCAGCTCGAGGAGGGCGGCACTGTAAGCCTGGGCGTCATCGAGCGCGGTCGAGGCGGGGTTTCCGAAGCGGGACATCAGCGTGCCGAAATCCTCTCGAGAGTCAGGATGGCCATGCACGGTAATCTGCACGCGGCTCGTCGCAAGATAAGGGGCCCGGATGGAGATCAGCGTGACCTGCGCCGCAGGACCCGGTCCCGGACCGGTGTACGTTACGTCGGGAAACCCGGGAGTGACAGGAGGCCAGCCAGCCGGTGTCCGATTCGATTCGCGACCTCATCTTCGGCCGCCCGCTCTTCGATGTGGTGGAGCCGAGGCGGACGTTTCAGGACGTCATTCTGCCGCCGTCGACGCTCGACGCGATCCGCCAGGCGCTGGCCCTGATCCGGAAGCAGAGCCTGATCTTCGATCGCTGGGGCCTGGCCGAGCGGCACGGAGGCACGGCCGGCCTGGCGCTCCATTTCGCGGGGCCGCCCGGCACCGGGAAGACCATCGCCGCCGAGGCGATCGCGGCGACGCTCGGCCGGAAGCTGCTCGTGGTCCGTTATGCGGAGCTCGAATCGCGCTGGGTCGGACAGACGTCGAAGCACGTGGCGTCGGTGTTCCGCGACGCGGAGAAGCAGGACGCCGTGCTCTTCTTCGACGAAGCGGATGCGATCGCGAGCCGCCGCTTCACGTCGCTGAGCCACGGGTACGAGCGTGAAGCGAACGCGACGGTCAATGTCCTCCTCAACGAGGTCGAGCGGTTTCCCGGCGTCGTCGTGTTCGCGACCAACCTCGCCGCGAACCTCGACCCGGCGTTCGAGCGCCGGATCCGCACGCACATCCGCTTCGACCTGCCCGGTCTCGAGGAGCGCGAGCGGATCTGGCGGGCCCAGCTTCATGCGACGAAGACGCCGCTCGCGCCCGACGTGAACTTCCGCGAGCTGGCGGAGCGGTTTCCGCGGAGCGGCGGCGACATCAAGAACGCGGTGCTCAAGGCCGCACAGCTCGCCACGTTCGAGCCGGGACCCGATCTCGAAAAGCGGATCCATCAGCGTCACTTCATCCAGGGCATGGAGGAAGTGATGGCCGCGCAGAGCGTGATGTCGCAATCACTCTACGAAGCGCGCGAGGGGGCGGCACGGCCGACACCCCGGGAGCGCCAGATACTCGCCGTGGCACTCGGCGCGCTGATCGTCGCCCTTGCAGCGCTCGTCACGGCGCTCGTGACCTAGGAGATCGTCG
This sequence comes from Gemmatimonadales bacterium, assembly GCA_035759585.1. Taxonomy (GTDB): domain Bacteria; phylum Gemmatimonadota; class Gemmatimonadetes; order Gemmatimonadales; family GWC2-71-9; genus CAMLLJ01. Next base: position 37,394 of record DASTUP010000249.1, on the reverse strand, counting down.
CCATCCCCACCTTCGAACTTCCCCGCGTCGTATCGCGCCTGCTCCGCCGCCGGACGGACCCGCACGAAACCGTCCTGACCGGCCCCATCCGCGGCGACCTGCTCGGCGTCGAGCGGCTGACCGAGCGTGCGAAATCCCTCGCGAAATCCCAGCGGCTCGCGGCAGGCGGACGCCGCCGGACGCCGCTTCTCGCGCGGCTGGACAGCACCCGCGGCATCCTCGCCGACGCGCACAGCCGGCTGCTCGATGCCGCCGACGCGGGACGCGAGGTCGGCCCCGCCGGCGACTGGCTGCTCGACAACTACTACGTGGTGCAGGAGCACATCGGCGAGGTCCGCGAGAGCCTGCCGGGCGGCTACTACCGCGAGCTGCCGGAGCTCGCCAACGGACCGCTCGCCGGCTATCCGCGGGTGTACGAGCTCGCGATCACGCTCATCTCGCACACCGAGGGCCGGATCGACCTGCAGAACACGTCGGGCTTCGTCGCGGCATTCCAGCAGTCGACGACGCTCACGATCGGCGAGCTCTGGGCCATCCCCGCGATGCTCCGCCTCGGCCTCATCGAGAACGTCCGGCGCATGGCGCTCCGGACCGTGCAGCGGCTCGACCGCCTCGAGGAAGCCGACGCCGCCGTCGCGAAGATCCTCACCGCCGAAGGGGACGACTCCGAGCTCGACGCAGCGCTGAAGGCGTTCGTCGCGAAGCCGCCGCCGCTCGACGCGATCTTCGTCGCGCGCTTCCTGCAGCAGCTCCGCACGGAAGGCGGCGCGCATCCGGTGCTCCATCGGCTGGAGCAGTGGGTGACGGACGAGGCGTTCGGCGCGGAGGAGGCGACCTCACGCTCGACGCAGCGGCTCGCCCTCACGCAGATCGCGATGGCGAACAGCATCTCCAGCCTGCGCGCCGTGGGGCGCATGGACTGGAAGACGTTCGTCGAGTCCCAGAGCCGCATCGAGCAGGTGCTGCGCACCGATCCCTCGGGCGACTACTCCCGCATGACCTTCGAGACGCGCGACCGGTACCGGCACGTGGTCGAGAACATCGCGAAGCGGACCCGGAAATCGGAGGCCGGGATCGCGGAGCTCGCGATCGAGTGCGCGCGCCAGGGCGCCGCCCGCGTTACGGACGACGCGCGCATCGCGCATGTCGGCTACTACCTCGTGGACGAAGGGCTGCCGGAACTCGAGCGGCTCACGGGCTACCGGCCCGATCTCGGCGACGCGATGTATCGCTGGATTCGCCATCACCCGGACTTCGTCTTCGTCGGGGGACTCGCCGCCGCGACCGCCGGCGCCGTCGCCGCGCTCTTCTGGCTCGGCGGCGAGGGCGTCCGCGTGGAATGGCTTGCGGTGGCGCTGCTCGCGTTCATTCCGGCCAACGACATCGCCGTCAGCGTGGTGAACCAGCTCGTGACGGCCCTCCTGCCGCCGCGGCTCCTTCCCAAGCTCGATCTTCGCGAGCACGGCATCCCGCCCGAGTTCCGCACGGCCGTGGTGATCCCGACGCTCTTCGGCAGCGTCGCGGCGGTCGAGGAGGCGCTCGAGAACCTGGAAGTGCAGTTCCTGGCCAACCGGGAGGCGAATCTCTACTTCGCCCTCCTCAGCGACTTCACCGATGCCGCGCAGGAGGCACGCCCGGAAGACGCCGGGATCGTGGCCGCAGCTGCGGAAGGGGTCCGGGAGCTCAACAGGCGGTATGCGCCGTCGGCCGGCGACGCGTTCTATCTCTTTCACCGCCCCCGGCGCTGGAATCCGCACGAGGGCGTCTGGATGGGCTGGGAGCGGAAGCGGGGCAAGCTCGCCGAGTTCAACCGGTTCGTCCTCGGCGGAGAGGGTGAAGGGTTCTCCACGATCGTCGGAGACGTGGCGCCGCTCCGCAGCGTGCGCTACGTCATCACGCTCGACTCCGACACCGTGCTGCCGCCCGAATCGGCCGCGGTGCTCATCGGCGCCTTGGCGCATCCGCTCAATCGCGCCGTCTACGATCCCGCGCGGGGACGCGTGGTGCGCGGCTACGGAATCCTGCAGCCGCGCGTCGGCGTCTCGCTGCCGAGCGCGCACCGCTCACTCTTCGCTGCGATCCATTCCGGACATCCCGGCGTCGATCCGTACACGACGGCGGTGTCCGATGTCTATCAGGACCTCTACGGCGAAGGGAGCTTCGCCGGGAAAGGTGCCTATGACGTCGCTGCGTTCGAGCAGGCCACCGGCGGCCGGTTTCCCGAGAACACGCTCCTTTCGCACGACCTGATCGAGGGAAACTACGCGCGCGCCGGCCTCGCGACCGACGTGATCGTCTACGACGATTATCCGGCGCGGTATCTCACGTACACGCGCCGCAAGCACCGCTGGACCCGCGGAGACTGGCAGCTCCTTCCGTGGCTCCGCCCGAGCGTGCCGGCGCCGGAAGGGCGCGAGCCGAACCGGCTGTCGCTCCTGTCGCGCTGGAAGATCGTGGACAACCTGCGGCGCAGCGTGGTGGAGATCGCGCAGCTCGTGTTCCTGCTGGCGGGATGGATCATCCTGCCGGTGTCGCCCGTGCGCTGGACGCTCATCGGGCTCGGCGCGATCGCGGCACCCTGGGTCGTGGCCCTGCTCCTCGCGCTCGTGCGGCCGCCGTTCGACAAGTCATGGCGCGCGTATTACGGCGCGGTCGGACGCGACGCCGTCACGAGCGCGCAGCAGTTCGCCCTGGCAGTCGTCTACCTGCCGCACCAGGCGGGGAACTCGCTCGACGCCATCCTCCGGGCCCTGTGGCGCATGGGTGTCTCGCGGAAGCACCTCCTGGAGTGGCAGACCGCCGTGCAGGCGGAGCGCGCGATGCAGGATTCGGTGCGGGTGGTGTGGCGGGCCATGTGGCCGGCAGCACTCGTCGCGGCGGCAGTGCTTGGCATCATCATCTGGCGGGCGCTGCCCGGCAGTGCGAACCCGGCCCCGCTCTGGCAGCTCGCGCTCGGCCTGCTTCCCTTCGTGATTGCGTGGGCCGTCGCTCCGGCCATCGCGCATGCGCTCGGCGCGCCAGCGGTCGCGCGCGAGCAGCGCCTCTCGCCGGAGTCACGCGGCCAGGCCATCCGGTACGCCCTGCTCCACTGGCGGTACTTCGACACCTTCGTGACGGAGGAGTCGAACTGGCTCGCACCCGACAATTTTCAGGAGGCCCCCACCCCGACCGTCGCGCTGCGCACCTCGCCGACGAACATCGGCCTCCAGCTGCTCTCCGTCGTGAGTGCGGCCGATCTCGGATTTCTCTCGATCGAGCAGGCGGCGGAGCGGCTGGAGCGGGCGCTGCGCTCACTCGAGCGGATGCGGCGGTTCCGGGGCCACTTCTACAACTGGTACGATCTCAGGGATCTCCGCGTTCTCGAGCCGGGATACATCTCCACGGTGGACAGCGGCAATCTCGCGGGACACCTCATCGCCCTGCGGCAGGCGTGCCTCCAGCTCGTCGAGAGCCCGATCGTCGATTCGAAGCTCGTGAGATCGGTCGAGACGGCCCTCGATGTGGCCAGCCTGAGCCTCCTCGCGGCCGCGGAAAAGCGCCGGGACGACGACGTCCCGACCGGCCAGCCTCCGCTGCCGCCAGAGCTCGCTGCTGCGCGCGCCGCCGCCAGGGGGGCGCGCACTGTCGCACTCACCCTCCCCGTGCTCGAGCACCTGACCGGGCTGCTGCGGCAGGCCGAGGCCGCGCTCCACGCGCGCGGTCCGGAGGACACCTACTGGGTCTCGTGGGCGCTCGCCCTGATCGAATCGCAACGGCAATGGCTGACGCTCACCGCGACGCGCCCGGCAGCTACCCTGCGCGATCTCGCGGACGCCTCGCCTGATGCGCAGCGCATCGTCTCGCGGCTGGAGGCGCTCGGCGAGCGCGCCTTCCAGTATGCGATGGACATGGACTTCGGCTTTCTCTTCGACGGGCAGCGCCGGCTCTTCGCCATCGGCTTCCAGCAGACGAGCCACACGCTCGACGGCTCCTATTACGACCTGCTCGCCTCCGAGGCGCGGCTCGCCAGCTTCCTCGCGATCGCCAAGAACGACGTTCCCGTGGAGCACTGGTTCCGCCTCGGCCGCACGCTCACCCGCGCGAGCGGTGCGCCGGCGCTGGTGTCGTGGAGCGGCAGCATGTTCGAGTACCTGATGCCGATGCTCGTCATGCGGTCGTTCCCGTTCACCGTGCTCGCGCAGACGTACGAGGGTGCGGTGCAGCGGCATGCCGCCTATGGGACGGAGCGGAGCGTCCCCTGGGGGATCAGCGAGAGCGCCTACAACCTGCGCGACCGGAGCTACACCTATCAGTACCGGGCATTCGGCGTGCCCGATCTCGCGCTCAAGCGCGGGCTCGGCCGCGATCTCGTCGTGGCGCCGTATGCCTCGCTCCTCGCGGCCATGGTCGAAGCGAAGCGTGCCCTGCCGAACCTCACGCAGCTCGAGGCCCTCGGACTGCTCGGGCCGTACGGCTTCCGGGATGCGGTGGATTTCACGCGCCCCGAGCCGGACCGGGAGTACGCCATCATCCGGACGTACATGGCGCATCACATCGGCATGGGTCTCGTCGCGCTGACGAACATCCTCACCGGGCGGCTGTGGCAGCGACGGTTCCACGCCGATCCGATGGTGCGGGCCGCCGAGCTCCTGCTCCACGAGCGGATTCCGCGCCGGCTCGTCATCCAGCGCGGGCAGGGCGCCCGGCTCGACGAGGCGCTCCCCGAGCCGGAGATGGAGCGACCTGCGGTCCGCGAGATCGATGTGGCGGACACACCGCGTCCGCATGTCGCGCTCCTCGGCCAGCTCCCGTACACGATCATGATCAGCCATTGCGGGGGCGGGTACAGCCGGTACGAGGGCCTGGCCGTGACCCGGTGGCGATCGGACGGAACGCGCGACTCGACCGGCCAGTTCTGCTACGTCCGCGACAATCACTCCGGGGCGTACTGGTCCGCGACGCACCAGCCGGTGGGAGCGCCGGCAGACTGGTACCGCGCGTTCCTCGCAACCGACCGGGTGACCATCCATCGGGCCGACGGCCCCATCGAGACGCGGACCGAGGTGGCGGTCGTTCCCGAGGACTCCGCGGAGGTGCGGCGCGTCACGGTGACGAACAACAGCGACCAGGCACGGGAGGTGGACCTCACGAGCTACGGCGAGATCGTGCTCACGACCCCCGAATCGGATCGCTCGCACCCGGCATTCGCCAACCTCTTCGTGGAGACCGAGTACCATGCCTGGTGCTCGGCCATCACCGCCACGCGGCGGCCGCGCTCGGGCAAGGAGGCGGCGATCTGGTGCGTGCACGTCGTGGCCACGGGACCCGAGCTCGCCGAGCCGGTGACGTGCGAGACCGATCGCGCGCGGTTCATCGGCCGGGGCCGCTCCACGGCAAATCCGGCGTCGGTGGAAACGGGTGCGCCGCTGTCGGGCACGACGGGCGCCGTGCTCGATCCCGTCTTTGCCCTGCGGGTGCGGCTCAGGCTCGAGCCCGGCCAGTCCGCGAGCGTGTCGTTCACGACGCTCATCGCATCGAACCGGGAGCTGGCGTTCGAGCTCGCCGATCGCTATCACGACCCGCACGCGACCCAGCGCGCGCTCGACCTGGCGTGGACCTCGACGCAGATCGAGTTGCGCGAGCTCGGCGTCAGCCCGGCGGAGGCGGCGGTGTTCCAGGAGCTCGCAGGTGACCTCCTCTACGGCGCAGCCGCGCGGCGTGCGCCGCAGGCGGAGCTCCAGCTCAACCGCGGCTCGCAGCCACTCCTCTGGTCCGTCGGGGTGTCGGGAGACTGGCCGATCCTCCTCGCCACGATCGATTCCGCCGACGGACTGCCGACGCTGCGCCAGCTCCTCACCGCACACCGGTACTGGCGCCGGCGCGGCATGACGGTGGATCTCGTCATCCTCAAGACCCAGCCCACGCAGTATCTCGGCGACCTCTCCGACCGCGTCACGGCGCTGCTGCACGCAGTCGGAGAAAGCGGCGTGTTCGATCAGTCGGGCGGCGTGTTCATCCGCCAGGCCGACCAGATCGGCGCGACGGAGCTGGCCATGCTGCGCGCGACCGCGCGCGTGCACATCGCCTGCGACGGCCGCGCGCTCGGCCGGATCACGGCCGACGCGGCCGCATACGGCGCGGCGGATGAGGACACGGAAGTCGACGAGGCGCTTCCGGTCGAGCCGCGGAGCCCCGAGCGGCGCCGCCAGTCTCGCGTGGCCCGTACGGTGCGGCGCATCGGGGGCGTGCTGCCTTCCTTCCTTTCACCGCTCGCATCCGAATCGGCACCGCATCATCCGCCGGGCGCGAAGCAGATCTCGCACCGAAGTCTCGCTCCGGGCCTCGACAACGGGTTCGGGCGCCTGACGTCGGACGGCGCGTACGAGATCGAGGTGGCGGGCGACCGCGTACCTCCCGCACCCTGGATCAACGTCGTTGCCAACCAGGCAGGCGGCTTCATCGTGTCGGAGCGCGGCGGAGGATGCAGCTGGGCCGAGAACAGTCACTTCTACCGGCTGACGCCGTGGCACAACGATCCGGTGAGCGATCCGGTGACCGACGCCATCTACCTCCAGGATGCCGAAGTCGGCGGCATCTGGTCCGCGACGCCGGGGCCGGTCGAGACGGGCGCGGCCTTCACCGTCCGGCACGGGCAGGGCTACTCCGCTTTCGAATCCGTCTACGAGGAGATCCGGACGCACCTCACGCTCGGCATGGCCGACGAGGCGCCGGTGCGCGTCTCGGTGCTCCGCGTGACGAACGAGAGCGATCGACCCCGGCGCCTCGTCATCACGAGCTATCTCGAATGGTCGCTGGGCGCGCTGCGCGAGCATACCCAGCACACGATCCATACGTCGTTCGATGCCGAGACGGGTACGATCTACGCATCGAACACCTTCGATGCGAGCTTCGCATCATGGCTCGCCTTCCACTCCATCAGCGCGGCAGTTTCGGGGCACACCGCGAGCCGCCGGGACTTTCTCGGACGGAACGGCACACCCGCCGCGCCTGCCGCGCTCGTGGACGGCGAGCCGCTCGGCGGGCGGACGGGGGTCGGCCGGGATCCGTGCGCCGCACTGCAGTGCATCCTCGAGCTCGATCCCGGCGAAACGCGCGAGATCGTCCTGATCCTCGGTGCGGCGGCAACGGCGGACGAGGCCCGGAGCCTGGTGATCGAGCACCGCGACGGCCGCACGGCCCGGGCTGCGCTCGACCATTCGATCGACGCGTGGTCACGCCGCCTCTCGGTGGTCAAGGTCAGCACGCCGGAGTCGTCGTTCGACGCGATGATCAACGTATGGACCCTCTATCAGGCGCTCTCGTGCCGGATGTGGGGACGCACGGCACTCTACCAGAGCAGCGGTGCGTACGGCTTCCGCGACCAGCTCCAGGACTCGATGGCCTTCCTGCACGCCGAGCCCGGCATCGCGCGCGAGCATCTCCTGCGAGCCGCATCGCGCCAGTTCCTCGAGGGCGATGTGCAGCACTGGTGGCACCCCCACAGCGGCCGCGGCGTCAGGACGCGATTCTCCGACGACCTCGCATGGCTGCCGTTCGTCGCCGAGCACTACGTGACGGTCACCGGCGATGCGGCGGTGCTGGACGAGGAAGTGCCCTTCCTGTCGATGCGCCCGCTCGAGCCGGACGAGCACGAGGTCTATGACCTCCCGCAGGTCACCGAGGAGCGCGCGAGCGTATACGAGCATTGCGTTCGCGCGCTCAGGCGCGCGTGCACGACCGGCGTGCACGGCCATCCGCTCATCGGCATCGGTGACTGGAACGACGGGATGAACCGCGTGGGGGTGGAGGGCCGCGGAGAGAGCGTCTGGCTCGCCTGGTTCCTCATCACGACGCTGCGCAGCTTCGCGCGGCTCGCGGAAGCGCGCGCCGACGACGCAACGGCGGCGGAGTTCCGTGGACAGGCCGATGCCTACTCTGCGGCGATAGAGGAACACGCCTGGGACGGCGCATGGTATCGTCGCGCCTGGTTCGACGACGGCACCCCCCTCGGCTCGGCCCAGAGCCAGGAATGCCGGATCGATTCGATCGCGCAGAGCTGGAGCGTCATCTCCGGTGCAGGCGATCCGGAGCGACAGGCGCGCGCCATGCAGTCGCTCGAGGAGCACCTGGTGCGCGAGGATGCCCGGCTGATCATGCTGCTCACGCCGCCCTTCGACGAGACGCCGCTCGACCCCGGCTACATCAAGGGCTACCTCCCCGGCGTGCGCGAGAACGGCGCCCAGTATACGCATGCCGCGCTCTGGGCGGTGCTCGCGACGGCGCTACGCGGCGACGGAGACCGCGCGCTCGAGCTGTACCAGATGATCAATCCGCTGACCCACGCGAAGACCCCCGAGGACGTGGCGACATACAAGGTGGAGCCGTACGTCGTCGCCGCCGACGTGTACACCGCGGAGGGCCATCTGGGCCGCGGCGGATGGACCTGGTACACGGGCTCCGCGAGCTGGATGTACCGGGTGGGCGTCGAAGGCATCCTCGGGCTGACCAAGCGGGGCAATGCCCTCGTCATCGAGCCGCGCGCCCCCGCAGCGTGGCAGGAATACGCGATCGAATACCGCTTCGGCGAGGCGACCTATGCGATCACGATCCGCCGCGATCCGGGGGTCACGTCGATCGAAGCGACCGTCGACGGGGAACGTACGGCCGACGGCAGCATCCCGCTCGCGGACGACGGCCGGCGCCACGAAGTGCTCGTCAGGCGGCCGGGCTGAGCAAGGGAGATTCGATAGATCGATTTCACGACCCGTCGTACTCGACCGACTGGTTCGGCGTCTCCCAGAGCCGGAGGCGCGTGAGGCGGGCCGGAGTGAAGCGAGGGGCGAGCTCGTGCCAGAACGCGAGGATGAGGTTTTCCGCGGTGGGTGGGCTCGCAGCGCCGCTCGCGAGCACGGAGGTAACGACTTCGTTCGCGACATCCCGTACGCGATGAAAATCGATCACCGATCCGGCAGCATCTACCGGACCGGTGACCGAGACCTCGAGCGCATACGAGAGCTTTCGCCCGAAATGGACCGCCTCGAACGCGATCTTCCGTGTGGCCGTAAGCTTCACTTCCCTCCCTTGAGCTTCTTCGCAATCGTCGCCGCACCATCGCGATGTCCCTCGAACGCGGGCGCGACCTTCACGACGAGCGCCTTGAGCTCGGCATTCTTGATGGCGGGCAGGAGCGTCGTGGTGACGGCGTCGATGACGCTCTGGTGGAACGCGACTTCGTGGGCGAGGAACGCCTGATCGAACTCGGCGGCGGGGACCTTCTTCAGGTGGGCCATCGCCTCGGCGTGCGCCTTGGCGCCCGCATCGTCGGCCGGAGGCGTCGGGGTCACGCCGAGCTTCTTGGCGAGGTCGCGCCCCATCTGGCGGACGGCCTTGTGGTCCCGGATCAGCATTGCGCCGTAATCCCTGACTTCCTGGCTCTGTCCCCGCTCGACCGCCAGCGTGCCGGTTTCGATATCCGCGGTGTTCGCTGCATCGAATATGGCGACGATCGTCGCATCATCGAGGGGGGCGGGTGTGGATGTCGCGCCGGCGACGAGGGCGAGGGATGCGACCCCTCCGGCGAGTGCTGCAAGAAGCGACCTGCTCATCTGGAGCCTCCGATAGGGTGGTGCTCCACAGTAGGCGCGCCGGATGAATAAGTCAAGGTTTTCTTTGATTTATTGGCGAAATCAACATCACTATGTACATTCGAGGAATCCGGAGGCTCTCATGCAGCTGCGCACTGGCGAAAAACGGTTTCTCGAAACGACGCGGGGACAACTGGTTACGCTGCTTCGCCGCGGCCCGCAGCCGGTGGATGTCCTCGCCGAATCACTGGGGCTCACCCCCAACGCGGTGCGAGCCCACCTGCTGACGCTCGAGCGGGACGGCCTGGTCCGCCAGCGCGGCACCCGGCGGAATCCGGGCGCCGGCAAGCCGGCGACTCTCTTCGAGCTGCACCCCGACGCCGAAACGATGATGTCCCGGGCGTATGCACCGGTGCTGCGCGCGCTGCTCGAGGAGCTCGCCTCGACCATGCCCGCCGACGCGCTCGAATCGCTCCTGGACGGGCTCGGTCGCCGGCTCGCCAGCGGGAACCTTCCCTCCGCCGAGACCAGTGCGCCGTCGCGAGTCGAGGCCGGCGCGGAGGTGCTTCGGTCGCTCGGCGGGCTCGTCGAGGTGGAGGAGCGCAACGGGCTTCCGGTGATCCGAGGCCATGGATGCCCGCTGGCAGTGGCTGTCGAGCGGCGCCCGGAGGCCTGCCGCGCCGTGCAATCGCTGCTGCGCGAGGTGGTCGGCTGTGACGTGAGGCTGTGCTGCAGTTACGAGGATCGGCCGAGCTGCTGCTTCGAGGTGCCGGCGGCGTGAGCCGCGAGCGCCTTTCGCGACGCGAGCTCGTCGCGCGGGCCGGCGTGTTCGCCGCGCTCCTCTCCGTTCCGGCGCCGCTCGCGGCATTGAGCCGCCTTCGCCGGGGACCGGACGAGGAGCGCCTCGCTGCCTGGGTCTCGACACTCCGCGCCGAAGCCCTCACCGATGCAGAGTCGCCCTTCGGGGGAGCCGCAATCCGGGCGGGCGAGCTGGCGATCGGCACGCCGTACGAGGCTGCGACGCTGGAGGCGTATCTCGCCGCCGGCGGATCGCCGCGCGCGGAGCCGCTCATTCTCTCACTCACGCGCTTCGACTGCGTCACGCTCGTGGAAGCTTCGCTCGCCGTGGCCCGCGTCGCCGCGCGCTCCGGCATACCTGAGTGGCCGGAGTTCGGACGCGAGGTCGAGCGGATGCGCTATCGGGGCGGGGTCCGCAACGGATATGCCTCGCGCCTCCACTACTTCAGTGAATGGATCGCCGATGGCGCGCGCCGCGGCCTGGTGACCGACCTGGGTGAAGAGCTCGGCGGAGTCGTGGACCAGCGGCCGCTTCGCTTCATGAGCGAGCATCGCGCGAGCTATCCTGCGCTCGCGGATGACGGCGCGTTTTCCGAGATCACCGCCAGGGAGCGGTTGCTCGACTCGGCGCCCCGCCACGTCATCCCGAAGGGCGCCGTTCCCTCCGTTTCTGCGCGCATCGAGAGCGGAGACATCCTCGCCTTCGCCACGACGATTCCCGGGCTCGACGTCACGCACGCTGCATTCGCCTGCCGGGACAGCGGCGGCACGCTCCGGGTGCTTCACGCCCCGCTCTCGGGCGGCGTCGTGGAGATCACGCGCTCGACGCTTTCCGAATACGTCGCCGCCATCCGCGGCTGCTCCGGAATTCTCGTCGCCCGGCCGTCCCGGGGGCCGTAGCGCGCTACGCGTGCCGCGGCTCGGTCGACCGGACGACCCGCTTCTCCCGCTTCACCCGAATGGCTCCCTCCTCCGGCTCTATTCCCTTCCCCCGTGCCGATGCCCACGCCTGGGTGAACTCCGCACCGATGAGCACGATGATGGACGAGTAGTAGATCCAGAGCAGGAGCACCGCGAGCGAGCCGGCGGCGCCATACGCCTCGCCCGGATTGCTCTTTCCGAGGTAGAAGCCGATCAGGAACTTTCCCGCCATGAAGAGCAGCGCGGTGACGCCCGCGCCCACCCACACATCCCGCCAGGCAGTCTTCGCGTCCGGCAGCACCTTGAACATCACCGCAAAGAGCAGCCCGATGACCGCCAGCGAAATGACGATGTTGATGGCGAACAGCACCGCGGACGACATCCCGTCGGGCAGATACCTGCCGATCCGGTTGCCGACAGCCGAGAGCGCCGCGCTCACGGCGAGCGAGACGAGCAGGAAAAAGGCGATCGCCATCAGGATCCCGAGCGAGAACACCCGCTTGCCGAGAAACGCCTTCAGACCCCCGGCCTTCGATTCGACTTCCCACGCCCGGTTGAGCGCCGACTGAAGCTGCAGCAGCGCTCCGGTTGCGCCGAAGAGCAGCGCGCCCACGCCCAGGAGCGTCGGGAGCAGTCCGCCGCCGGGCTGCTCTGCGTGCGAAAGGATGGTGCGCACACTGCCGCCGGCGCTCGGCCCCATCAGCATCTGCAGCTGCCGCTCGAGCCCGCCGCGAACGTCCTCGGGATCCAGCACCGCGCCGAGCACGAGGAGGAGGAGCACGAGGACGGCGGGGAGGGAGAACACCGTATAATAGGAAAGCGCCGCCGCGGCGCTCATGCAGTCGTCATCGAGGAAGTCGCGGACCGTGCGCTTGACGACGCCGAAGATCCCACCTGGCTGCTGGTCCATTGCGTCCATCCGATTCATGACGCCCCAAGATGACGCGTGCGAAGCGGAGGCCGCGTGACGCGAGTCACTCGCATTGGGAAAAGGCCCGCGCGAATCCCGCTCGCATCGCGCACCTTGCCGGGCCGCGGATCGTTGCATATACATCTATCATGCAGCCCCACCGCCGCGCGGCGCAGATCATGGCCGCCGATTGCCTCTGCTTCCGCGCCCGCCGCGCCTCCCGGGGAATTACCCGGCTGTACGACGACGTTCTCCGTCCTCTCGGCATCCATGCCACCCAGCTCACGCTCCTCAGTGCCATCGCCATGTGCGGCCCGGCGGGGACGATGGGTCACCTTGCGGACATCCTCGCCATGGACGCCACGACGCTCTCGCGAAACCTCCGTCCGCTCGTCGCCATGAAGCTGGTGCGGCTTGGCCGCCATCCGGACGATCGCCGGATGCGGGTCGCGCAGCTCACTCCCGCGGGCGAGCGAATGGTGGCGGAGGCGCTGCCCCTCTGGACGGATGCCCACCGGCGGGTAGTCTCCATCCTTGGCAGCGAGACGGCGGCCGACCTGCGCGACCTTTTCGACACGGCCGCCGCGGCAACGGCCGGCTCATCCTTCCCGCCTCCGGAGCGGCCCCATGACGAGCACGATCCCGATACCACGCGTGGTCTCGCGCGACGAGTGGCTGGCCGCGCGCAAGGCGCTGCTCGCCGAAGAGAAGGCGTTCACCCACGCCCGTGACGCGCTCAATGCCCGCCGGCGCGAGCTTCCGGCCGTCGCGCTCGACAGGCAGTACCAGTTCGAAACTACGCGCGGCTCGAGGACGCTCGCCGACCTCTTCGAGGGCCGGAGCCAGCTCATCGTCTATCACTTCATGTTCCTGCGGGACGAGGATCAGGGATGCCCCGGCTGTTCGTTCATGGCGGACAACATGCCGCATCTCGTCCATTTCCACGCGCGCGATACCACTTTCGCGCTCGTCTCGCGAGCGCCGCTCGGGGAGATCGAGCCGTTCCGGCAGCGGATGGGTTGGGCGATCCCCTGGCACTCCTCGTACGGTAGCGACTTCAACTACGACTTCCATGTCACCACGGACGACGCCGTGCGCCCCGTGGAGTACAATTACCGCACCAGGGCGGAGCTGGAGGCGCTCGGCCATACCTATCACATCCAGGGCGAGCAGCCCGGCATCAGCGTCTTTCTGAGGGACGGCGGGCGCGTGCTGCACACCTATTCCAGCTATGGCCGAGGACTGGATCTCCTCATCAACACCTACAACTGGCTCGACCTGACGCCGTTCGGACGGGGCGAAGGGTGGGATGGGATGCCGGATGTGGCGGGAAAGGGGATGGGATGGTTGAAGCACCATGATCGGTATGAGGGGGAGGACGTAGGCGGCAGGCGGTGAACGGTGGGCGGGGATGAACTGCGCTGGATGGCGCTCGGAAGTCGGCAGCAGTGGTCTGAACCGGACTTGCGGGTAGACGATAGACGGTAGACCGGCCAAGTTAACGGGCCCGCCAGGCTGCCGGCGAATCATCAGGCGCCGGTCATACGTCTGGATATCGATTCCGGAACCGGAAGGAGACCCGATGCGCTATATCGACGGATTCGTCATTCCCATCCCGAAGCGAAAGCTGGCCGCCTACCGGCGCATTGCGCAGAAGGCGGGGAAGATCTGGATGGACCACGGCGCCCTCGCGTACGTCGAGGCCGTCGGGGATGACCTCAAGCCGGACCAGGTGGTGGCGACCTTTCCGAAGCTCGCACGAGTCAAACCGGGTGAAACGGTGGTCTTCTCGTACATCGTGTACAAGTCGCGGGCCCATCGCGACCGCGTCAACGCGAAGGTCTTGAAGGATCCGCGCATGCTGAGGATGGCAAAGAGCGGCATGGAGATGCCCTTCGAGATGAAGCGCATGTCGTATGGCGGCTTCAAGTCGATCGTCGACCGCTGAGCCGCGAGTGAGCGACGGCGCGGCCCCCCTCGAAATCTCGGCACCCGCCACCCCGGGGCCGGCCGCCGCCGCTGCGCCAGTCCCGAAGGCCGCCGGCCGCAAGTACGACCGCTCGATCATCGAAGGCCCACTCCGCTCCGCGGTCTGGAAGCTCGCCTGGCCCACGATGCTCACGAACATCATCGGCGGCCTGCAGGGGATCGTCGACCATGTGATGGTCGGCCACTTCGTCGGGTATGCGGCCAACGCCGGGATCGGCGTCGCCACGCAGATCTGGATCGTGATCATCGTGTTCATCACGTCGCTCTTTACCGGCATGAGCGTGCTCGTGTCCCGGTTCGCGGGCGCCGGCGAGGAGGCCAAGGTGGACCGCACCGTCTACCAGGCCTTCCTCACCGCGATGGCCATCTCGCTCCTGATCATGGCGCCGCTCGGCTACTTCCTCGCGCCCTCGCTGCTCGATCTCGTGAACGCCGCGCCGGAGGTGCAGCGCGAGGCCCTGCCCTACCTCCGCATCATGTTCCTCTTCAGCAGCGGCATGCTGCTCTTCTTCATGCTGAGCGGCGCGCTCCGGTCCGCGGGGGATGCGCGCACCCCGATGGTGCTCGGCATTACCATGACGGTGCTCAACATCATCCTGAACGTCATCCTGATCCGCGGGCTCGGCCCGATCCCGGCACTCGGCACTGCAGGCGCCGCCCTGGGAACCGTCATTGCCGCAGGCCTCATCGGGATCTATGCCGTCTACCGACTCTGGCACGGCGGGTGGGTCGTTTCGTTTCCGCCGGGGATGAGCCTTCGCCCCGACTGGGACGTGATCCGCGCCCTGTTCCGGTTCGGCCTGCCGACCGGCATCCAGGGCATCGCCATGAACATCGGCGGCGTGCTGATGCTGGCCTTCATCGGCTCGCTGGCGGAGAGCGCGGCGGCGCAGGCGGCGTTCGCCGTGTCGTACTCGCAGCTCTTCTCCTTCATCACCTGGACGTCCGTCGGACTCATGGGCGCGGCGGCGGCCGTCGCAGGCCAGAACCTCGGCGCCGGAAACCCCGACCGCGCCGACGCGGCCGTCCATGCCGCCGCGCGAATCGGCGTGAGCGGCGCCGCGATCATCGGTGCGTTCTTCCTCTTCTTTCCGGAGCAGCTCCTCGCGGTATTCGGGATGAACGAGCCGGCAGCGGTGCGGATCGGAACCCAGCTCCTGCGCGTGCTCAGCCTCTCCGGCCTCTTCATCGCGACGGCGCTGACCTATACCGGGGGGCTGCAAGGCACCGGCGACACCCGCAGCCCGCTCTATATCTCCATCATCTCGCAGGTCGTGATCCCGCTCGGGATCTGTTTCGTGATCCAGCAGACGGGAACGCTCGAGCCGCTGCACATCTGGCTCGCGATCCTCGCCGGCCACGCGACCCGCTGCATGCTGAGCGTGACGCGCTTCAACCAGGGGCAATGGCGGAACATCGCCGTCGATATCGGCCCGGGCGCCCGGTAGGGCTGCCCTTCCCACGAACCTCGACACAGGGAGCAGCGGATGAGCGGTGTACGGGTACTCGTCGGCACGCGGAAGGGCGCGTTCGTGCTGACCGCGGACGGCGCGAGGAAGAAGTGGGAGGTGAGCGGCCCGCACTTCGCGGGGTGGGAGATCTATCACGTGAAGGGATCCCCGGTGAACCCCGACCGGATCTACGCCTCGCAGACGAGCGGCTGGTTCGGCCAGCTGCTGCAGCGCTCGGACGACGGCGGGAAGTCCTGGGAGCCGGTCGGCAACGAGTTTGCATACGACGGCGTCCCCGGCACGCACCAGTGGTACGACGGCACGCCGCATCCGTGGGAATTCAAGCGCGTCTGGCATGTCGAACCGTCGCTCACCGAGCCGGACACGGTCTTTGCCGGGATCGAAGACGCTGCGCTGTTCAAGTCGAGGGACGGCGGCAAGTCGTGGCAGGAGCTTTCCGGACTGAGAAAGCACGGATCAGGTCCGCACTGGCAGCCGGGCGCCGGGGGCATGTGCCTCCACACCATCATCCAGGATCCGACGAATCCGGAGCGGATGTACATCGCGATCTCCGCCGCCGGCACCTTCCGTACCGACGACGGCGGAAAGACGTGGCAGCCCGTCAATCGTGGGCTCCGGTCGGAATTCATGCCCGATCCGACCGCGGAAGTCGGCCATTGCGTCCACCGCATTGCGCTGCACCCATCGAAGCCGAACACGCTCTTCATGCAGAAGCACTGGGATGTGATGCGCAGCGACGACGGCGGCGACTCGTGGCACGAAGTGAGCGGGAACCTTCCCACCGACTTCGGCTTCCCGATCGACGTGCACGCGCACGAGCCGGAGACGATCTATGTCGTGCCCATCAAGAGCGACTCCGAGCACTTCCCGCCGGAAGGAAAGCTGCGCGTGTACCGGAGCCGCAGCGGAGGTAACGAGTGGGAAGCGCTCACGAAGGGCCTGCCGCAACAGGACTGTTACGTGAACATCCTGCGTGACGCGATGGCGGTCGACTCGCTCGACAAGTGCGGTGTGTACTTCGGCACGACGGGCGGCCAGGTCTATGCATCGGCGGACGCCGGCGACTCATGGAACGCGATCGTCAGGGACCTGCCGCCGGTCCTCTCGGTCGAGGTGCAGACGCTGCAATGATCACGGTCACGCTCCCGGCGCACCTCCGCACCCTCGCTCGTGTCGATGGAGACGTGCGCGTGGAGGTTCCGGGAGCCGTGACGCAGCGCTCGGTGCTCGACGCGCTCGAGGCGGCATACCCCATGCTGCGGGGAACGATTCGCGATCACGGGACGCTGAGGCGGCGCGCATTCGTACGGTTCTTCGCGTGCGGCGAGGACCTGTCACACGAGTCGGCGGATGCGCCGCTTCCCGCCGCAGTCGCCGAGGGGAAGGAGCCGTTGATGGTGATCGGCGCCATCGCCGGAGGGTGAGCGCCGGACGCGGCCCCCCCCTCGCCGCTCCGCCTGGGAATTGACAACCGCAGTACCGGGTCGCACGATGAGGGCGACGGCACCCTTGCCGTCTTTCCCGCCAACGTGGAGGAGATCATGCAACCCTTCACTCGCGCGCTCGGCCCCATCGCCCTGGCCTCCGCCATCGCCTGTTCGAGCGCCACCACTACTGCAGGCACCCCTGCCACCTCCAGAGCGGGCGACGAAGCCGCGATCCGCGCGCTCGATGACAGCATCGTTGCGGCCATGCAGGCGCGCGACGCCGCGGCGGTCTCCGCGTACTACGCGCCGGATGCGCAGCTGCTTCCACCCAATCGCCGGAGCGCCATGGGGCCGCAGGCTATCCGCGCTGCGTGGGCCGGAGATTTCAGCCTCCCGAACATCGACCTCACCTTCGAGCCGCGCCGCATCGATGTCGCCGCATCGGGAGACCTGGCGTCGGATATCGGCACGTACCGGGTCTCGCTCGATGGCCCCGCGGGGCCGGTCAGCGATACCGGGAAGTACGTCGTCGTATGGCGGAAGGTGAACGGCGAATGGAAGATCGCGGCGGACATGTGGAACAGCGACCTCCCGCTGCCGGAGCCCGCACCAGCGGCCCCGGTCGTCGCGACCGTAGGAGATCCGACCGAAATGGAGATCGTCGGGTCCGCCGATCTCAAGTGGGCCCCCTTCGAGATGCCCGGCTTCAAGCCCGGCATTCAGATGGTCGTGATCCACGGTGATCCGTCGAGTAGCGGGGACTATACGCTCCGCCTCCGCTTTCCCGACGGCTACAACTTCCCGTCGCACTGGCACCCGAACGGCGAGCACCTCACCGTCATTCGCGGAACGTTCAAGCTCGGAATGGGCGCCCGGGAAGGCGCCGAGCCGCTCAAGTTCTACAAGGCGGGAGACTTCCTCTATATCCCGGGCAGGATGCCGCATTACGGTGGGGCGGCCGGCATTACGGAGATCCAGCTGCACGGCATGGGGCCGTTCAAGGTCGAGCTCAGCTCGCAGAGCTCGTCACGCTGAGGATTGCAGCACCTCGAAATGCACCATCCGTGTCTCGCGTGACGGCGTAACGCCGAGCTCTTCGGACATGAGGGCGCGGCACTGTTCGTATACCCAGAGTGCCTCGCCGGCGTTGCCCGCGGCCGCGTGCGAGCGCATGAGGAGGCGGTAACCCGATTCCCGGAATGGCCGGAGGGCTACCGCCTCTCTGGCAACCTCGATGGCCAGCGGAAACTCGCGGTTCCAGAGATAGACCTCGGCCCGGCATTCGAGCGCGCGGACGAGGAGGCTTGCGAGCTTCTCGCGCCGCTCTT
Organism: Gemmatimonadales bacterium; assembly: GCA_035759585.1. GTDB lineage: Bacteria > Gemmatimonadota > Gemmatimonadetes > Gemmatimonadales > GWC2-71-9 > CAMLLJ01. Next base: position 18,986 of record DASTUP010000249.1, on the reverse strand, counting down.
CGAACCAGCGGCCGGTCTCACCCGGAAGGAACGGACGCCGGGCAATGTGATGCGCGACGGCGGATGGCCCGTAGGCGCGCCCGGGATCTCCAGCCTTGAGCGCCGCCTCGGCCTCGTGGATGCTGTCCGCAGCCACTTCATGATCGATCCAGCTGTCGTGGGGCAGGTGAAGCTCATGGCAGCCATCGGCGGTCCGAAGCACGGCGGCGCCGTCGAGCCCGGCGCGCGCCAGAAGCGAACGCAGCTTGCTCACGATCGAGCTCAGCGCCGCATTCCACGACGGCGGCGGCGCGTCCGGCCAGAGCGCGTCCGTGAGCGCCGACCGCGCGACCGGCCCGACGCGCGCTCGCACGAGATAGGCGAACGCGGCGCGCCCCTGTTTGCCCGGAAAGTCGCTTCCGCGAATGAGCGTGCCGCCCGACTCGATCGCCATGTGACCGGAGAGGTAGATCCGCAGCATCGGCACTCCAGGCTTTCTCCAAGCTGATTCCGAAGTTGTCCCAACTCCCTGACTTATAATGTCTGATGAGGGCGGCGACAATACCGCACATACCTCTTCCGGGAGTCGATCATGACGGAAAAACAGGTGGCATGCGATTGCGGCAAGACGATTCGCGAGCCGACCGACGAAGCGCTCGTCACCTCCGTGCAGAAGCATGCGCGAGAGGTTCACCACATGGAGATGTCGCGCGAGCAGGTGTTGTCGATGGCCGAACCGGCGTAGGCCGCGTGTCGAGTGCGCGATCCTCGATAGGAGCGCCCGGTCAGCGACTGAGCTCCTCGAGCGCACGCGCCAGGTCACGCACGCCGCGCCGGATCTCGGGCGGATCGACGGCCGCGAATCCCAGTTGCAGTACCGGGCGCTGCATCGGCCGGCGCGCGTAGCGGCCGACGGGAACCACTTCCACATCCCGCCGGGCCGCCGCACGCACGACTTCCATCTCGGCGAATCGCTCGCCGAGCCATCCGGTCGTCTGCAGCCCCGCGTCGATGCCGCCGATTTCCATCAGGCCCGCAAGCCGTATCCGCGACTCCTCCTGCAGAACGCCAAGACGCTCCGCGTAGACCTCACGCATGCGGCGAACGTGGCGCCCGAAGTGGCCTTCGGTGATGAAGTCCGTGAGCACCGCCTGGTCGAGCAGCGGCGCGTGCTGGCCGACGACCGACTTGGCGGCAACGATGCAGTCCACCAGGTCGGGCGGCACGACCAGGTAGCCGATCCTGAGTGACGGGAACAGCACCTTGCTGAAGCTGCCCGCAAAGAGGACCACGCCATGGCGGTCGAGCCCCTGCAGCGCGGGCAGCGGCCTGCCGGCGAAGCGGTACTCGCTGTCGTAGTCGTCCTCGAAGATGAGTGTCCCGTTGCCGCGGGCCCATTCGAGAAGGGCGAGGCGGCGGGAAAGGCTCATGCTCACGCCGAGCGGAAACTGATGCGCGGGCGTGACGTACGCGAGTCGGACCTCGTGGTGCCGTGCATCCGGAACGAGCATTCCCTCGTGATCGACGCTCACCGGGCAGATGCCGGCACCGTGCGCCTCGAAGATCCGCGCGGCGCCGATGTAGCCCGGATCCTCGATACAGACTCGATCGCCCGGATCCACCAGCACCCTCGCCGCGAGATCGATCGCTTCCTGCACGCCGGAGACGATCACGACCTGGCCGGGCCCGCAGTTGACGCCGCGCGCCGTAGTCAGGTACTCGGCTATCGCCTGCTGCAGTGCGGGGAGGCCGAGGGGGCCCGAGTCGAGGAGATGTGCCGTGGTTGCGCGGCGAATCCGGCGGGCGGCGAGCTTGGCCCAGAGTGTCGTCGGAAAGAGATCGAGCGCGGGCCGGTTGGCGCGGAACGCGCGAAGCGGCCGGTTCTCCAACCCGGGAAGGAACCTGACCCGGCGGCCGAGCGCGGAAAGGCGGCGGGGCGGCGGCTGGCTTCGCCGTTCCGGCCGCGCGGTACTCCGGCGCGGCGCGTGGAGCAGCTCATCGGGAAGCACCGCGTTGACGTAGGTCCCCGAACCCACCCGCCCCCGCAGGTATCCCTCGAGACAGAGCTGATCGAAGGCGTTGACCACCGTTCCCCGCGCGAGTCCGTACTGGCGTGCGAGCTCGCGCGTGGCCGGAAGCCTCGCATCGGGGGGAAGCCGGCCCTCGAGAATAGCCGAGCGGAGCGCGGCGCAGAGCCACTCGGAGGCAGTGGCGCCAGGCTCGCGAGGTGGGAGCGCGATCGGGAGGGCGGCAGATCGTTTCGACATGAAGTGGTCCAATGAAATAGTAGATAATGGACCTTCTCGCCAGTCCGCTTTGATCCTAACATGGTGCCACCCAGGAGGGCACCAATGGTCCAGGCATCAGGAATCCAGCGGTTCGCACTGATAGCCGCAGTCGTGGTCGCGAGTGCATGCGGGAGAGCGGAGTCGAGCCCCGTTCGCGCCGCGCGAACGCAGGCGCTCCCCGAGCTCGACGGGCGCGCGCTCAGGGTCTCGATGGTCGAGGTCACCTACCGGCCCGGCGAGTCGTCCGCGCCGCACGGGCACGGCTGTCCCGTGGTCGGCTACGTGCTCGATGGCGCGGTCCGCATGCAGGTGGAGGGGGAGCGGCCGGCCGTCTATCGCAAGGGCGAGACCTTCTACGAGCCGCCGGGCGGCGTGCACCTGGTGTCGGCCAACGAGAGCTGGGAGTTTCCGGCGCGCTTTCTGGCCTGGTTCGTCTGCGACAGCGATGCGCCGCTCAGCGTGGCGCTCTCCGATTCACTCAGCCGAGAGGACTTCGAATGACGCTCCGCTTCAACTATGCCGAAGCTGCGCCCGGCGTATACGATGCGATGGATCCCGTCGACCAGTACCTCGACCGCTCGAGCCTCGAGGCGCCGCTCCTGCACCTCGTGCGGCTCCGGGCTTCGCAGCTCAACGGCTGCGCCTACTGCATCGACATGCACTGGAAGGACCTTCGGGCCCTCGGCGAGAGCGAGCTCCGGCTCTACTCGCTCGATGCGTGGCGCGAGTCGCCCTGGTACACCCCGCAGGAACGCGCGGCACTGGAATGGACGGAAGCCGTCACGCGCGTTGCCGAAGGTCAGGTGCCCGATGCCGTCTTCGCCGAGGTTGAACCGCACTTTTCACGCACGGAGCTTGCCGACCTGACATTCGCCATCGCGGCGATCAATGCGTGGAACCGGCTGTCGATCGCTGCGCGCCTGCTGCCGGGCCGGTATCGCTCGTCACTCCAGCCGACGGCGCTCGAGCCGACGGCGCCGAGCTCCGCATGAAGCCGATCGATCTCGGAGCGCTGCTGCTGATGGGGGCGCTCTGGGGCGGATCGTATCTCTTCATCCGCATCGGCGTGCCGGAGCTGGGGCCGCTGACGCTGATGGGCGGGCGAGTCGCGCTGGCGGCGCTGATCCTGTGGGTCGGGCTCCGTTTCGCCGGGAAGCGAGCGGTGCTCCGCCCGCACGTCCGGCCGCTCCTCGTGATCGGACTCTCGAATGCAGCGCTTCCGTTCTCGCTGATCGCGTGGGCCGAGCTCCGGCTCGGCGCATCCCTCGCCGCGATCCTCGGCGCGACCGTGCCGCTCTTCGGGGCGATACTGAGCGCGATCTGGCTCGGCGAGCGTTTCACCGCACTGCGCGCGAGCGGACTCTCACTCGGGCTGCTCGGCGTGATCGTTCTCACCGGATGGAGCCCGGTTCCGCTCGATGCGCCGACCCTGCTCGCGATTGCGGCGACGCTTGCGGCCTCCTTCTCCTATGCGGCGTCGGGCGTCTACGTCCGGCGCGCTTTCAAGGGAATCCCCGCCACGACGCTCGCGCTCGGGCAGCAGCTCGGTGCCGTGGCCTGGCTCGCAATCCCCGCGTTGCTGTTCCTGCCTGACGCGCCGCCCTCGAGCACCGCACTCGGCGCCATGGGAGCGCTGGCCGCGCTTTCGACGGCGCTCGCCTTCGTGCTCTTCTTCCGGATGATCGAACGGATCGGGCCGACGCGGACGCAGACGGTCACCTACATCACGCCGGCGTTCGGCATGCTCTGGGGATCCGTCTTTCTCCACGAGCCGATCACGCGCGGGATGCTGGGAGGCTTCGGACTCGTGCTGGCGGGGATGCTCCTGGTGAACGGCACCGCACTGACCATGGGATCGGTGCGATCGCTGGCGCTTCGCCTGGGCCGCAAGTCACAAGCAATGGTGGGCTGAGCCCGAGAAGGGCGGCGGAGCGGGGCCGGGCACCCTGCTCCGCGTTTCGAAGGGCTTGTCAGTCATTCCCTCCCCAATTCGATCCATCCAGTAACGGCGCTCCTCGCGCCGTCTCACCCCTGCCGGAATCCCTGGATCCATGAGGAGGAACAGCATGTCGTCCGACGCACGGTGCTCGCGGCGTTCGTAGCAATTGCCGGGATGCTCGTAGCCTGTGAGGATGAAGTAGCCACCGCCCCCGACGCGCGCTCATCCGACGATGGAAGCGGAGCGCACTTCCCGGTCACCGCCGACGAGGTCGTGACGCCGATTGCCATCGAGCCGCTCTCGGCTCGCCACCAATTCACCGACGACTTCTCGGCGCAGTTCCGGCTGAAGCCGGACGGCCGCCCGATGGCTGTCGTCAACCTGCAGGGCGCCTCCAGGCTGGCAGTCCTGAAAATCACGGTGCAGCCGGGAGCGAGGTTCCCCTGGCACACTCATCCCGGACCGGTGCTGGTCGCGATCACGCAGGGCGAGCTGGTCTACACGTATGCGGACGACTGCATCGAGCGCAATTATCCCTCCGGTACTGCGCTGGTCGATCCGGGTACCAACGTGCACTATGCGTACAACCCGACGAGCGCGGAGACCGTTCTGATCGCCACTTTCTTCGGCGTTCCGGCGGCCGGGCCCCTGACGATTCCGGTCACCTCCGAAGCGGGTGCGGGATACGACTCGAAATGCAGCGTGGCCCCTGCCGTCATGGGTTCGCACTGAGCCGCGCTACGGCCGCGCGCGCTTCGCGGACCCTCGGCTGCAGCTCGGGGTCCGCGCTGCGCCAGGCATAGACCACGAACTCGTATTCCTTCCGCGCCTCGTCCGGCCGCCCTGTCAGTCATTCCCTCCTCATTCCGATCCAACCAATGACGGCGCCCCCCGCGCTGTCGCACTCCTTACCGGAAACCCTGGACCCGCGCACTGCACACGCCCGCTCGTGGCCACGGGGACCACGGGCCGGCGGACCTCGACCTCAGGAGCATCAGCCATGACGACCCGTTCGCTCATCCTGGCCGCAGGGATGACCTTCCTGCCCGCCTGCGCAGCCGACACGCCGACGAACCCGGAGGCCGCCCTCGCCGAGGGTGCGGCGCTCACCCGCGTCCCGGGCGATCCCGGCGCAGCTGCGGACCGCAGCCTCTTCAAGGTTCATCTCAGCCCATTGGGCGGCTCGCGAGCCACCGGCGAGGCACTCATCGAAGTCGTCGACGGCTTCCTCAGGGTCCGGATCCACGCCGCCGGAGTCGAGCCCGGCGAGCACATCCCTCAGCACATCCACCTGAATCCCGGTTGCAATCCGGGCGGCGGCATCCTCGTCAACCTCGACGCCGGGCTCACCGTTCCGGGCGAAGGCGCAAACGTTGGGCCAAGCTTTCCGAGTGCCAACCTTGCCGGCGTGATGAACTACGAAGCCACCCGCTCGCTCGACGCCCTCCGCTCGGCGCTCAACACCTTCGGCGGCCTGGCTCTGGACGATGCCGCCGAGCTACTGGATTACCTGGATCTCGAGAACCGGAACGTCCACATGCACGTCGCGTTCGGGCCGCCGTTCCCGGCCGTGAACTGCGGCGGAGTCGAGAGGGTCAACTGAGCATGCGCTTCTCCTCACTGCGCCTTCCCTTCCTGATCGCCGGATCCGCGGCGCTCGGCGCGTGCGCCGCCGAGCCGGTCGCGCCCGGTGGCACAGAGCCGGAGGCCTCGATCCGTCTTTCAGCCAACGTCACCAACACGCCGATCGACCTGCTGGTCGTGACCGTAACCGCGGCGGACATCGCGGTGCCCGCCGTGTTCAACCTGCCGGTGGTGGGCGGCCTCGCCAGCGGCACGCTGCGAGTTCCGCCAGGCCAGGCGCGCCTCTTCTCGGTGACGGCATTTGATGAAACCGGCGAAGTGACGCACGACGGCTCGGCGACCCGAGACATCCAGCGGGGCCAGAACGAGCCACTCACCATCCCGCTCACGCCGAGGTCGGGCCAGGTACCGGTCACCCTCGTCTTCGGGGACTTCAGCGTAGAGGTCCAGCCGGCGCTGCACGTGATGGACCTCTCGGTGGCAACGACGTTCCAGCTCGGTGTGAACGTGATGGATACACAGGGATTTCCGGTCAGTGGCGACGTCACCTGGGCCACCACCAACCCGGCGCTCGCCACCGTGTCGTCCACGGGGCTCGTGACCGGCCACTTGCCAGGCGAGGTGGATATCGTCGCGAGCTATAACGGAATCGCGGGCGTAAGCCATTTCACGCTGAGCGGATCGGCGCCGGATGTCTACTACGCTGACTTCGACTCCGATGGCTTTGGCGACCCGCTCAGCGGTGCCGCGGTGCCCACCGGATCGCCGCCGCCCGCCAATCACGTTGCCGACGCCAGCGACTGCGACGACTCGAACGGCTCCATCCATCCCGGCGCGGAGGAGGTCATGGATGGCATCGACAACGACTGTGATGGAGAGATCGACGCGGGCATTCTGGTGCTGCAATACCCGGACACGGACGACGATGCATGGGGAGACGTCAATGGAATACCCCAGATCACGCTGACCGGCCCGTTCGGAGCGATCGAGTTCCTGCCGGGCTACGTCGACAACTCGCTCGACTGCGACGACTCGGACCCGCTCGTGTTTCCCGGGGCCCAGGAAATCTTCGGAGACGGAATCGACAACGACTGCAACGGGTTCGCCGACTGACTCGCGCGGCCCCGAAAGAGCCTGAATTCTCGAGGAGGTACAGCATGCGGCCGGATACAATTCGGCGTGCAACGCCGCCGCTGCCGTCATGGGCCCGCCCTGACATGTGCGGACGACTCGTGAAGTTGGTCGTGCTTCTCGCATCACTCGGGGCCTGTGACGACTCCGCAGGCCCGGATGAAGCGGAGGCCACGCTTACGGGCACGGTGAGGGCGACGGAGTCATCCGTCGCCTTGGCCGGCGCCACCGTCAAGCTCGGCGCACAGACGGCAACGACGGACTCGGCCGGGCGGTTCGAGCTGACCGACATACCGATCGGCCCGGCTACCCTGCGGGCAGAACGGCCGGGCTATACAGCCACCGAAGCAAGCGTGACGATAGAGGCCGGAGCCAACAGCCAAGATCTTGCGCTCGCCGCTCAGGAGATCTACGGCTCGGGTGCGAACGCGACATTCGTTCCGGCCGGGGTCGGCTCGATCCGCGGAGTGATCATTACTCTCGGCGGCCCCGACGTAAGCGGGTTCGTGACTGGCGAAAGGATCGCGCCGGACGATCGCTCTCCCGAGCTGGAGCAGACTCTGCAGAACCTGGGTGCGAGTCTTCGGCAGTTCGCGCGCTCATCCCAGCTGGCACTGTTCGGTAGCGCCACCGTCATGGCAAACAGCGTCACGAGCGACGACGCCATCTTCGGGGCGCTCGCGGATGTCGCAGAACTGAGCGGACACCCTGAGATCGCCGAGGCGCCTATTCTGCTGATGGGAATCAGCGCCGGTGCGAACGAGGCATCGGGAATGGCATCGCGCCAGGCGAACCGCACCCTGGGCCTGTTCGTGCGGGTGCCCTCCAGCGTCTCGAATCTCGCGTCGACCGATGCGCTCGCCGTACCCACCTTCGTGCTGCAGGCCGAGCGCGATGAGGTAGTGAGCAACACGGGGATACGGGAGACATTCGAGTCGAACCGGTCTCGGGGCGGCCTGTGGGCACTCGCGATCGAGCCCGACATCGGTCACCGCAATCCGACGAGCGAGGGCAACGCCGCCACGATCAACTGGTTCCGCGGCGTGCTGGCGCTTCGGCTCCCGGCGGCCTCCGGCGCACCGCTCCCGGCAGTAGACAAGGAATCGGGCTGGCTCGGCAACCAGACGAGTCTCGAGATCGCATCGTGGGCCGAATATGCCGGGGATCGGATGTCGGCCAGCTGGCTTCTATCCGAAGCGGCGGCCCTGGTGTGGAAGCGTCTGATGTCGAAGGATGAGGTCGGTGCGGCCGGTGCGATCGGATCACTCGCTCGCGAATGAGAGCCGCTCCACTGCCTCCCGCGCTTCGCGGACCCTCGGCCGCAGCTCGGGGTCCGCGTTGCGCCAGGCATAGACCACGAACTCGTATTCCTTTCGCGCCTCGTCCGGCCGCCCGGTCCGCTCCAGAATCCGCGCCAATTCGAGGTGCGCCGGCGCACCATCCTGGTGCGACCAGAGCGCCCGGAAGACCCGCTCGGCCTCGTCCAGCCGCCCGAGCTCCAGGTTGAGCCGCCCGACTTGCCAGAGTGAGCCAAAAGTTTCGTCTGCCGGGAGCACACTCTGGAGGACCCGGAGGGCTTCCTCTTTCCGGCCGTGTCCCCAGTGCTCGTGTGCCGCCGCGGTGCGGACGACCACTTCCCAGGTGCGGGCGCTCGCGCTGTCGCCGACGGCGAGTCGCTGTGCCGCAATTTCGCGTGCACGGGCGACGAGAGCGTCGAACTCTCCCCAGGCGCCCAGCAGGGCGGCGTAAGTGGTGGCGCAGATTGCCCGGTATCGATTCAGGAACAGGCCGCCGTCGGCCCGTACGGCGGCGAGTCGCTGCTCCAGAACCCGCTGCGGAACGGGCAGGCCGCGCTGCGAGATGTAGAGCGGCCCGCAGTAGCGGTGCGTGGCCGAGACACGCGGATCGTCCAGATGCGCCATGAATTCGCGAAGCCGGCCGTCCGTCATGGAGAGGTTCAGCACTCGCTCGCGCTGAAGGACCGGCTGAAGACTTTCATTTACGCGGGATTGGAGGACGGCAACGATCGCCTCGCGTACTTCAGCGAACCTCGTGTGAGCCAGGAGCTGATAGACCTTGACCGCAGCTTGCGAATCGAGGCCGCCTGCTTCCGCCCTGGCGCGCGAGCGCGCGCGACTGTCACCAAAGGCGAGGGCGAACGCGACCAGGCCCGCACGGCTTGTAACATCGTTTGGAGCGAGGCGGCGATAGGCGTCGAGCTCGGCGGCAATGCCCGCACTGTCGGCGCGCCAGGTGAACGCCAGGTCCAGGAGGTGGGTACGGAAGGCGGCCATTCCAGGCCGCAACGCAGCGGCGCGCCGAAAGGCCTGCTCGGCTTCCTCGGGCGCGGCCATGGCCAACGGGTTGTGGATGTAATGCTCACCCAGCTCGTACCACAGGTCTGCATCGTTCGGGTACCTCTGAAGAGCTTCCCGAGTCATTGCGAGGGCACCCGGAACGCTTCGGTGCCGTGCCCAGCGGGCTTCGACCAGGGTACGCTCGCGGCCAGGGAGCCGATTTGCTCGCACCTTCGCGCGCTCGAGGTTCGCTCGATATTTCTCCTCGTAGGACGGGTTCGTGATGTTCGCAGACCACGCGTACGCTTCCGCCAGGCCGAGGTACGCCAGCGCAAACGTGCTGTCGGCACGCACCGCGCGCTCCCAGGCTTCGGCGGCGTCGATGTATTCGGCACGTCGGTAGCGATCCTCGCCCTCCAGAAAGGCCTTGAGGGCGGTGAGTGAGGTCGTGGTAACACCTGCCAGATCCAGCGCAGGGATGTCGTCGGAGTCCTTATCGAGAATGATCTCGAGCGTCTGCATCCCGAGGCGATCCACGAGCGTCAGCATCGAGTCGGAGGATCCTTCGACTTCGACCGGTCCGACTACCAGGCCGGTTTCGACGTCATAGACATCCGCTCCGAGCCGAAGCCTCGTCCCCGCAGCGACCGCCGATCCGATAAGCGCGTACCTGGCCTGGGTCCGGCGCGCGACTCCGAGTGCCTGCGAGAGGTCGGCCGTGGCCTCGTCGGGAATGGCCTGGTGCCAGCCGGCGAGGAGTGTGCGGCTGTCGATCGCGCGTATGCCCGCCGCGCCATCCAGGCCTCGCGAGAGCAGGTCCACCATTCCCTCGCGCCAGGGGGCGAGCCCTTCGCCGCGCACGGTGAACGGAAGCACGGCAATGCTTGGAGCGGGTTCCCCAGCCGCCGCGCGTTGCCGCGCCTGGGAGCCGCGCCACCCGATCCACCCGGCGCCGGCCAGGGCCGCGAGTCCGAGGAGTGCAGCGGAGGGCCAATTCACCTTCCGCCGCGCCCCGGACGCCACTCCGCGCACCGTGACTCCGTCCAGATAGCGTCGCAGATCCTCCGCGAACGCGCCCGCGGTCGGATACCGCTCCTCGGGCCGCCGGCAGAGCGCCGTCGCTACGATGCGGTCGAGATCGCCGGCATCCGTGTGCAGCACGGCGCTCAACTGCGGTGCTTCAGTGACCTCTGCGTGCCCTGGTTGCTCGGCACCGGTCGGATGACGGCCGGTGAGCAGCTGGAAAAGGAGCACGCCGAGCGCATAGACGTCTGCCGCCGGCGTGATCGGTCCCCCAGCCACCTGTTCCGGAGCCGCGTACGCGGGAGTGAGCGGGCGGCTGCCGCCTTCCGTGAGCGTCGTGTCGGCGGATCGGTCCCCGGAGGGCGCGAGCAGCTTGGCGATGCCGAAATCGAGCAACTTTACCACGCCGTCGGGTGTCACCAGGATGTTGGAGGGCTTGAGGTCCCGGTGGATGATGCCGTTGGCGTGCGCGTGCGCCACCGTCGAGAGCACGTCGAGGAAGAGGCCGAGCCGCTCTTCCCGTGAGAGCTTCCGTTCGTCGCACCATCGGTCGAGCCGCTCGCCCGCGATGTGCTCCAGCACGAGATACGGCTGGCCGCTGTCGGTGACCCCGGCATCGAGAAGGGTGACGACATGCGGATGCCGCAGGCGCGCGAGCACACTTCCCTCGCGGTGGAACCGCTCCATGCCGATGCGGTCGAGAAACGCCAGTTTGAGCAGCTTGATGGCGGCGGTGCCGTCGAAGCGACCATCACTTCGGTGCGCAAGCCAGACCGTCCCCATGCCGCCTTCGCCGAGCGAGTGATCGATGGTCCAGGCGCCGAGGCGCTGTCCCGGGACGAGCGGATACTCGAGATGGCCGACCGGCGGGGAGCTGGGCGTGAGATAATGGCGGGCGTCGAGCGCGGCTTCGTCGGCAAGCAGCCGCTCGACTTCTGCTGCATGCTCCGGCTGCTCGAGCCGCAGGCGGGCAAGCCAGCTTTCCCGGAGCTCGGGGGAAAGGTCGAGCGCTTCGGTCAGCAGTGCGTCGAGTGTGGCGAGCAACTGGGGAGAGATGGACATGGTCCTTCGCCTGACCCGCGCCTGGCGGGTCAGCGCTCCTCGAGCGTCCGGTGCAGCAGCAGGCGGGCCCGACGCCAGTCGCGGTATACCGTCCGCTCCGAGATGCCGCGGAGCTCCGCAATCTCGGAGAACGAATAGCCGCAGAAAAAATGCAAGTCCACGAGTTGCGCGAGCTCGGGATTCACGCCTGCGAGCACTTCGAGCGCCCCGCCAAGATCCTCGAGCTCCGCTGCCGACTCGCCGCGGCCGTCATCGGGAATCTCCGAATCGGGCGACGTGATATGGAACTCGCCGCCCCGCTTGGTAGCACGGCGGCGACGCGCATAGTCGATCATCAGTCCGCGCATGGCGCGGGCGGCATACCCGAGGAACGCGTCGCGGCTCGCGAACTGAACGCCTTCGCGGCGCGCGACATTGAGATATGCTTCGTGCAGCAACGTCGTGGCGCCGAGCGTGAGCTCCCGTCCGCCTCGGCGCAGCTCGCGCTCCGCGATCCCGTGGAGCTCCCGGTAGAGCGCGTCAAAGAGCGTGCGGGCCGCTCCCGCATCGCCGGTATCGGCGGTGCGGATCAGATCGCCGATCGGCGCATCCACGCGCTATGCTCCTGGGTGGCCTGATGAACGATAGAGGGGTTTCAGGCCAACTTAGGGCGCGCCCGGAGCGACGTCAATCGGACGGCTGACGTCTGCATCGCCTAACCCGTTCCCGGCATTCGCGATGCAGGACTGTGCCCGTCAAATGAGAGATCGAAAATTCCGGGGGGAAGGTGACAGGATGTCGATTCCAGCTCCCCCCGGACGACGTATGGGCAGAGCAGGCCACCGGGGCCGCTCACAATCATGGAGGAGGTCCTATGCGGGTCATGGTGATCGTGAAGGCCACGAAGGAGTCGGAAGCGGAGTCGAATCCCCTCGAGATGGAGGGGGCCGAAGAGATGTTCGAGCAGATGGGGAAGTACAACGAGGAGCTGGTCAAGGCGGGGATCATGCTGGCCGGGGACGGGCTCAAGCCGAGCAGGTTCGGGAAGCGGATTCACTTTGATGGGCCAAAGCGGTCCGTGACCGACGGACCCTTCGCGGAAACGAAGGAGCTGGTGGCGGGGTACTGGATCTGGCAGGTCCGGTCGATCGAAGAGGCGGTCGAGTGGGCGAAGCGGTGCCCCAACCCGATGCCGGGCCCGAGCGACCTCGAGATCCGGCCGCTCTGGGAGTCGGAGGACTTCGGGCCCGAGATCGCGGCGAAGGAGAACGCGATTCGTGACGCGCTCACCAGGAACATCCCCTAGGCCGGCGAGACCCGGAAAGCGGAAGCCCGGCCTGACCTGAGTCATTGCCGGGCTTCATTGCACCTCGTGGGCTCGAGCCAGGACAGTCGGCGGCCTGTTACAATCAGGCCTGGCAGGCTGAATCGGACGCGGTCAGTTCAGTTCCACCACTGTGAAGGTGCAGTCGAGCCGTTCGCCCGAATCCAGATTGACGTTGACCGCGCCGCTCGGCAGGTCGATCGTAGAGGCGAGGTTCGTATATCCAACCGGGCCGAACTCCCGGCAGGTGATCGACTGAAGGAAATATGTTGGAGGCAGCGGCTTCACGCTCAGCAGGTAATTTCCCGATTTGAGCGACGGCAGGACGCGCATATTCGCGAGCCTCGGATCGCTGTCATCGTCCAGCAGTATGTCGGCCTTCCTGAGACCCGTGAGCCTGAACCCGATGTCCTGCGGTCCGTCCGGCGCCGTATTGAGACGGACCACGATCTGGTCGGTTGTCTTCGCGGGCGTGCCCCCGACGTCGAAGGCAGCCTCTGGAGCGGCCGACGGCGCGGATGGGGCGCCGCTATCGCATGCGGCCATCAGGGCAAGCGGGGCCGAGTGTAACAGGGCGCGAGCGGTTTGGAGCAGACGGCGGGCAGACCCGGAGCGCATGGATGACCTCACGCTAGGAGGATGAAGAGACACCAGGCCCGGCCGGACTGGCCGGCGAGCGTCCCTCGCAGCAACCCGGCCATCCGCGCCTGATCGACGTGGACCCGTGGCTTTGCGACCCCCGCTTGCGCGGAGTGTGCCCTGGATGCGTGTAATACGTGGAGTGGTATGGTGTTTCGGTGGCCGGAAAGTTACGCGCCTCGACGAACCTGTCAAACTTGACCGCACTGGCGAGCTGCAACCGGCTGGAGTCGGCCACCGATGAGATTCTTCCCTTCGAGGCCACCGCTCGAACCTTTTGTCTGCCATGGGAGATGCCCGGGCCGACGGCGAGACCCAAAGAAAAAAGCCCGGGATTGTCATCCCGGGCATTGCCCCTCCCGGGCTCGAGTCGAAGGCCGAGCCCACAAAAAAACGGCCGCGCTTTCTGCGGCCGTATTGCCCCTCCTGGGCTCGAACCAGGACTCTCCTGATCCAGAGTCAGGCGTGTTGCCAGTTACACCAAGGGGCACTGGATTCGATTTTTCATGGAGCTGAGGGGGATCGAACCCCTGACCTCTGCAGTGCGATTGCAGCGCTCTCCCAGCTGAGCTACAGCCCCGCGGGGTCCGAGGATCACCCGAAGAGGGCCAAAGCTAACCACCGGGGCGACCCCGGTCAAGGCGGCGTAAACTCTATCGGGATAACGGCATAGGTCAATCGTCGGCGTACGGGACATCGAGCGTCATGCCGTCCTTCGCGACGATGACGCTCGAAAAGACCGCGCGCGCTTCGGCGAGGAGCTCGGGCGCATCGCGTGTGTAGCGCGGGCTGATGTGCGTGAGCACGAGCTGCCTCACGCCGGCCTCCGCCGCGATCCGTGCCGCCTGCGCCGCCGTCGAGTGCCCCGTCTCCTCGGCGCGCGCAAGCTCCTCGCTCGAGAACGTCGCCTCGTGAACCAGGAGATCCGCCCCGCGCGCCACCGCAGCCACAAGCGGGCTCGGCCGCGTATCCCCCGAGTAGACGATGGTCCGCCCGCGGCGCGTCGGGCCGACGAGCTCCGCCGGCGTGACGACCCTCCCGTCGTCGAGCGTGACCGCTTCACCCTTGTGGATCTTCCCCCAGAGCGGTCCCTCGGGCACGCCAAGCGCCCGCGCGCGCTCCGGATCGAACCGGCCGAGCCGCTCGTGCTCGACGAGCGCCCAGCCGATCGTGTCGGCACGGTGATCCGCCTCGAACGCGACCATGTCGTACTGCTCGTGCGCTATCCGGTCTCCCGCTTTCACCTCGATGATCTCGACCGGAAAGCGATTTCGCTCGATGCCGAGCGCCAGTGCCGCCCCGAGGACCCGCTCGGCGCCGCGCGGACCGTACAGCTTGACCGGCGCCGTGCGGTCCTGCAGGCCCATGGTGCGCAGCAGTCCGGTGAGCCCGAGAATGTGATCGGCGTGATAATGCGTGAAGTAGATCTCGCGGAACGTGAACCCCACTCCATACCGCATCATCTGCCGCTGCGTTCCCTCGCCGCAATCGAGCAGCATGGTCTCGCCCTCGCGCGTGAGCGCGATGGAGGCGACGTTGCGGTCCACGGACGGGCAGGCGGCGCCGGTGCCGAGGAAGGTCACGGTGAGGGGCATGCCGAGAAGATAGTGGGGGTCGGATGCTCGGACGGTGAGGGTCGGGCGGTGGGGGTCGGGCGGCCATCGGTGTCATCCCGAGCGCAGCGAGGGATCTACCTGGCGAGTTCCGGAGACCGGTTGGCAGATCCCTCGGTCGCGTTGCTCCCTCGGGATGACAAGTTGCCCGCCGTCACCGGTCCCCCCTAGAAGATCCTCACCTGAATCGGAATCTTCCCCGGGTTCCGCTTGATCTCCGCCAGCAGCGAATCGAAGCTCGCCATCGCCCGCGTCATGTTCCAGTAGAACGTGCTGTCCGTGGCGAGCTTCCCGAGGGTGCCTTCGCCGGCGCTGATGCTGGCGAGGAGGGAATCGAGGCGGGAGCCGGTTGCCGCGAAAGCCTGCGACATCGCGTTCAGGTTCTGCACCAGCGAGTCGCTCCGGCCGAGGGCGTTCTGCAGCGCGGGGTTCGCGAGCGTCGAATCGAGGGTGGCCCCGAGCTGGCGGAACTGCGCCATGGTGCGCGTGAGCTCGGCCGTCGGGCCCCGGTTCGGATTGCCGTAGATCGCCATCGTCTGCTGCGCCGCGGCGAGGGTGCCCTGGAGGTTCTCCATCGTCTGCTCCAGCCGCCGCGTCATCTCGGGGCTCACCATCGCCTGTACGCCGCTGAGGATCGTATCGATCCGGCCGGTCATGCCGGCGGCCTTCTCCGAGAGCCCGACCTCACGGGCTCCGACGATCACGGCTCCATCGGCGAGCGGCGTTCCGGTGCCCGGATCGATATCCACCGCGTAATCGCCCACGAGGCTCACGCTCACGATCGTCGCGGTCGCTTCGGTGGTCGGGGTGATCTGGTCGCCCACGCCCACGGTCACGAGCACGTTGCCCACGCCGCGGAACTCGATCTGCTCCACCTTCCCCACCGTCACGCCCGACACGCGGACCGGCGAGGCGCGCTTGAGCCCGCTCACGTCCTCGAACTGGATGCGCAGCAGGTCGTCGTCCGAGAACGAGCGGCCGCTCAGCCACATCGTGCCGAAGACGAAGACGACGAGCGCGACGATGACCATCGTGCCTACGATCACTTCCCGTCCGAAGCGGAGATCCATGGGTACTCAGGCCGCGAAAGAAGGATTGTCGAAGTCGCGCTCGAGGAATTCCTGCACCTTCGGGTTCTTCGACTCGAGAAATTCCTGGGGCGTGCCCTGCATGACGATCTGCCCCTCGCTCAGGAGCGCGAGGCGGTTCGCCACGCGGAAGGCGCCGCGCACGTCGTGCGTCACCATCACGCTGGTGACGCCGAGCTCCTCGTCGAGCCGCTTGACGAGCTCGTCGATGATGTCGGCATTCACGGGATCGAGGCCCGACGTGGGCTCGTCGTAGAGCAGGTACTTGGGACTTCCCGCGATCGCGCGCGCGATGCCGACCCGCTTCCGCATTCCCCCCGACAGCTCCGCCGGATACTTCTGCAGAACGACGTCGGGCTGCAGGTTCACCAGCCTGATGCACTGCGTCACGCGCTCGGTGGCATACTCGATGTCGTTGAACTTCTCCTCGTCCACGATCCCGAGCCGCACGTTCTCGAAGACGTTGTCGGAGTCGAAGAGTGCGCCGTTCTGGAAGACGTAGCCGATGCTCTGCCGGAACTCGGCGAGCGCTCTCCGGTCGAGATGGCTCACGTCCTTGCCGTCCACGATGATCGACCCCGCATCCGGCTTGATGAGCCCGATGATGTGCTTGAGCAGCACGCTCTTTCCCGTCCCCGAGGGGCCGAGCAGGGCGACGGTCTCCCCATCCTGCACCTCGAAGTCCACGCCGTTCAGCACCGTCTGCGTGCCGAACCGCTTGACGACACCGCGGAGCGAGATCACTGGTTGAGCAGGATGCGGGTGATGACGACGTCGAGCACGAGGATCAGCACGGAGCTCGCGACCACCGCCGTCGTGGTCGACTTGCCCACGCCCTCGGCGCCCTGCTGGGTGTTGAAGCCCATGTAGCAGGAGATCGTCGTGATCGCGCCGGCAAAGAAGAACGCCTTGATGAGCGAGTAGTACGCGTCGAACGGGCGATAGTAGTACTGGGCGCCATAGATGAAGTCCGCGTCCGTCACCGGCAGCACGGCCTTGACCGAGAGCCACCCCGCGAGCACGCCGGACAGGTTCGCGAAGACCGTAAGCGCCGGAATCATGATGAAGCCCGCGATCACGCGCGGCAGGACCAGATGCGATGCCGGTGAGCGGCCGAGCGACTCGAGCGCGTCGATCTGCTCGGTCACGCGCATCGTGCCGAGCTCCGCGGCGTAGCGCGCGCCGATCCGCCCGCTCAGGATCAGCGCGGTGAGCACGGGACCGAGCTCGAGGATGATCGAGGAGACGACCAGCGTGCCGACGACATAGTACGGGATGCTGCCGGTGAACTGGTAGCCCGTCTGCAGCGCGGTGACCGCGCCGGCAAACGCCGAGATCAGGATGACGATCAGCAGGCTCCCGATCCCGATGTTCCACGCCTCGATCAGCATCCGCGGCCACCAGATGCGGATCTCCGGAAGCCCACGGAATGCGTCAGCGAGGAAGTAGGAGAACCGGCCGGAATGGGAGAGCCCGCCGAGGACGCTGCGCCCGACGGACTGCCGAATATCGAAGGACTGCGCCCGGGCTGTCATTGGGTTGTATCTTGTCGGACCATGCCGCGTAAGTCCAGTCTTGACACGTCAGTGCGGGTGCAGGAGTTCCGGGGCCGCCTCCTCCGCTGGTTCCGCCGGTACGGCCGGGACCTTCCCTGGCGCCGGACCCGGGATCCGTACCACGTCCTGGTCTCCGAAGTGATGCTGCAGCAGACGCAGGTGGCGCGGGTCGAGGATTACTATCACCGCTTCCTCGCGCGGTACCCCTCGCTCGACTCGCTCGCCACCGCCCCTCCCGCCCAGGTCCGCGAAAGCTGGGAAGGGCTCGGCTACTACCGCCGAGCGGCCAATCTCCAGAAGCTCGCCCAGGTCGTGACGGCGGAGCACGGCGGCGTCATCCCGGACGATCCGGCGCGACTCCGGCTCCTTCCCGGCATCGGCCGCTACACGGCGGGAGCGGTGGCGAGCTTTGCCTTCGAGAAGCCGACGCCGGCGGTCGACACCAACGTGGCCCGCGTGATTCGCCGCGCCTTCCATCCCCGTGCCGCCGGCAGCGCAGGCGACCGGAAGCTGTGGGCCACCGCGGAGCGCCTCGTCCCGCGCCGCGGCGCGTCCGCGTGGGCTTTCAATCAGGGGATCATGGAGCTGGGCGCGCTGATCTGCACGGCGCGCATTGCCCGGTGTGATGCGTGCCCGGTACGAAGGGTCTGTGCTACGGGGCGCCGCTTCGTGCGGCGCTAAGGCGTTGAACTGTGCACACGAGAGGACGAAAGGCGCCGTGGACGCGACGGGATCGGCGAGTCGGGCGGGCATGAGCTAATCGCGAAAGCGCGACAGGATCTGAAAGCCCGCGAACCTGCCCGGTCCATATGACAACTCCGGGTAACGGCAGACCGGCAGCGGGCGCTGAGGATGCGGAGAAAGGGATTGTGTTTATCTCACCGCAAAGGCAAGAAGGACGCAAAGGGCTCCGTGGCCTGCCGGCATCAACAAAACGATCCAGAAGAACTTGATTGTGTTGTTGATGTTCGCGTAGAACGGACCCCTTTGCGCCCTTCTTGCCTTCGCGGTGCGTTTTCCGCGGTTTCGCGATTCCGCCGAAGCCCCGCGCGATCCGCCGCGACCCGCTCGACTCCCGCGCCTTTCGTCCTTTCGTGTTTTCGTGTGCCTTTACCCACCCATCCGGTACACGACCGCCGCCACGAGCGCAAAGAGCGCGAGTACGCCCGACACCGACGCCGCCACTCGCATCCGCCCGCGCAGCTCGTCGAAGTAGGCCGCCGTCTGGCCTTCCGCGTCGATCCGGCTGAGGCGGGAGGCCGTGGGGAGTCCGATCATCAGCGTGATCAGGGCGCCGACGACGCCGGCGCCCTGCATCGCCATGAGCCAGGGGCTCATCGCCGTGGTCATCGCGCCCATGAATCGCATGGTCAGGATCAGGCCCGACAGGACCACGAGGAGCGCGCCGGGGGCGATGACCACCTTCTGGATTCTCGCCTGCGCCCGCGTGATCGCTCCGAGTCCCGCGCGCGACTCCGCCTTTC
>DASTUP010000248.1:0-11870 GCA_035759585.1 Gemmatimonadales bacterium | reverse complement strand
TACAACGACATGATCGTCCCCGATTCGATCGTCTCGGGAGAGGCGCCGAGCGAGGAGCGGCGGCGGAATGCGCTGGCGCGGTCGGGGCTCGCGGGGGCGCGCGTGCGGCTGGAGCAGGCGAAGCTCGACCGGGACCGCGCGGTGATCACGGCGCCATTTGCGGGCGTGATCGACCGGGTGAACGTCGCGGCCGGCGAGCGGCTCAGCGCCGGTGCCGAGGTGACGACCGTCGTCAACATCAACGACCTCCGCATCGAGGCGTCCGTGCTCGAGCACGACCTGCCGCTCATCAAGGTCGGCGGCCAGGCGGTGATCACGGCGGCCGCGGCTCCGGGTCGCGAGATCATCGGGCGCGTCGCCGCGGTGCTGCCGCTGATCGACAGCACGACGCGCGCCGGCCGCGCGCTGGTGCGCTTCCGGAGTGAAGGGGTGCTCCGGCCCGGCATGTACGCCGACGTGCGCCTCGAGTCCACGCGCCTTACCGACCGCATCATCGTCCCCGCCCCCGCCGTGCTCGAGCGCGACGGGCGCCCGCTCGTCTTCGTCGTCAAGGAAGGGCGCGCGCAATGGGTGTACATCAATCCGGGGCGGTCGAACGGGATCGAGACGGAGGTGCTGCCGGACTCGTCCACGGGGGAGATCCCCGTCGCGGCGGGAGATACGGTACTGGTCGAGGGGCACCTGACGCTGACGCATGATGCGCCGGTGCGGGTGGTGGCGAAGGCGGAAGGCGAGTGAGGCGTCATTGCGAGGAGCGAAGCGACGAAGCAATCGGGTGGCGTGAAACCAACCGTCTTTCGAAGCAACCCGATTGCTTCGTCGCTTCGCTCCTCGCAATGACTGCAGCTTAACATGTCCCTTTCCTCCTCCGCCGTCTCCCGCCCCGTCATGACCGTGGCCGCGACGCTCGCCGTCGTGCTGCTCGGCTCCGTCTCGCTCGGCCGGCTCCCGGTCTCGCTCCTTCCCGACGTCACACTCCCGGTCCTCACGGTCCGCACCGCCTATCCGGGCGCGGCGGCCACCGAGGTCTCGCGCTTCGTGGCCGAGCCGATCGAGCAGGCGCTCGCGGCGACGCCGGGGCTCGTCGAGCTCCGCTCGCTCAGCCGGAACGGCGAGGCGACCACCACCGCGCGCTTTGCCTGGGGCACCGACATGCCCGGCACCGTGCTCGGCGTGCGCGAGCGGCTCGACAATGCGCGGCAGTCGCTGCCGGAAGCGGCGGAGCGGCCGACGCTGCTCACGAGCGACCCGGGTGAGCGGCCGATCGCGGTGCTGGCACTCCGCGGCAGCGGCGACCTTCGCTCGATCGCGCGCACGGCGCAGGACGTCCACAGCCGGCGCCTGGAGCAGCTCGACGGCGTCGCGAGCGTGGCCGTGGTGGGCGCGCCGACGGACGAGATCCGCATCGACGTCGATCCCGAGCGCATGCGCGCGCTCGGGCTTTCGCCGGACGACATCGCCACCGCCGTCGAGAACGCCAACCGGAGCGCGCCGGGGGGGACGATCCGCCGGGGGCAGTTCCGGTTCTCCGTTCGGGCGCTCACCGAGTTCCGCAGCGTGGACGAGATCGGCAACACGCCGATCGGCCCGCCGCGCTCGGGAATCCGGCTCGCCGACGTCGCAACGATCCATGCGGGGCTCGCCGACGCGCGTACCGTGACGAGGCTCGACGGGTCACCAGCCGTGGGTCTCGTGGTGTACAAGGATGCGGGGAGCAACACCGTCGCCGTGACGAACGGGATCTACGAGTCGATCGCGACGCTGCAGGAAGAATTTCCCGACCTCGAGATGACCGTGGTCGCGGCGCAGGCGGAGTTCGTGAACGCGGCGCTCAGCAACCTCATCCAGGAGATCGTGCTCGGCGGGATCCTCTCGCTGCTCGTGATCCTCCTCTTCCTCCGCGACATCCGCGCCTCGCTCTCGATCGGCCTCATCGTGCCGCTCTCGGTGCTCATGGCGCTCGTGATCCTGCAGGCGCTCGACGTCACGATCAACATCCTCTCCCTCGGCGGCCTCGCGCTCGGCATCGGCCTGCTCGTGGACAACGCGATCGTGGTCACCGAGGCGACCGCCAGATATAAGGAAGAGGGGCTCCCCGCGACGGAAGCGGCGATCCGCGCGTGCGAGGAAGTCTCCGGGCCGCTGATCGCCGGCACGCTCACGACGCTGCTCGTCTTCGGGCCGATCGTTTTCGTGCGCGGCCTCGCCGCGGCGCTCTTCCGCGATCTCAGCCTGAGTGTCGTCACGTCGCTCGCCGCGTCGCTGCTGCTGGCGCTGACGCTGATGCCGGTGATGATGGTGGGGAGGCGGCGCGGCGTCTTTGCGAGGGCGCGACGCGCCCGCGGCAATGGGGTTGCCTTGGAGGGATCGATCGCAAACGACCCGATTGCTTCGTCGGCTTCGCCTCCTCGCAATGACGCTTTGAGCGACCCGATTGCTTCGTCGGCTGCGCCTCCTCGCAATGACGCCCTGGGGCGCCTCACCGCCCTCGGCCACCGCCTCGCTGAGCTTTACGAACGCGGCATGGTCTGGTGCCTCGCCCGGCCGCGCACGGTGTTCGCTGCGGCACTCGGGCTGATCCTGCTGACGGTGCTCGTCTTCCGGCAACTGCCGAGGGAGATCCTGCCGCAGGTGGATGAAGGCACGGTCGTCGCGGACCTGCGGCTGCCCGAAGGAACCGCGCTCGAGGAGACGATCCGGCAGGCGGCGAGGGTCGAGGCGGCGGCGGCGGGACTCGGGTCTCGGGGGATCTACGCGCGGGTTGGGCTAGCGACCGATGAAGAGGTGCTTGCGGGGGCGGATCCCGGCACTGCCGCTACGGGCCAGCTGATCATCCCGGTGCCGGATGGCGACGATGCGGCCCGGTTCGCCGACGATCTCCGCCGCGCCGTTCCCGATCTCGCTGCGGGCTCGCTCGCGCTCGACCTGGCGGGGCAGTCGGAATTCGGCAGCCTCATCGGCCGCGAGGGTCGACTCGTGCGCGTCGAGGTCTCGGCGCCGAAGGCGATGGACGCGGAGCAGTGGGCGGGGCTCGCGCGCGCGGCGATCGATTCCATTCCGTCGCTCGCCGACGTGCGCGACGCCTACGCCGGCACGCAGCCGCAGGTGGAGATCGAGCTCGAGCGGCAGCGGATCGCGGAACGGGGGATCTCCATCGACGCCGTCGCCAACGCGCTCGCCGGCGGGCTCGGCGGCGTGGACGCGAGCGAGCTCCGCGAGACCGACCGCCGGACGCCGATCCGGGTGCGCTTCGCGGGAAGCGCCAACGAGGATCTCGCGACGGCGCTCACGACGCCGGTGGACGGCGTGCCCGTCGGCCAGCTCGTCACCGTGCGCGAGACGCGCGCGCCGATCGAGGTGGTGCGGGTGGGCCAACGGCCGGTGTCGGTGGTCGAAGGCGTGGTGGAGGAGGGCGGCACGGCAAAGGCGACGGAAGATGTCGCCGAAGCGCTTTCGGCGCTCGAGGCCCCTGCCGGGCTCCGCTGGGAGATCACCGGCGCCGACGTCGAGCAGCGCCGCACCGCCAACGAGCTCGCGATCGTCGCGGTGCTCTCCATCGCGCTCGTCTTTCTGGTGCTTGCCGGCGAGTTCGGGAGCTTCACGACGCCGCTCGTCGTCATGACGACGGTGCCGCTCGCCGGCACCGGCGGCCTCTTCGCCCTCTGGCTTACCGGGCAGAGCCTCAATGCGGTGTCCATCATCGGCATGATCGTGATGATCGGCATCGCCGACAACGACGCGGTGGTCAAGCTCGACGCCATCCGCCGCTTCCGCGCCCTCGGTCACTCGATCGACGAAGCCGTCCTCCTCGGCGGCCGCCAGCGCCTCCGCGCCATTGCGATGACGTCGCTCACGACCATCACCGGCGTCCTCCCGCTCGTCTTCGGCCTCGGCAGCGGCGGCGAGCTCTACCAGCCCCTCGCCGCCGGCGTCATCGGCGGCTCGGTCACGGCCACGCTCGTGACGTTCTTCCTGATGCCGACCGCATACGCCGTCGTGGAGCGCTGGAAGGAACGCAGGGCGGAAGCGGAGGTCCGCGCGGCCCCCCTTTCCGACCTTCCGACCTTCCGGCCTTCCGACTCATGACCCGTCATCCAGTCGAGTCCGCCGGATGATCAGCTGGTCCGCCCACCGACCCGCCGTCGTCTGGGCCACCTGCGCGGCGCTGCTCCTGGCCGGAGGCGTGGCGTTCACCCGGCTGCCGCTCGCGTCGCGCACGACGGTGGAGCTGCCCCGGCTCTCGATCGAGGTGCAATGGCCTGGCGCGGCCGCCGAGCTGGTCGAGATGTACCTGACGTCACCGATGGAGGCCGTCATTCAGTCGGTGCGTGGGGTCCGGAAGACCAGCAGCGAATCCGGCGAAGGCGTCGCATCGATCCGGATCGATCTCGAGCCCGATACGGATGTCCAGCTGGCGCGACTCAACATCATGGAACGACTCGAGGTGATTCGCCCGGAGTTTCCCTCCGGTGCTTCGAGTCCCTACCTCAGCAACTACGCCCCCGAAGAGCTCGAGGAAGCGCCGCTCCTCCGCTATGGCGTCACCGGCCCGTACACCCCAGGCGCCCTCGGCCGCATCGTGAGCGAGGAGATCGAGCCGAGGGTGAGCGCCGTGCCGGGCGTGGCGAGTGCCACGAGCTACAATCCGGCGCAGATCGGCGTCGCCGTCACGTACAATGCGCAGCAGCTCCGACAGGCCGGCATCTCGCCGCAGGCGCTTAACACGGCACTCGCCAATTCACGGCGCGTGCAGGCGCTCGGTGAAGAAGGGGAAGGTGCCACGGAGCGCAGTGTCGTGCTCCGAGACGAGCCGGGCGCGCTGGAGGAGCTGGCCGATCTTCCTGTCGTTGGCCCCGGCGGCCGGGTCTATCGCCTTGGAGAGTTCGCGTCGATCCGGCTCGACGAAGACGACCGCGGCTACTTCAACCGCATCAACGGGCAGACCGCGGTCTCGCTCTCGATCTCCCGGCTTCCCGGCGCCGATGCGATCAAGACGGCCGAGGCGGTGCGCGAGCTGATGGCGGGCCTCGGTCCCTCGCTCCCGCCCGGCATCCGGCTCGGGATACAGAGCGACGAGAGCGTCGACCTGCAGAAGCAGCTCGACGAGCTGATGCTCCGGGGCGCCATCGCCTTTGCGGCGGTGATGCTCGTGCTGGCGCTCACGCTCCGGAACGTGAAATCGGTGGCGCTCGTGATGGGGAGCGCGGCCGTCGCCATCGCGGGAACGGCGCTCGGCCTTTACCTGCTCGACATACCGGCCAATCTCCTCACGCTCGCCGGCCTTGGCATGGGCGTCGGGATCCTGGTGCAGAACGGGCTCGTGGTGGTCGAGCGGCTCCGCTCGGTGCCGGACACGGTCGAAGGCCGCGCGCAGGCCGGGCGGCGGATTCTCCCGGCGATCTTCGGCTCGACGCTCACCACCGCCGTCGTGCTCTTCCCCTTCCTTTATCTCCAGGGGAATGCGCGCGCCGCGTTCATTCCCTTCGCCGCGGCGTTTGCACTCGCCCTTGGTTGGTCGGTCGTCTCCGCCGTGATCATGATCCCGGCGCTCGGCGCCGGCCACGGCATGCACGGCGCCGGGTGGCCGAGGCTGCGCGCGGCGTACGGCAGGACCGTGGGCCGCATCGTGCGCTGGCGCTGGGTGACGCTCGCGCTCACGACGGTGCTGCTCGGCGTGCTCGCCTGGGGATTCGTGAAGAAGGTGCCGAAGTCGTCGTTCTACGGCTTCGGTTTCGGCGATCGCACGACGCTCTCGGCGAGTCTCGACTTTCCGCGCGGCTCCGATCCCGAGAGCCTCGACCGCGGCATGCGCGAGTTCGAGGCGATCGTGGTCGGCGTGCCGGGCGTGGAAGAGGTGACGACGCAGGGCCGCCCGGAAGGTGCGTTCATGCGGGTCGTCTTCGAAAAGGACGCGGGTCTCGGTCCGCTGCCATACGAAATGCAGGAAGCGCTCACCCAACGCGCACTCCTCATCGGCGGCGCGCAAGTCTCCGTGCAGGGGCGCGGTCCGGGCTTCTATGGTGGAGGCGGAGGCGGTGGCATCTCCAGCTATCGTGTGAAGATCCTCGGCTATTCGTTCGCCGGCGTCGAGCAGCTCGCGAAAGACCTGCAGCGCCGGCTCGAGCGGATCCCGCGCGTCAGGGGAGTGGACATCAATGCCGGAAGCTTCTTCCGCCGCGAGCGCGCCATCACCGTGGTGCTCGAGCCGGATCGCGCGGCGCTCGCGCGGAACGGGCTCACGGCCGCTGACTTCGCGAATGCCGTCGCGCGCGAGGTGCGCGGGCCCGTCGGAGCCCAGCGGCTCGACATCGGCGGCGAAGAGATCCAGGTGACGCTCAAGAGCGCCGGCACACGCGAGCGACAGCTCGCCGACCTCCGGAACGCGCTCCTCCCGAACGACGCCGGCACGCCGATCCGCATCGGCGACGTGGCGCGCGTCGAGGAGCGCGAGGGCCTGAGCAGCATCAGCCGCGAGGACCAACAGTACGTCCGCATCGTGAGCTACGAGTTCCGCGGCCCGCAGAAGCTCGCCGAGCGGACGCACAAGGCGTTCATGGCGTCGATCTCGGTGCCCGCGGGGTATTGGGTCGGTGACGACGAGTTCGCGTGGGGCGCGGACGACAGCGGGAAGGGGCTCTGGCTCGTCTTCGGGATCGGCGTGGTGCTCGTCATTCTCTCGGTGGCGATGGTATTCGACTCGGTGTGGGCGTCGGCGATGGTGTTCCTCAGCCTGCCGCTCGCGCTTGCGGGAGTCATCGCGGCGTTCTGGATCGCGAAGGCATCGTTCAGCCGGGAGGCGGCGGTCGGTGTGATTCTCGTCGTCGGCCTCTCGGTGAACCAGGCGATCCTGCTCGTGGATGCCGCGCTCGAGAAGCGCCGCGACCGGATGGCGCGCGAAGGCGGAGGCGGGAAGCCGAAGCTCGACGTGGCCGACGTGGTCTCTGCTGCAGAGGATCGCTCCGGGATGATCGTGCTCGTGACGCTTACCACGATCGCGAGCCTCATTCCGCTCGCGGTCGGCACCGAGTCGGACAGCCTGTTCGGCGCGATTGCGCTTGCGACTACCGGCGGGACGGTTGCCGGAACGATCGGCGCGCTTTTCATCCTCCCCGCGCTGCTCGGCGGCAAGGGTGCCCGTGGCCCGAAGGCGCCGGCCGAGGCTGCTGCCTCACCCGCCTGAGCGTGGCGCGACCTTTCGATCCGGCTCCCTTCCGCCTATCGTAATTCGCATCCCCTCCTCCCCGGAGCCCCGATGCTCGCACGCCCCGCATGATCTGGTTCCTCCTCCTCGCGGTGCTGAGCGGCGTCGTCCTTCCGGTTCAGGCCGGCATCAATACCCAGCTTCGCGGGGCGCTCGGTCATCCGGTGCTCGCCGCGGGGGTCTCTTTCCTTATAGGTACGCTGGCGCTCGGCGGCTACATCGCGGCCGCGCGGCTCTCGATACCCGAGGGTGCGTTCGGCCGCACGCTCTGGTGGCACTGGACCGGAGGCATCCTCGGCGCCTTCTTCGTCGCCGTCGCCGTGGTGCTCACGCCGAGGCTCGGCGCGGCCACGCTGGTGGCGACGGTCGTGGCGGGGCAGATGGTGGCCTCGCTCTTTCTCGATCACTACGGCCTCGTCGGCTACGCGAAGCACCCGATGGACCTGGGTCGAGTCGTCGGCGCGCTGCTCGTGATCGCGGGTGTCTTCCTCATCCAGCGGCCGCGGTGAGCGCGCCGGTCGGCGAGGTCCGCGTGGACTGTCCGGCCTGGGCGGCGGAGGTCGTGGATTGGGACCGCGCGTACGGCACGGACGAGGAGCGGATGGCACTCGCCGTCCGCCTGGCGGGGGAGAATGTCGACCGCGGCACCGGCGGCCCCTTCGGCGCGGCGATCTTCGAGCGGTCGGGGCGGCTCGTGTCCATCGGGGTCAACAGCGTGGTCCGGCTCGACAACTGCACGCTGCACGCGGAGATGGTCGCGTTCATGCTGGCGCAACGGCGGGTCGGATCGTTCACGCTCGCCGCGCCCGGGCTCGCCGATCACGAGCTCTTCACCTCGTGCGAGCCGTGCGCGATGTGCCTTGGCGCGACGCTCTGGAGCGGGGTGGTGCGGGTGGTCTACGCGGCGGCGGGTGAGGACGCCCGGGAGCTCGGCTTCGACGAGGGGCCGGTGTTCGCGGAGTCGCACGACTACCTGCGCGAGCGGGGGATCGAGCTGGAGGGAGGGATCCTCCGCGAAGAGTCTCGCCGCGTGCTCGCCCGGTACCGGGAGCGCGCTGGACCGGTATACAATAGAAGGCCGGAGGGCTGAGCCGGGAGGGAGTGTGACGTACGTCACCGCGGACTACCGGACTCCCGAATAGGTTCCGTCCGCCTCCTGAGCCTATTGTCGCGCACGAGAACGTCGTCCGGGGGGACGGCGGGCCGGCGCTTGTCTGACGTGAGGATACATGCGCAAGGTGCTGTTGGTTGCCGCCGCCGTTCTCGCCACCACGGGCTGTGCGGATAAGCAGAAACTCAACACGGCTCTCGCCGAGTCCCAGCGGCTTTCCGCGGAGAAGGACAGCCTCCTGAACGAGGTGCTCGCCAACGCCGAGATGGTCAGCTCGATCAATTCCGAGCTGGCGAAGGTCCGGGACCTCGGGGCCAATCCGGTGACGGCGGGTGAGGGAGCCACGAGCGCCAACGACCAGCGCACCGTGGTCCTCGGCAAGATCCGCGACGCCATCACCCGTCTCCAGCAGAGCGAGGAGGCCCTCGAGGCCGCCAAGAAGCGCCTCGCTTCGATGTCGAGCCGCGACTCGCGCCTCGTGGCCCAGGTGGATCGGTACCAGAAGACGATCGAGGAGATGAAGGCCAACATCGAGCGCCAGCAGGCCGAGTACACCGCGATCATCGACAGCCAGAACACGCAGATCGTGGCGCTCCGGACCGACCTCGACACCGTCTCGGCCGCGCGCACCCGCGTCGAGACCGAGAAGGCCGCGCTGGTGGACACGATGAACACCGTGTACTACATCGCCGGCACGCAGGCCGAGCTGATCGAGCGCGGCGTCGCGGTCAAGGAAGGCTCGAAGTTCCTCATCTTCGGCGGCACCCGCCTCCTCCCGGCGCGCGACCTCGACCCGGCCGCGTTCTCGGTGGTGCACCGGATGAACGACACCGTCCTCACGCTCCCGCGCGCGGACAAGGCGTACAAGATCGTGACGCGCCAGAGCCCGACGTTCCTCGCGGCGGCTGACGAGGACGGTGAGGTCCGCGGCGGCGAGCTGCGGATTTCGTCGCCGGAGCAGTTCTGGGGGACGTCGCGGTACCTGATTCTCGTGCAGGACTGAACGGGACGGGGTTCCGGAAGCAGCAAGGGCCCGCGCGATTGCGCGGGCCCTTGTCTTTCTGCCATCGGCCTCAGCCGCCGGCTCCGCGTCGCAATTCGAGGGTATGGACGATTCCCCTCACCCGCTCCCCATCGGCCCCGCACCGGGCATGAACTTCCGTGACACCCGTGCGCGCGGCGATCTCGTGCACATTCCCGGCGTCGATGCCGCCGCCGGGCAGGATGCCGATCCGCCCGCGGGCTTCGCGCATCAGCGACGCGAGCCGGTCCACACCGAGGAGCGCCCGTGCGGCGCCGCCGGAGGTGAGCACGCGGTCGATGCCGAGTCCGATCAGCGCCTGGAGCGATGCGGACAGATCGGGCGTGCGGTCGAAGGCGCGGTGGAAGACGACCGGCAGCCCGCCTGCGGCCTCGAGAACCCGCAATGTGGCGGGCGCATCGATCGATCTGTCGCCCCGAAGCGCCCCGAACACGAAACCGTCCGCGCCGAGCGCGCGCAGTTCGTGCAGCTGCGCGATCATCGTATCCAGCTCATCGGCGTCGTATTCGAAGTCCCCGCCGCGCGAGCGGATCATGGGAAGAATCGGCACGCCGAGCTTCGGCCGCAGCTCGGCGAGGAGCTCCGCTGGCGGCGTGAGGCCTCCGGCATCGAGATCGTCGCAAAGCTCGATCCGCTCCGCCCCCGCCCCGACCGCCGCAAGCGCGGCCGCCGCCGAGTCCACGGCGGCTTCGATGAGGATGGCCCTCACTGGTCCGCCCGTTCGATGTCAAGCCGAAGCTCGTACCACCCGTCGAGCTGGAGGTGCTCGACGCGTATGGCGTGCGTGCCGCCAAGCGGGACGAGGGTCTCGCGGACGCGGGACTCGCCGGGCGTCCAGTCGTCGATGAGCAGCCGCCCATCCACGTAGACGCGAATCGCGTCGTCGGCGATGGTGCGAAGGCGGTAGCGGCCGCGACCGAGCCGGATCGAAGCGGTCGCCTCGGTGAGCACGTGCGCCTGCGGGATCTCCTTCACCGGCGGCCGATACCACATCAGGTCGAGGCGGGCGGTGTCGAGTCCCGCCGCCTCCGTCCGCCGGAGAAGCGACGCCACCATCGCCGTATCGGACGGCGTCGCCGCTGCAGAGTCGAGCGGCACGAACCTCACGGTCCAGGTGGCGCTCGGCCGGTATCGCTCCCAGCCGAATCTCACTGGCCTCCCTGCCGGCACGCTGTCGCCGAAGCGGGAAACCGTCGCCGCTCCGCGATACTCGAGCTCCACACTGAAGTCGTTCTCTCGGCCCGCGGCTGGGGTGACGATCAACGTGTCCTCTACCGCGCCTTCCGAGACGGAGAGGAGCGCGATTCCCTCCCGGCCCGCGACCCGCCAGTCTCCCGCAGGTCCGAGCACGCGAAGCGCGAGCGGCGTCGTATCCGACCGCCGGACGGGCCAGAGCTTCGGGCTTCGCCAGTCGTACGGTCCCCATTCGTCCACGATGATCGCATCGCGCCCGCGGCGAATATCCGGGGCAGCGAGTACGTCGCGGCCCTCCGCGAGCGGCTCGACCGTGAATCGTTCCGGAATCGCGAATGCGGCAGTGGAGTCAGGAGTGCGGAGGCCCGCGGTGTCTCCCTTCGCCACGATTGCCGAGTCAACGCCGGTCAGTGCGTTGCAGCAGAAGAGCAGCGATTGGGTGTCTCGCACCCGCAGTGCGACGCGATTCCCTCGGAATGTGTTCGCGTCGACAACGTACTCGCGCGAGCGCGTGTCGCGGTGCTTCGGGTAGCCCCAGTCCGAGGGCTCGATGCGGTTCCACCAGAGGTGGATCGCCGTCGTGTCGCCATCGAACGTGTTGCCCGCGACGCGGTTCTGCTGGCCGTGCTCGATGGCGATGGCCTCGACGTTGTCGCTGAACTCGTTGCCGAGGATCACCGACTCGAACGAGTAGCCACCCCAGAGGCCGTGCCATGAGCCTTCGACCCGATTCGCCACGAACGCATTTCGCGAGAACGTCGCCTCCATCCCGTTCGTCGGCGCGAAGGAGAAGTCGTTCCGGTAGAAGAGGTTGTCGTTCGCGCCGCCCTCGCCCGTGTCCATCGTGTGCTGGCCGGCCCAGAGGAAGAGGCCGTCACCCGAGTGGGTCATCGAGTTGAAGGCGACGACGTTGTGCGAGCTCTGCTCGTACATGAGGAGCGCCGCCGAGTCCTGGCCGCGGTTGTAGAAGCCGTGCGAGTAGCCGCGCACGTTCCAGTCGGCGCGGTTGTGCGCGATGAAGCTGTGCGACGAGCGGTAGAGGCCGATGCCGAGCCCGGAGTTGAAGGAGAAATCGTTGTTCCAGATCCTGACCCGGCTCGAGCGTGTCATGAGGAGCCCGTTCATGCCCTGGCGCACGACGTTGTCGCGGATCTCGCCGCCTTCGACGCCGGCGAGGTAGATGGCCGCGCCGTAGCGGAGCCATTCGTCATTTTCGTTCTTATGGTAGGAGAGCCAGTCCACCAGCGATTCCCGCTCGATCCCGCTGTACAGCCTCGGCCGCCAGTTGTGCGAGATGTCGTTGCCGGTGAGCGTGAGTCCGC
>DASTUP010000247.1:0-20063 GCA_035759585.1 Gemmatimonadales bacterium | reverse complement strand
GTGGTCGAGGCGCTGAGCGGGACATCGCCGGCGTCCGGACGCACGCCGGCGCGCGGAGTGCCGCCGCGGCGCAAGGGCATTCTCCTGACGGTCGCGGCATTGGCGGTCGTGCTCATCGCCGGAGTGCTGGTCGCCCGCGGGCGCGGCGGGCCGGGGCAGGGCGTGGACCCGCGCCGCAGCATCCTCATCGGCTTCTTCTCCAACACCCGGCAGGATCCCGCGCTCGACTGGCTGCGCGTCGGTGGCGTCGAGCTGCTGGCGCAGTGGCTCTCCCGCTGGGAAGACGTGCAGGTGGTGGACGCCGAGCGGCTGCTCGACCTCGCGCGGCGGGCGGAGCTCGATCAAGGCGCCCAGCTCTCGCAGAACGATGTCATCGGCCTGGCGAAGCAGGCCGGCGTCTGGACCGCCACCACCGGAAGCATCTTCCCGCGCGCCGGTGATTCGCTCGACATCACCATCAAGGTCTATGACGTCGCGCAGGGAAAGCTCCTTTCCACCGAAACCGTCACGACCGCCGCGTCCGCCGATCTCACCCTCGCCTTCCGTGAGCTCGCAGGGCGCATCCTCCAGCTCGCCGGCGCGGACGCGACGGTGCTGAGCGGTGCGGAACCTCCGACCCACTCGATCGAGGCGTATCGGGCGTATGTCGCCGGAATCGAGGCGAGGAGCCGCTGGGACATCGCGCGGGCGGAGAGCGCGTTCGCGCGGGCAGTGGAGCGGGACTCGAGCTTCGCGCTGGCCTGGTACGAGCTGAGCCAGGCGGTCAGCAACCGCCAGTTCGCTGCGGGGGAAACCGACTTCATCACCTATGCGGATCGCGCGGCGCGCCTCGCCGCGGATCGCCCCGAGCGCGAGCGGCTCCTCCTCGAGGGCTATCAGGACTTCCTGCACGCGCGATTCGTGGAATCGAAGGACACATACCGCGAGCTTCTCGCGCGGGACTCGACGATCGCCGATGCATGGGCCGGGCTCGCTGCGGCGGAGCAGATGGATCGCACCCTCGTGCGTGGCGCGCAGGGCGGCGAAACGCTGTCCGGATCGTATACCGAGGCCCTGCGTGCCTACCGGCGCGCCCTGGCGCTCGACGGCACCGATCACCGTCTCTACCTCTATCTCGGCGGCATCCTCAGCTCGCTCTCGCTCGAATCGGAGGCGCGGATTCCCGGGTTTCGCGAGCCGCCGGCGGGGGACATCACGACCGCATACTTCCGCATACCCGACAACTACTTCGTCCCGCTCCTCGTCGGCGAGGATTCGGTGGTCCTGGTGGATTCCGACTCGGTCGCGGCGCGCTTTCCGGA
Organism: Gemmatimonadales bacterium; assembly: GCA_035759585.1. Lineage (GTDB taxonomy): Bacteria > Gemmatimonadota > Gemmatimonadetes > Gemmatimonadales > GWC2-71-9 > CAMLLJ01. The sequence continues at coordinate 18,762 of DASTUP010000247.1, read as the reverse complement.
TGCGCAGGTCGACTCGATGCGGAGCCGCGCGCGGCGCGCGGGCCTCGAAGTCGTGCGCGAATGGCTTTCGGTTGCACCCGAGGAGGGCACGGCGCACTTCCTCGATGCCCAGCTCATGCGGGCGGACCGGCGCTACGACGAGGCGATCGCCGCCTACGCGCGCGCGGAACGGTACGGCGTCGCCACCGCCATACCTTTCCCGCTTTTCCGGCTCGACCTTCTGCTCGAGGCGAGTCGTCTCCCCGACGCCGGCCGGCTGGCCGATTCGATCGCGGCCGATCCGCGCGCGCTCGACAGCGCGTTCGTCGCTTCCGGCTACGCCCTGGCGCAGCCCTTCGCGAATGCGCTCTACATGCTCGGGCGCATCGACGAGGCGAGCCGCATCGAGCAGAGCCAGGACTCGTCGATCCTGGCGCGGGCGCAGGCGCCGGCCATCCGCCGGTTCCAGTCGGTGAACGCGACGACGCGCCCGCTCCGGATTGCGATGGGCTCGGGGCGGCTGACGCCGGAGCTTCTCGAGTCGGTGGAGCGCGATGTCGAGCGGATTCTCAACTCGGCGCCCGAGGACGAGCTCCAGCGTCTCACGCCGGTTTCCCTGAGCTTCGCGGCCGCCACGCTCGGAGATACGGCGCGGGCCAGGCGCTGGGCGGCGAACATCCCGGCCGCTCGGCGCGTGGCCACGCTCGCCCTCGCGAATGCAGTGGCGGGAAATCGGTCTGCGGCTGCGCTCCTGTATGCCGAAGCGATTCGCGACACGACGCGCGATACCCGCCACTACTGGGGCCTCGCGCGCACCGCGGAGCTCCTCGGCCGGGCGGACGAGGCGCTGGCGCACTACGCCTACCTCGACTCGGCGCGGCTGGTCGTGACATCCGGACCCGACTGGCTCTTCCGTGCGAGGGCGTATGCCGCCCGTGGGGCCCTCCTCGAGGCCAGGGGCGATCGCGGCGCCGCCCTCACTGCCTACCGCCGCTTCCTCGCACTCTGGGGCAAGGCAGATCCCGGGCTCGTCGAGGAGCGCCGGGCAGTCGAGCGTGCCGTAGCTGCGCTGGAAAGGGGCGAGCGGCGATAGAGACGCGCGCCCTTCCACGTCAGACGGTCCTCGTTCGTAACTCGATCCTTCCGCGACGTTCCCATCCCGCACTGACGGGCCAAGGCACCTACGAAATCACGAAGGGCACCGGCGTGCGCTTTTCCAGCCGCCGCTTCAGGACGATGGCCGTGGCCTTCGCAGGAGTGCACCGGCGACTCCGAGATGAATCGGCAAGGCGAGGGCGATGATTTCGCCGTTGACCTGGCCGGCGGGGAGCAGCTTGAGGGCGAGGCCGATGAGCGAGAGGATCGCGACTGCGATGGAGATCCGGCCACCGGCACGGCCGGTGGACTTCCCGAATGCGACGAGCGGGATGAGAACGACGAGCGCGAGAGAAAGGGGCGAGAGCTGCAGGAGGTTCTCGTTCGCGTACGACGTCACGTGGTCGGTGAAGCACCAGAGATAGACGAGCAGGATGCCCGCGATCCCTGCCACGACGCTCCACAGCGCGCCGATCATCGCGAACAGCGTCCGGGCGCCCCGGCTCGCATGCCGCCGGTGCCCGGAGACGGCGACGAGCGCGCCGACCAGGAGCCCGACGCCAAGGTACCGGGGCCACCAGCGTGGCGGTGCAGTGGGGGGCGGATCTCCGGTGCTCACGTAGAGCGTCTCCTCGGACGCGACGAGTGGCCTGGGCACGCCGTTCTCGTCGGGGACCGTGATGCTCCGGACATGCTCGCGCAGCGCGAGCGGCAGGAACATTTCCTCCCATTCGCTGATCGGCCGGTCGGTCGGGCGGCTGAGGCCGATGTTGATGCCGGTATAGATGAAGAGGTCGTTCTCGGTGAGGCGCCGCGTATGCGAGCGGTACGTCGCGCCCGATGCGACGCTGTCGGTGCCGCGCCGGATGGCGCCGCCGAGGACGCGATCGATGGCATCGCGAACGCGGGTCGAGCAGTTGTCGTAGTAGTAGTGGTAGCGGTAGAAGCGATTCTCCGGGCGCGCGTTCCACTGCAGGAAATCCCGCAGCTCGAGCCGCTGCCTCGGCGTGAGGTTGAGCACCTGGACCCACACCGAGCGGTCGTCCCGCATGTAGGCGCTCACCTCCCGGATCGCATCGTGCCCCTCCATCCAGTAATCCATCCGGCCGGTCGCGAAATTCGCGAAGAAGTTCTCGTGGCCGAAATCGAACATGCCGTAGTTGTAGGTGGTGTCGGCACCGGTGCGGTGGTCGGTCACGCGGATCGCGTTGTGGCCGAAGCGTTCCCACACGTACCTGCCGGGTCCCATGGTCACGAGCGAGATCGTGAGCTCGGAGCCGGGCTCGCCCGCAGGCGCCTGGCCACCCGCAGGGCGCGCGACGAACATCGAGGCGATCGCGATCGCCGCCGTGACGATGGGCCTCATGGGGCGGACTCCCTACTCCCCGCATGCGGCTGCGGGGAAGGGAGCAGCGCGGGCCGCTGCATGAGGCCGCGCTGCAGGGCGCGGACGTCGTCGCCGCTGCCCCGGCCCCAGAGCGCGAGTACCGCCATGGCGCCGTAGATCGGCAGGTGTCCGACGAGCTCGATCCAGCCGAACGCGGCGAGCGTGAGGTTGAACGGAAGCCAGAGCACGAGGATGCCGAGCCGCACGTAGACATTGGCGATGAGCAGCAGGCCGGCCAGCAGCTCGACCGCGCCGGCCGCGAGCAGGAAGCTCTCGTCGCCGAGCGGGATGCCCCAGGCGGGGAGAAAATTCACGGGGTACCGCTCGAGGAACGCGAGTCCGAGCGGAAGGTTCCAGAGCTTCTCGGTGAAGGCGAGCGTGGCAAGTGAGAGACCGGTGCCGATGCGGAGCGGGGTAAGGGCATCCGGGAGCCACCGGAGCCGCGGCAGCCCGAGGCGCGGGTTGAGCAGCGCATCCACCGCGAACGGCCCGCGTCCGGTGATGAGCAGCGTGAGCGCGATACCCGGAACGATCGCATGCTCGAGCAGCAGGATGGGCCCGAACCCGGCGGCGCCCGCGAGCCAGAGCACCAGGAGCAGCGCAGCGGCGATCCGCGTGAGTGCGCCATAGAAGAGGGCGAGCCCGATCCCGATCTGCGCGAGCGCGGCAACCGCTCCGGCGAGCGATCCGATCGGCACCGCGCCAGGTTCGCCGAGCGCGAGATTCGGCGCGAAGAGATGGAGCGTGACGCCGCTGACGAAGAGCGTGACGGCCAGGTGCAGCGCGAGAACGAGCGGGATGGCGCCGTAAAGCACCGCGAGCGAATCGGCGTTGGCACCCAGCCGGAAGGGGCCGGGCACGATGGGGCGTCGTCCGGTGCGCCGCCAGACGAACGCAGCGAGGCATAGCGTCGCGACCACGGCACCGACTGCCGCCAGCGCGCCCGGTCGGGTCACGCTGCTCCAGGCGAGCGGGTAGGGGGCGCTGTCGACGAACCAGCGTTCGTGGAGGAGGATCACGAGTCCAAGATAGCAGGGGCGTGCGATGGAGATATTCGAGGTCGTGATTGCGCTGCTGGTGGGCGGTGCGATAAGGGGTGAGCGGTAAACGGTCACCGCTCACCCCCTTACTCACACATCGAGATTCGACACGTACTTCGCATTCCGCTCGATGAACAGCCGCCGCGGCTCGACTTCGTCGCCCATCAGCTCGTCGAAGAGCTTCGACGCCTCGACCGCGTCCTCCATCGTGACGCGGAGGATCGTCCGCGTTTCCGGATTCATCGTCGTCTCCCAGAGCTGCTCGGGGTTCATCTCGCCGAGGCCCTTGTAGCGCTGGATCATGACGCTGCCCTTGCCCTCGTTGCCGGAGAGCCGCTTCACCGCCTCCTCGCGCTCCGCCTCGGTGTAGGCGTAGACGATCTTGTCCTTGGCGGTGCCGCGCGCTACGCGGTAGAGAGGCGGCTGGGCGATGTAGACGTAGCCTGCCTCGACCAGCTCCTGCATCTGCCGGAAGAAAAAGGTGAGGAGCAGCGTCCGGATGTGCGCGCCGTCCACGTCGGCGTCGGTCATGATGATGATCTTGTGGTACCGCGCCTCGTCCAGCTTGAAGTCTTCCTTCACGCCGGTGCCGATGGCCGTGATCATCGAGCGGATCTCCTCGTTGCCGAGGATCTTGTCGATCCGCGCGCGCTCGACGTTGAGGATCTTGCCCCGGAGGGGGAGGATCGCCTGGAACTGGCGGTCGCGGCCCTGCTTGGCGCTCCCGCCGGCGGAGTCGCCCTCGACGAGGTAGATCTCGCTGTGCGCGGGATCGTCGATCGAGCAGTCGGCGAGCTTGCCGGGAAGCACGGCGTTCTCGAGGCCCGACTTCTTGCGGACGAGGTCGCGCGCCTTGCGGGCCGCTTCGCGCGCGCGCGCCGCGCTCACCGCCTTCTCGACGATGGCGCGCAGCACCGGCGGGTGCTCCTCGAGGAAGCTGCCGAGGTGCTCGTTCACCACCGTCTTGACGATCCCCTCGACTTCGGAGTTGCCGAGCTTCGTCTTCGTCTGCCCCTCGAACTGCGGCTCGCGCACCTTCACGTGCAGCACGCAGGTGAGCCCTTCGCGGATGTCGTCGCCCGAGAGGGTGAAGCCCTCCTTCTTGAGCGCGCCCGACTTCTTGGCGAGGTCATTGATCGTGCGCGTGAGCGCCGAGCGGAAGCCGGTGAGGTGCGTGCCGCCTTCGTGGGTGTTGATGTTGTTCACGAAGGTGAAGGTGTTCTCGTTGTACCCGTCCTCGTACTGGAGGGCGAGGTCCACCTCGACGTCGTCCTTCTCGGTCATGAACGAGACCGGCTTCGGGTGCAGCGCCTTCTTGTTCCGGTTGAGCCACTGCACGAACTCGATCAGGCCGCCCTTCGCGTAGAAGGTCTCGGTGAGCCCGTCCTCGCGCTCGTCCTTGAGCGTGATGCGGATCCCCTTGTTGAGGAACGCGAGCTGGCGGAGCCGGTCGGCGAGGGTGGTGTAGTTGTACTCGAGGACCGTGAAGATCTCGGGGTCGGGCTTGAAACGGACCGTGGTCCCGGTCGTCCTGGCCTTGCCGAGGACGGTGAGCTTCTTCGTGGTCTTTCCGCGCACGAACTGCATGTGGTGGCGGCTCCCGTCGCGGTCCACGATGACCTCGAGCCGCTCGGAGAGCGCGTTCACCACCGAGACACCGACGCCGTGGAGGCCGCCCGACACCTTGTAGCTGTTCTTGTCGAACTTGCCGCCGGCGTGGAGCACCGTGAGCGCGAGCTCGACGCCCGGGACCTTCTCGGTGGGATGGATGTCCACCGGAATCCCTCGGCCGTTATCGGCGACGGTGATTGAGTTGTCCTGGTGGATCGTGACGCCGATCTCGTCGCAGTGCCCGGCGAGCGCCTCGTCGATCGAGTTGTCCACGACCTCGTAGACGAGGTGGTGCAGGCCGTTCTCCGACGTCGACCCGATGTACATCCCGGGACGCTTCCGGACTGCCTCGAGGCCCTTGAGGACCTGAATCGATTCGGCCTTGTACTGCGGCTGCACGCTGGCGCTCATTCCCGCTCCTGATTCCCTGGGTGATTCATCGGCCGCATTCCCTTCACGCCCGACTTTCCGACTTTCCGACCGTCTACCTCCTGCCGCCCGTCCCCCGCTCCCCGTCCCCCTCGCGAATCGGCTGCCCCACGATCCACCGCACCTCCCGCACCCGTCCCTTCCGTCCGTCATTGAGCCGTGCGAGGATCCGGGGCGACATCAGGCTCAGCTCCTGCGCCCACGCCGACGACGCGACGCGCACGCGGAGGATCCCGTCCGCAGTCACCGATTCCGGAACGGTCACGGCCGCGATCTGCGGACCGACGAGCGTCGCCCATTCCTCGACGATGCCGGCCTGCTGCATACGCTTGATGAGTCCCTGCTTCTGCAGGTAACTCGCCAGCGCATCGGCGAGCGGCGTCGGCCGCTGGGGCTTCGTCATTCCGCTTCCCTGCGATGCATCATCCCACCTCGCATCCCACCGTGTGCCGTATCCCGTCTATCCCGCCCGCCACGTCCTCCCTCTCCAGCATCTCACCACCTCTCTACCTAGCTACCTACCTCACCCCCCCCAACCACCCCCGCCCCCACCCCCCACACCTCCACCTCCATCCCCGGCGGCAGCTCATCCATCCTCGGCGCCGTCACGAACACCTGTCGCGTGCCGGAGAAGAGCCGCGCGGCGAGGCGTTCCTGCCGCCCCCGATCCAGCTCGGCGAACGCATCGTCGAGCAGCAGTGCCGGCTCGTCCTCACGGGCGGCAGCGAGCGTGTCGAGCTCGAGGAGCTTGAGCGCGAGCGCGGCCGTGCGCTGCTGGCCGGTCGAGCCGAACGCTCTCAGCTCTCTCCCGCCGATCTCCGCCACGAGGTCGTCGCGGTGCGGCCCCACGGTCGTCATGCGGCGGCCGAGGTCCCGCTGCGCGGTCGCGTCGAGCAGCGCGATCCACGCGTCGGCGTTGGCCAGCTCCGGCTTCCCGCGATAGCGGAGCGCGCCTTCGAGCGGCTCGCCGAGTCCGCGCAGCTCCGAGCCGAAGCGGGCACCGGGGCCCTCCACCCATGCCATCCGCGCCGAAATCACGTGGGCGCCCGCCTCCGCCATCGGTCCGTCGAAGGCGCGCGCCAGGTCGAGCCGGCCGAGACGAAGCGCGGAGTTCCGCTGGGCGACCGCGGCGCGGTAGCGGGCGAGGCTGCGGAGGTAGTCCCTGCTCGCGAGCGAGAGCATGCGGTCGAGATACTGCCGCCGCTCTCCGGCGCCGCCCGAGGCGAGTGCCACGTCTCCGGGCTGGAATGCAACCGCGAGCCAGGCACCGACGGCATCCGACACGCGCGGCACGTCGACTCCGTCGAGCGCGAGGCGCTTGCGGCGCAGCTCCGGCGTCCAGGTCGCTGCGACGGTGCGCCTGCCGTTGCGCGCCTCGACTTGAGCGGTCACGTGGAACCCGCTGCCGCCGAATTGCGCCAGCTCCCGGTCGGCCGCGTTGCGGAGAGACCGGAAGAGCACAGGGTAGTAGACGGCCTCGAGGAAGTTCGTCTTGCCCTGGCCGTTCGCACCGAGGAGCGCGACGCCGGCCGCGGGGATCGGCAGGTCGAGATCCGCGAGGTTCCGAAACCCGCGGGCGACCAGCCGCTCGAGCCGCACTATTCGATGACGACTCGGCGCGAAGCCGTGTCGCCTCGAACTCCTTCGCTGTCGGTGCCGAAGACGAGGATCGTCACCGCGGTTCCTTCGCGACCGGCCGTCGTGATGGGGATCGAGAAGGTCACGGTATCGTCGAACGTGGCCGGAACATGTGGCTGGAACTGTTCGGGAATGCCGAAGAGCTCGAAGTACACGGTATCGACACCATCCGCATCGGCGACCCGGCCCGCCACGTTGTAAAACGGTCCCGCCGGCACCGTCACCTCGGCCGTTTCCGGCACGTCGATCGTCGCGTTCGGGCCCTCGTTTTCTTCCGGATCCGGCTCGAATCCGATCCGCGCCCGCTCCACGCATCCCGCCAATGCCGCGGCGATCCCCAGCACCGGCAGAAGTCGTTTCCAGTTCGGGGCTTGGAAGGTGCAGCAGGGCTGTCCTGGCATCCCCGAAATTTAGTCGAAAGGGGGTGCTTTTCACAGGGGAAGGACCGGCCGGAAATGCCGTTCGGAGACTCGTCGGCAGCCCCCGGCTATCTGCCCTTGAACGCCGCCGCCCGCTTCTCCAGGAACGCGGCCGTGCCTTCGCGCATGTCCTCGGTGCCGGAGAGGACGCCGAAGAGATTGGCCTCGAACGCGAGGGCGTCGTCGAGGGACATGTCGGCCCCGGCGGTGACGGACTCGAGGCAGGCGCGGACCGCGAGTGGGCCGTTGGCGAGAATGGTGCGGAGCATCGCCTCGCACTCGGAGATGAGCTTGTCGGGTGCGACCACGCGGTTGGCGAGGCCGATGCGATACGCCTCTTGCGCGTCGATCATCGCACCCGTGAGCAGCAGCTCGAGCGCGCGCCCGCGGCCGACGAGGCGGGGAAGGCGGACCGTGCCGCCGTAGCCGGGCCCGATGCCGAGCTTCGCCTCGGGCTGGCCGAACTTCGCGTTCTCGCTCGCGATGCGGATATGGCACGCCATCGCGAGCTCGCAGCCGCCGCCCAGGGCAAAGCCGTTCACCGCGGCGATCACCGGCTTCCCGCAGCGCTCGAAGCGGCGCATGGCGGCCTGGCCGTTGAGTGCCCGCGCCCGGCCGGAGATCGGGTCCTGCTTCGTGATCTCGGCGATGTCCGCGCCGGCCACGAACGCCTTCGCCCCGGCGCCGGTGAGAATCGCCCCGCGGATCTCCGCGTTGCGCTCGATCTCTGCGGCCGCCTCTCCCAGCTCGCGGATCACCTCCGCGTTCAGCGCGTTCAGCTTGTCCGGCCGGTTGACCGTGACACGGGCGATCCCGTCGGTGACGTCGAAGAGCAGAGTGTTGTACATGGGCATCGAATTTGGGGGTGTCGGGCAACCATCACGCAAGACTGAACAAACAACATCACACGAAAACACGAAAGGACGAAGGCACCTGCCGGAACGCCGCCCACCCACCCGCCAGCCCTGGCCGACATATCTTGTCCGGATGCCGATCTTGGCCCTGGACCAGGGAACCACCGGTTCGACCGCGCTCGTCGTCGCGGACGACGGCTCGCTCATCGGGAATGGGTACCGCGAGTTGACGCAGCATTTCCCGGAGCCGGGGTGGGTCGAGCACGACGCGGAGGAGATCTTCCGCGTGACGGTCGAGGCGGCGCGTGAGGCGCTCTCGAAATCGCGCGCGTCACCCACCGCCCTCGGGATCACCAATCAGCGCGAGACGGTCGTGCTCTGGGACCGGAGGACGCTGAAGCCAGTCGCCCCGGCGATCGTCTGGCAGGATCGACGCACCGCTGGCCGCGTGCGCCAGCTCGTGAGCGACGGCGCGGAGCCGCTCCTTCGCGAGCGGACCGGCCTCGTCGCCGATGCCTACTTCTCCGCGACGAAGCTCGAGTGGCTCCTGCGCGACGCGACGCTTCGCCGCCGCGCCGGGCGCGGCGAGCTGGCGGCCGGGACGATCGACTCGTGGCTCATCGCGCGGCTGAGCGACGGTGCGGTCCACGCGACCGATCACACCAACGCCTCGCGCACGCAGCTCTATGGCCTCGCCGCGCGCGCATGGGATCCCGAGCTGCTCGCGCTGTTCGGTATTCCCGAAGCAATCCTCCCGGCGATCCATCCCTCGAGCGGCGCCATCGCCGAGGCGTCGGCAAAGCATCTCGGAGTGGCGCTGCCGATCGCCGGCGTCGCCGGGGACCAGCAGGCGTCGCTCTTCGGGCTCGCCTGCACGCGCGAGGGGCTCGCGAAGAACACCTACGGGACCGGCGCGTTCCTGCTGGTGCATGCGGGAAGCGAGGTGCCGAAGCCACCGAAGGGCGTCCTGGCGACGGCAGCCTGCGGGCCGCGCGGTGAGCCCGCCTATGCCCTCGAGGGGAGTGTCTTCATCGCCGGCGCTGCAATCCAATGGTTGCGCGACGGGCTCGGGCTGCTCGCGGTGGCGTCCGAGTCGGACGCGATGGCGCGCAGCGTGGACGGCACCGGCGGCGTCCACTTCGTTCCCGCCTTCGTCGGTCTCGGCACGCCGCACTGGGAGCCCGACGCGCGCGGCACGATCACCGGCCTCACTCGCGGGACCCGGCGCGAACATCTCGTTCGCGCGGCGCTCGAGGCGATGGCGTTCAGCTCCCTCGAGCTGCTCGAAGCGATGGCCGGATCGCGCACGATCCCGCTGCTGCGGGTGGACGGCGGCGCCGCGGGAAACGACTGGCTGATGCAGTTCCAGGCCGACATGCTCGGCATTCCCGTCGAGCGGCCGGACATCGTCGAAACCACGGCGCTGGGTGCCGCGGCGCTCGCCGGCATTGCCACCGGCACCTGGCGCGACGCCGACGCCTTCGCCTCGGCCCGCCGCTTCACCCGCTTCGAGCCCCGCATGTCTTCGGCCCATCGCGCGGCGCATCTCGATGGATGGCGACGATCGGTGCGGGCGGCGATCTCCTGGGCTCGGGCGGACCAAGGGTAACCGCGGAGCCGCAGAGATGATCCACTGCTTTTTCACCGCGAAGGCAAGAAGGGCGCAAAGGGCTCCGTGCCCCGCATACATCGACAAAAACCAACGGAAAATTGAATGTTTGTCGATGTCGGCACAGAACGGAGCCCTTTGCGCCCTTCTTGCCTTCGTGGTGATCAAACGGCGGTGGTGATCAAACAGCACCGCCAATTCCGGTTCTCTGCGTCCTCTGCGGCTCTGCGGTTACCCCTGCTGATAATCCCACCCACCGATACCCCGAACACCGCACGGGAGCTATACTTGAGCGTCGTCTCGGAACCAACCGGAGCATTCCATGAAGGCAGGCACCAAGTTCCTCGTAGTCGCCGCGGTGATCGTCGCCGCGGTGGGCTATCTCATCGTCGCCGGGGTCCGGCAGACCGGGGTCTACTACTTCACCCCCACCGAGCTCGCGCAGAAGGCCGCGCAGGACTCGAGCTTCTACGAGCTCGGCGTGAAGGTCGGCGGCGCCAACGTCGTGCCCGGTTCCGTCCGGCGGGACGTCGCCACCCAGCAGATCGACTTCCGGATCAGTGACGGCCGGCAGGAATACCCGGTGAGCTACCGCGGGATTGTTCCCGACACCTTCACCGACGCGGACGACATCGAGGTCATCGTCGAGGGCCGCCTTGGCCGAGACGGAACCTTCCACGCCACCGAGGTCCTGGCCAAGTGCGGCTCGCGCTACGAGGCGGCCGAAGAGGACGCGCGGCGGCAGGCCTGACGCGATGACGCTGCTCGGCACCTTCGCACTCTGGACGGCGTTCCTCATCGGGCTCTGGGGCGCCGTCATCGGCTTTTCGGGCCGCTGGCGCGGACGGCCCGAGCTCGAGGCGACCGTCACCCGCTCCACATACGCTGTCTTCCTCGCGCTCGTCGTGGCGTCGCTCGCCCTCTGGAAGGGACTGCTGACCCACGACTTCAACATACAGTACGTCTGGGCGTATACCTCCCGGAATCTCCCGACCTACTTCACGGTCGCCGCCTTCTGGGCGGGGCAGAAGGGCTCGCTCCTCTTCTGGGCGGTGGTGCTCTCGCTCTTCGCATCGCTCGCGCAGCTGCTCACGTCGAATCGCCATCGCCCGCTTCTTCCGTACGTCGCGGCAGTGACGCAGTCTGTGGCCGTCTTCTTCATCGCCGTGATGCTCTTCGCCGAGAATCCCTTCGAGCGGATGGCGTTCACGCCGCTCGATGGCCGCGGGCTCAATCCGCAGCTCCAGAACGTCGGCATGGTCATCCACCCGCCGATGCTCTACCTCGGCTACATCAGCATCACGATCCCGTTCGCCTTTGCGGTTGCCGCGCTCCTGTCCCGGCGGCTCGACACGGGATGGATCCACGCGATCCGGAAGTGGACCATCGTCTCCTGGCTCTTCCTCTCGATCGGCATCACCCTCGGCATGTGGTGGGCCTACGTCGAGCTCGGATGGGGCGGGTACTGGGCGTGGGATCCGGTGGAGAACGCGAGCTTCCTGCCGTGGCTCACCATGACCGCGTTCCTCCACTCCGTGATGATCCAGGAAAAGCGGGGGATGCTCAAGCGCTGGAACGTGGCGCTCGTGATCGGCACGTTCATGCTCAGCATCTTCGGCACGTTCATCACGCGGTCGGGCGTGATCGCGAGCGTGCACAGCTTCGCGCAATCGGAGGTCGGCTACTTCTTCCTCGCGTTCCTCGTCGCCGCGGGGGTGTTCGCCTTCACGCTCCTCTATACGCGGTGGCCGGAGCTCGAAGCGGAGGTGGAGCTCGAGTCGATGGTGAGCCGGGAGGCGGCGTTCCTCTTCAACAACCTCGCGCTCGTCGGCATCGCATTCTCCGTGCTCTGGGGCACGCTCTTCCCGATCCTCTCCGAGCTGGTGCGGGAGACGAAGATCACGGTCGGCCCGCCGTTCTTCAATCGCGTCAACATTCCGCTGGGCCTCTTCCTCCTCGCGCTCACCGGCATCGGGCCGCTCATCGCGTGGCGCAAGGCGAGCCGGGCGAACCTCCGGCGGCAGTTCGTCGTGCCGGTCGCCGTCGGCGTGCTCACGCTCGCCGCGCTCTGGGCGGTCGGCGCGCGCAACTTCTACGCGCTCGTTGCGCTCGGCCTCGCCGGCTTCGTCACCGCGGCGATCGCGCAGGAGTTCTGGCGCGGCGTGCGCGCGCGCGGGCGGATGCACGCGGAATTGCCGCCGGTGGCGCTGATCCGTCTCGTCTCGCGGAACCGCCGGCGGTACGGCGGGTACATCGTGCACGTCGCCATCGTCGTCTACTTCGTCGCCTTTGCCGGCATGGCCTTCAAGTCCGACACCGAGGCGACGCTCGCGCCGGGCGAGAGCGTCACACTGGCGAGTCCCTTCGGGCACACCTACACGCTGACGCACACGGGCGTCTCCCAGTACAAGGCGCTCAACCGCTACGTGACCGCGGCCGCCGTCCGCGTCGAGCGTGACGGCGAAGATCTCGGCATCATGACCTCGGAGAAGCGCCAGCATTTCACGGTCGAGGCGGGGCAGGAGGTGCAGTCGTTCGAGCCGAGCACCGAGGTGGCGATCCGGAGCGACCTGCAGGAGGATCTCTATATCGTCTTCGCGGGCGCGGTCGCCGGGACCGAGGAGGCCGTGTACCGCTTCACGATCAATCCTCTGGTCTGGTGGGTCTGGGCCGGCGGCTTCATCCTCGTCTTCGGCGGAATCGTCACGATGTGGCCGGGCGGCGCGCCGGTGGGGGCGGTGCGACGGGTGCCGCAGGCCGGGTATGGGGTGTCACTCGCGGGAGCGGGGGCGGGGGCGAGTCCGGATGCGAAGTGAGGCGGGCGTGAGTGGCGGACAGGAAGGTCCGGTCGGTCGCCTCGGACCGGTCGGACGCCTCGGATCGGTCGGAGGCGCGGAAACAGGTTCGTCGCGGGTCGTGACGCGGCGCGGGTTCGTGCAGGCGGTCGGCGCCCTTGCCGGTCTTGCCGTCGGCGCGGGGGCGCTGCCTGGTCTCGAGGCGCAGGCGGCGGTGCAGGGCGCCGACAGCGCGGCGCGCCGGAGTGCGGCAGCTGGCCGGCTCGCCGACCCGACGATTGCCGGCCGCCCGCGCCAGCCCACCTCGGCGGCCGACAACGATGCCGCGATCCAGGCGCTCGAGAAGCGGCTCCGCTGCGGTTGCGGTTGCACCCTGGACGTCTACACCTGCCGCACCACGGACTTCACGTGCACCTACTCCCCCGAGCTGCACCGGGAGGTGGTGGCGTTCTGGGATGACGGGAAGTCGGCGGATGAAATCGTCGAGGCGTTCGTCGCCAAGTACGGCGAGGACGCGCTGATGGCCCCCGAGCCGGAAGGCTTCAACCTCGCCGGCTATCTCGTACCCGGCGTCGTGGTCACCGGAATCGGCGCGACCCTCCTCTGGGTCCTCTCCCGCCGCGCCCGGCTTTCCAGCGCCTCGTCCGCTCCGTACGAATCATCGGCTTCCGCTCCATACGGATCATCGGCTTCCGGCGTGTCCGACGCGTCCGACATGCCCCATCCCGGCAACCACCCTGCCGTCACCGACGAGGACCTCGCGCTCCTCGAGCGCGCCCTCGCCGAAGAGGACCAGCGGTGATCGTCGAGCTGGTGGCGGCGCTGCTTCTGGCCGCTGCGGCGATCTGGCTCGTGCTCGGTCCGCTGCTGTGGCCGGAGGCGGGGCGCGTCCGCGCCTGGGAGCCTCCCGAGCCGGAGGAGACCGCCCGCGGCGTCGCACTCAACGCGCTCCGCGAGATCGAGTTCGACCGGGAGACGGGCAAGCTGTCGGAGGCAGACTACGCCGAGCTCAAGTCCCGCTACACGGTCGCCGCAGTCGCGGCGCTCCGCGAGGAAGCGACACAGTCCGACCTCCCCGACCCCTCCGATCTTTCCGACTCGGCCCTCGAAGCGATGATCGCCGCCCGCGCCCGGGCGATTGCCGGCGGAGCGGTCCCGGCTTGTGGCACGTGCGGTCCGCGCCCCGAGCCCGATGCGGTCTTCTGCTCCAGCTGCGGCCGCCGTCTCGATGCCGTGACGTCGTGCGCGCGATGCCGCGCGCCGGTGGCGCCGGGAAGCAATTTCTGCGAGTCGTGCGGCGCGCGGGTTGCCGCATAGGGCAGACGTGACCGGTCCTGATCGCGATGCGCTCGAGCGGCACGCCTCGCATCGCACGCTGCGCGGCATCCCGACGACCGTCGTCAACACCCGGCCAGACGTCGACACCGGGGATGTCTTCCAGCGACTCGATGCCGCACTGGGCCTGATCGAGACGCATACGCCGCACTATTTTCGCCACATCCGCCGAGACTTTGCCGGACTCCAGGTGGAGCGCTACGCCTGCCGGGGCGCATATTTCCCGGTGCAGCGGATCTGCCTCGTCGAGCTCACCTTCATCGTCAATCGCGGCTTCAGCCTCGCCCAGGTCGCCTCGACGATCGTGCACGAGGGCATGCATGCGCGCCTGCATGCGCGGGGGATCGAGGCGGAGAGCCGGGCGCGCGAGGAGCGATTCTGCCGCCGAGCGGAGATCGAGTTCGGGTCGCTGGCGCCGGGGGGAGAGCCGGTCGTGGAGCGCGCGCTTGCGGCGATGGCCGGCTCCGATGACGAAGTTGCGCCGGTGATCGATCCGGTGCTCGCGCGCCGCCGCATTGCGGAAGTGGATCGCGCGGCGGCCGTGCCGCGCTGGCTTCGCGAAGCGCTCGGCCGCCACGGGAACGCCTAGCTCCAGCTTTTCATCGCGAGCGCCAGAAGGGCGAAACGAAGTCATTGCGGCACGCTCCGGATCTACAAGCCGATCCGGGCCGCGATCGTGATCGTGACGGTTCGCAGCGTTTTCCGTTCGTAGCCTTCCGGCAGGTCCGACGCTTCGAGGGGTCCCTTCGACACCCCGAATCCCAGCGCATTCTCCACCGTGACAGGTCCGGCATCCATCTCGACGGCGATCCGGGCAGCCGCGCCGGCCGACGAACGGCTCTCCGATCCGTCCGGACTCCAGATATCGAGCGTGGGACCGGCATCGAGGACGACCCGTGCGCCATCCCTGCGCGCGAGCGTTCCCCGGAGTGCCAGGCCCAGGCGGGTCCTCCCGACTGCGGGCTCCTGCGGCTCGATCACCACCGCATCGTCGCGCACCTGGACATGCGTCGTGAGCTGCTCGATGGCGAGGAGCAGTGCGAGCGGGCCGACCGAACGCTCCACGGCGATTCCCGCCCCCACGGCACGTCCGAACCCCGCCTCAGCGCCTTCTCCGTCGGAACCGGCGGCGGAGAAATTGACGAAGGCGACCGTGGGGCCGACGCCCCATGCCGGGCTGGCGCCCGGCTGCTGTGCGAACGTCGGCACGGCCGCCGCCAGGAGTGCGGGGGTGATCAGGGCACTGATGTGAACGGGACCGGGGCGCGGCGGAAACGGCGAGCTCACGGCAACCTCGCGGAAGGGTGAGCGGCTAATCTTGGGAAGGGGTCTCAACGAAGTCTCAAATGATGGCCGGGGAAGGAGAATGCGCAGTGCGATCCCGATGGCATCCGCGTCGCCCCGCCCCCGCACGCCGTGCGAGGAGCGCCTTATCGATCACCCGCCGGCCCCAGACCGGCATCCCGAGCCCGGAACGCGTTTTCCTGATACCGCACTTTCCCATCGACCTGTGCATCATCCCTCATGACCACACTACCGTCACCGTTGCGCTCCGCGCCTGCCGGCCCGAAGCTCCTCGACCGGATGCGCCTCTCCATTCGTGCGCGCCACTACAGCCGCCGGACCGAGGAGGCGTATCTCATGTGGGTGAGGCGGTACGTCAGGTTTCACGGCCTGCGCCATCCCGGCGAGCTCCCGCCGAGCGCGGTTGCGCAATTTCTGTCGCACCTGGCGAATGAGTGCAATGTCAGCGCCTCGACCCAGAGCCAGGCCCTCAGCGCGCTCCTCTTTCTCTATCGTGACATCCTCGAGAAGGACTTCGGCTGGCTCGACGGAGTCGTGCGCGCCAAGCGCCCGAAGCGCCTTCCGGTCGTCCTCAGCGTGGATGAGGTGCGCGCGCTGCTTGCGGAGCTCGAGGGGCCGCAGTGGCTGATGGCGAATCTCCTGTATGGCGCGGGACTGCGACTCCTCGAAGCCTGCACCCTGCGCGTGAAGGACGTGGACCTCGGCCAGCGCCAGCTCACCGTGCGGGGAGGGAAGGGTGGCCGGGATCGCGTCACACTCCTTCCCGATATCGTCATCGAGCCCCTCACCGGGCATCTCACCGGCATTGCTGCGGCGCATCGCCAGGACCTCGAGGCGGGCCGCGGGCGCGTGGTGCTTCCGCACCAGCTCGCGGCGAAGTATCCGAACGCGGACCGGGAGTGGATCTGGCAGTGGGTCTTTCCCGCGAGCCGCCTCTACTGGGATGCGGGCGCCGAAGTCTGGCGCCGCCACCACACGCACGAATCGGTGCTGCAGCGCGCCGTTCGCGGTGCGGCCGATCGGGCCAGGATCCCGAAGCGCGTCAGCTGCCATACCCTGCGTCACTCCTTCGCGACCCATCTTCTCGAGGATGGGTACGACATCCGCACGGTCCAGGAGCTCCTGGGCCACAAGGATGTGAGCACGACGATGATCTACACCCACGTCCTCACCCGGGGAGGGCGGGGCGTGCGGAGTCCAGCGGATCGGCTCGCGCGATAGGGCCCGGATCATACGGGATGGATCGCGATCGAGGAGGAACGCGCGATCCGCCGCGGCGCAGGTGCCGCAGATGACCCGGATGCCGCAGATGATCCCGATGCCTCAGCTGACACCGATGCCGCGGATGACACCGGTGCTGCGGATGACACCGGTGTCGAAGATGGATGATAGAGGTGACGCCGATGATGCTGATGTGGCGGGCGGCGCAGAGGATACCGATGATGCGGGATACAGATGACGCAGTTGGGCCCGTGACCTGAAGCAGGACTGCAGGCGACACGGTCGTTTGCTTGCGGGACAGGGCACCCGGACGTCATGATCCAGGCGCGCCCGCCGTGGATATTGTCACTCACGCATACGACCCGGGGAAAAGTGGCCCGGGAGATCCGGGACGGGAGAGAAGGGACGAGATTGGAGACGTCTCAGTTGCGCCTGCGCCTGCGTCGCGTCGATTCGATGGCTTCCCGGCGGCGCCGCCCGCTTCCGATACTGATCGAATCGTTCACGTGAACTGCGGAGTCGCATCCGCCAGCGATGGAGTCAACGCACCCGATGGATCGACGAATCTGCGGGTATCACCTCGATGAGGAGTCGCATTGGGTGGCCGAGCTCGAATGCGGGCATGGGCAGCACGTTCGGCATGACCCACCGTGGCAGGTGCGCGAATGGGTGACTACAGTGGAGGGGCGCGCCGAGCATCTGGGGACGATGCTGGCCTGCCGCCTTTGCGACGAAGAAGAACCGCCTGTCCGGCGGGAGATGCCGGGAAAGGGATCGGACACCTGATGCGAAGAAGGGTATGCAGCCGCGTGGTGGCGCTCGCCGCGGTCATCGGCATCGGCGGCCTGGCCTGCGCGAGCCGCAGCTCGGCGCCCGCGGCGCCCGCGGCGATTGCAGCGGCGGGTTCCGCGCGCTCGGACAGCCTCGCGATCGTCGCAGCGGCAAACGCCTTTTCCGCCGCCTACATGCGGGGCGATGCCGATTCGATGGCGGCGCTCTATACCGAGGATGCCGCGATCTTCCCGGACGGATCCCCTGCCATCGTCGGCAGGAAGCCGATCCGGCGCTACTGGACCCTCGCACCCAACCGGCGCATCACCCATCATGCGCTCATGCCGGACCGGATCGAGATCGTGGGCGATGTCGCGCACGACTACGGCCGGTTCCGGATCGCCGGCGAAGCCGACGGCACACCGTGGGGCCCGTCCTTCGGGAAGTATGTCGTGGTCTGGCGCAGGGGCACCGACGGACAGTGGCGGATGTACCTCGACATGTGGAATCGGGGGCCGCAGCCTGGCGGGTGAGGAGGGCACGGCGATCGCGCCCGCCCGATTCGCAGCCGGCCGCACACGCCAAGGAGGAAGGGTAGCCCGACCCGATGCGGCTACGGTAGCGCGGCGGCGGGTTCGCCCTTGGGGCTCATCCCCCGACCCCGGCTCGCCACCAGGACCGTTTTCTGCGCCCCGATGGCCCAATCTGCCCACTGGCCACCGCCGCATACCAGTCCCTTAACGCCATGCCC
The DNA here is from genome assembly GCA_035759585.1 of Gemmatimonadales bacterium. Lineage (GTDB taxonomy): Bacteria > Gemmatimonadota > Gemmatimonadetes > Gemmatimonadales > GWC2-71-9 > CAMLLJ01. Next base: position 523 of record DASTUP010000247.1, on the reverse strand, counting down.
CTTCGGATGATGGGTAGCTGACCCGTCCGCTTCGGGTGCCGGGGGTACTAGGGTTTTCCCTAGTAGCGCAGGGCGCCGTTTCTCCCCAGATTACCAGAAGCTGCCTTCTCCCGATCCCATGCAATGCATTGCACCAGCGCCGGACCGCCGCCCCTGGCTCGAGCGGCTGTCGCACCGTGAGACGCCACACTGAACGGTCGGTCAGGCGACGATCCGACGTGTACCCGACGAAGTATGCGCCGCCAGGCAAAGGCCTTGCGACCACGCACGATACGTGGCTACACGGCGAGCTTCGCTGGCTATCACCTCAAGATGTTAGAGGAGTTCGTGGAAAGCGGGCAGGTGAGAAAGGTTTTCAGCGTTTCTATTAGTCCGGCTATTTCGCATTAGGTGGCCACAGCCAACCGGGTACGGCGAGCGCTCATTACAAAGACGAGGTACCTCGTGAACGGTGTCCGTCTCTGTTCGTGGATCATCGCGCCATGCTTGGTGGCTTGCGGCGGAAGCCACGCCGACGCGGGTC
>DASTUP010000246.1:0-40126 GCA_035759585.1 Gemmatimonadales bacterium | reverse complement strand
GCCCGAGTGGATCCGGACGTCGTGATCCTCGGCGGCATCGGTGTTGGCCGGCGCGTTGAGCGTGAACGCGACCCGGGTCTTGCCGCCGCCGATATCGGTGAACACCGCATTGCCGGTGAAGCCCGAGCCGTTCTGGGCGTCGAGCGCCACGGTATGCGTCATTCCGGCGGCACCGGCGCCGCTGGCCTGATAGCCGGCGACCGTGGTATCGGCGGGACGGTTCGCCGCGAGTGTGTCGGTCGGGGTGGCGGGAGCATTGGCTCCTGCCGGCACGCCGACGGCCACCGTATCCACGGCCGGCGTCGCGACCACGACCGGATCGGGAGAGGTCTCGACCTGCGTGGAGGAGCACGCCGCCATACCGATGGCGAGCGGTACGGCAAGGAGGCCTCGAAGCGCGAATCTCTCAGTCATGACAGTTCCTCGTTCTGCTGGGGGTCAGACATCGGGCCATCGCATGCCCGCAACGAAGGCTCCACAGTACATCCGGGACCCATTGGGGACGGTGCTCCGGGTCACGCTTCGGCGGGTCGCGGGGGTCGGGTCGCGGGTCGCGGGGGAGCGAGGGCGGAGGGTTGGGAGGGCGAAACTGCGGGAAATGGAACGGGGGGCGACCGGATCGGCCGCCCCCCGTTTCCTGCAGCCGGAGTAGCTCTACTGTGAGACCACGGGAAGCCGGGAGGCTCCGAGTGACCGGGCAAGACTCGCCGCCACGGGACTGCCGGAGTTCGCCGCCGTCGCGATCCGGCCGCCGACCCGGTTGCGGATCGCGGTGAACTCGCGTGCCCGCGCGCTGTCACGGAAAGTGATCGACCCACCCTCGATCTCGTAGCCACCCTCCTGCCCGGCGAGGATCGCAAGCGCGGCGTCGAGGTCGGCAAGAAGGGCATCGGCCATGCGCGCGCCGGAGTCGGTCTCGTCGATCGTTGCCTTGGCACGGAACGTCCGCACGAGGCCCGCGGCGCCGGCTACGGAGAGCCGGGTCGTGCCGACGTTCCCGGCGGTGAGCCGCGACTCGGCGAGGAGATTGGTGAAGCCCGTCGCACGAAGCCGGTTCTCGAGCTCGGCACGATCGTCCTGGATCCCCGTGATGTCCGCATTGCCGACGCGGAGCGCCGCCGCGGACATCTTCGGAGCGTTCGGGACGACGGGAGCGGGAGCCGGCGTCGAATCCTTCGCCGGGACCGGTTCAGCAACGGGCTCCGCAGCGCGATTGCCACGGAACGCGACAGCGGGTGCCGTCTCATTCGGCGCCGGAATGATCTCGAACCCCTGGTTCGGAGTCGCCGCGAGCGACGTGGAGGCGACCGCGAGATCGGCCTCGGGCGCAGGCCGCTCCGACGATCCGCGCGCGAGCAGCGCACCACCCGCCGCGGCGGCGAGCAGGACACCGGCCGCCATTCCCGCAAGCCGCGGATTGAGCTTCCGGCGCGGCGTGCTGATGTCGATGAGCACTTCCTCGTGCGCTTCGATGACCGGTGCCGGATGCTTTTCGGCAATGGCGACGAGCGCCTCGATATGGCGCGGCGTCTGCGACTGGGCTGCCGACTCGATGAAGAGCGGTGCCGCCGCGGCGACCGGAGCGGGCGCGATCGGGCCGAGCTCGATGAACTGCAGGTCGCGGGTCCGGGGGGCGGGTACCGATGCAGGGACGACCGGCGCCGCAACGACCGGCGCGGGGGCGGCGGCCACCGGCTCCGGTGACGGCGCAACCGGCGTCGGAGCCGGCGGAACCGGAGCGGCAGCCTGCGGCGCCGGTGCGCTCGGCGGCGCGAACGGGCTGACCGCCGCCTTCGGAGCCGAAGGCGCGACGTGAATCGGCGCCGGAACCGCCGGCGCCACGGGGCGCTCCTTCGCGATCTTGTAGTGCGGATGGAAATCGATGGGAAGCCACTTGTTCGACGCGCCGTGCCAGATCCTGGCATGCGAGCCGACCACGCCGCTGTGAATCGCCTTGGCGAGTTCCTCGATGTTCCGGAAGAGCGCTTCTTCCCCTGGGGTGAGCTCGATTCGATACATATGCCACGCTCGTCGTTGGGCGCTGTACTGGTTCGCGACTGTAAAGCCGCGCGACAGTGGAGGGATTTCCCTGCGGCAACAGGGGAAGTTTCGTGCCTCGATACGGAGCGCGCGCACGAAGCAACTTCGAGGCCGCCGTAAGTCGTTGAAGGCGGTCGGGTTGGAGCGGCGTTACCAGATCAGTCCTCCCGCGCCGGGCCCGGCGCGCCGCGGAAAGTTTCTGCGATCCTCGCAGAACGAGGCAGCACGCCGCCGGGGGGGCTGGACGAATTCGGTCCCGCGCCGGATACTTGAGGCGTTCCCCCCTTCCAATCGGAGATCCGGATGGCCACGACGCACAACCCCGTGCTGCGGCGCGGCGGTTTCGAGGAAACGCTTGCGGAAGCGCGAGGCGCCACGATGACGCTGGGCGGAACCGTCCTCAAGACGTTCTTCCTCCTCGGCATCGCGGCGGCGGGCATGATCTACGTCTGGGCGGGCATGCCCGGCATCGGCGTCTCCGAAACCGTCATCTATCCGATGCTCGCCGGGAGCTTCGTCTTCGGCGTCGCGATCCTGATCGGCACCGCGATGCGTCCGGAGATCGCGTCGATCACGGGCCCGCTCTACGCCGCGGTGCAGGGACTCGTGCTTGGTGTCGTGACGCTCCATTACAACGCGAAGTGGCCGGGCCTTCCGATGCAGGCCGCACTGCTGACCGTGGCGACGCTGCTCGTCATGCTCGTGGCGTTCCGCACCGGCGTCATTCGCGCGACGGAGCGCTTCACGACCACGGTCGTCTCGTGCACCGCGGCGATCTTCGTCTTCTACATCATCGCGTTCGTGCTCTCGTTCTTCGGCGTGCGCATTCCCTTCCTGCACGAGGGCGGCATCGTCGGCATCGGCTTCAGCCTCTTCGTGGTCGGTCTCGCCGCGCTGAACCTCATCCTCGACTTCGACACCATCGAGCAGGGCATCGGCAAGGCGCCCGCCGAGCTCGAATGGTTCGCGGCGTTCGGGCTCGTCGTGACGCTGATCTGGCTCTATTTCGAGATATTGCGGCTGCTGGGGAAGCTGAGGAGGTAGGGTCCGCCAGTCGGGCACGATGTCATCCTGAGGGAGCAACGCGACCGAAGGATCTACTCACCGGTCTCCGGGACGTGCGGGGCAGATCCCTCGCTCGCTTCGCTCACTCGGGATGACACCACGCTTCTCGCCCCGGTTGTGCCGACTCGATCACTTCCGCTCGATCTCGAGCGTATAGTCCGCCGCCAGCGCCGCGATCGCGCCGAGGGCGACCCAGACGGGGATGAGGGCCACGCCTACGACGCCGACGGTGAGGGGAATCTCGAGCAGTGTCCGGCCCTCGTCGTTCTTCACCTTGATCCGCCGCACGTTCCCTTCCCGCACCAGCTCCTTGACCCGCTGGACCAGGCCTTCGCCCTCGACGCGCTGCTCTTCGGTCGTGCCGCTCATCGCTCGCTCCCATGGGGTTTCCTGCAAGCTAGCGGTGGCCGGCATCCCCCGCCTATCTTGCCCCCGCCACGCGAGGCGTGGGCAGCATTCCGATCCATTCATCGCTGGAGCAGCAGGGCATGAAGGCAACCGACATCCGCCGCGGGCACGTGATCCTCTTCGAGGGGAAGCCGTGCCGCGTCATGGATTTCACGCACCGCACGCCGGGCAACCTGCGCGCCTTCGTGCAGGTGCGGCTGCGGGACCTCGTCGCGGGCAATACGTTCGATCACCGGTTCAGCGCCACCGACTTCGTCGACACTGCGCGGCTCGACACGAAGGAGATGCAGGTCCTCTACCGTGATGCGAACGGCCTCCACGTGATGGATTCGGACACCTACGACCAGTACACGCTCGACGATGAGACCGTGGGCGATGCCGGCCCCTGGCTCGAGCCCGAAATGCGCTTCCAGGCGGACTGGCTCGACGGGCGGCCCATCGCCATCGAGCTCCCGAACGTGATCGAGCTCGATATCGTGGAGACGTCGCCCGCCATGCGCGGCGCCACGAAGACGGCGAGCAGCAAGCCCGCGAAGCTGAGCAACGGCGTCACCGTCCAGGTCCCCGAGTTCCTCGGCGAGGGGGAGCGCGTCCGCGTCGACCCCCGGAACGGCCAGTACCTGGAGCGCGCGAAGTAACCGCGCGTTGTGACATCGGGCACATACTGCGGGGCCAACCGGGGGTTATAGATCAGGGAGGCATGGCCAGCTCGATGCTCGAGCTGGCTTTTTTCCTGGCGGCATCCGAAGGAGTGCAATGCGACTGACCGGCCATGCGGGACTCGAAGTCGGCCTGACCTCCGATGTCCGCATTCCCCTGGCGGGCCTGGAGCTCGAGGGCGATCTCTTCCTTCCAGCGCATCCGGCCGGCCTCGTGATCTTCGCCCATGGCGCCGGCAGCAGCCGGCACAGTGCGCGCACCCGTTACGTCGCCGAGCACCTTCACGGCTCCCGCTTCGCCACGCTGCTCACCGACCTCCTCCTCCCGGAGGAGCACGCCATCGATGCACAGACGGAGCACCTGCAGTTCGATGTGGCGCTGCTCGCCGACCGGCTCGCCGGCGTCGTGGACTGGGCGGTGGCGGATCGCCGGCTTCGCACGCTTCCGATCGGATGCACCGCCGCGAACACCGCCGGCGCGGCCGCACTCGCGACTGCGGTGTCGCGCTCGTCGGCGGTGCGCGCGGTCGTGGCGCGCGGTGGCAGGCTCGAGCTCGTGGGGAGGGCGCTCGCGCAGCTGCGCGCGCCGACGCTCCTGATCGTCGGGGGCGCCGATCCGAAGGTGGTGCGCGCGAATGTCGAGGCGATGGGCCGGGTACCCGGCGTCGTGCAGCTCGACGTGCTGCCCGGAGAAACTCGCGCCTTCGACGGCCCCGGCGCGCTCGAGGAGGTCGCCCGCCTCTCGGCGGAGTGGTTCGGCGAGCATCTCACGAGCGACCCAGCGGTGGCCTGAGCCGGTTCTTCAGAACCCGAAGATCTTCTTCACCGTCTGCCCGATCCGTCCTCCGAAATCCTCGATCGCGTCCCAGAGCGACCCCTGGTGCACGTCGCAGACGCGGGTCGGCTCGGTGCCGCGGCGGAACCATTCCCGGTAGGTGATCGGGCAGTGCTCGTTCGCGAGGTCTCCGGTCTGGCCGTCGATCGTCCGCGCAACGACGCCCTCGGGCGGCACCCATCCTTCGCCGTTCTCCTCCCGCTGACGCCAGCCGGTGCGATAGAACTCCGCCCACGCCGGCGCCGCGAGCCGCCCGCCTGACGCACCCCATTCGAGCGGCTGCGGGACGTCGTAGCCGAACCAGAACCCCGCCACGATGCTCGGCGTGAACCCGACGAACCAGACGTCGTTGCCGTCGTTGGTCGTTCCCGTCTTGCCCGCCACGGGCCCGCGGACCCCGAGCCGCCGGATCTCGAACGCCGTGCCGTTGTCCACCACGGACTGAAGCATCGAGGCCATCTGGAATGCCTCGACTTCGTCCAGCACGTGCGTCTGCGGGAACGAATCCGCGCGCCAGATGACGCGGCCGCCCGGCGTCTCGATGCTTTCGAGGAGATGGGGACGGATCCGGCGCCCGCCGTTCGCGAAGATCGCATACGCCCCGACGAGCTCGAGCGGCGTCACTTCCGACGATCCGAGCGCGAGCGACGGCACGTCGGCCAGCGTGCTGGTGATGCCCGCCGCGTGCGCGAGCTCGATCGTGCGCTGGCGACCGAGCCGTTCGGAGAGCCGCACGGTCGCCGAGTTTGCCGAGAGGAGCAGGGCGCGGCGCATGGTCACCGGCCCCGCATAGGAACCACCGTCGTTCGACGGCTCCCACATCTCGCCCGTCTCGGTCTCGATGGACACGGGCAGGTCCTGGAGCTGCTCCGCCGGCGTGAGACCCGAGGCGAGCGCCGCCGCGTAGACGAACGGCTTGAACGCCGAGCCCGGCTGCCGCCGGGCATCGAACGCGCGGTTGAATCCGCCGCGCTCGTAGCTGTTCCCGCTCACGACGGCGCGAATGGCGCCGGTCCCCGGATCGAGCGCCACCATGGCGCCTTCCACGTCCTCCGGCCGCCTGCCGCGCGCACTCTCCGCCTGCCGCTCGATCTGCGCCGCCCGGCGCCGGACGGCCTGCTCCGCCGCCTTCTGCGCGCGCGCATCGATCGTCGTTCTCACCACGACGTCGCCGAGCTCGTCCGCCCGGTCGCCGAGCACCGAGTCGACGGCAGCGCGAATCGGGTCGAGCGCGTGCGTCGCATCGGCTTCCGGATACCACCCGCGCTCCTCGATCCGGAGCGGAGCCTCGCGCGCTCCGGCGAGCGCTTCCGCCGTGATGTAGCCCTCGCGCGCCATGAGCGAGAGGACGAGGTTCCGCCGCGTCCGCGCGCGCTCCGGATTCCGCCGCGGATTGTACGAGGTGGGTCCCTTCGGCAGCGCCGCGAGGAGCGCGGCCTCCGTCAGCGACAGCTCCGAGACGCTCTTGCCGAAGAGATCGCGGCTCGCCGCCTCCACGCCGTACACGCCGTTGCCGAGATAGATGACGTTGAGGTAGAGCTCGAGGATCTGCTCCTTGCTGAGGCTCTTCTCCAGTCGCTTGGCGAGCGAGACCTCGATCAGCTTTCGACGCAGGGAGCGCTCGCCGGCCAGCTCCGGAATGAACGCGTTCCGGACCACCTGCATGGTGATGGTGCTGAACCCTTCGGCCACGCCGAGCTCGCGCACGTTGCGGAGTGCGGCACGGAAGACGCTGCGCCAGTCGACGCCGTCGTGCTCATGGAACCGCCGGTCCTCCACCGCCAGGAAGGCCTGTCGCACCAGCTCCGGCACGCTGTCGAGGGGGACGTTCACCCGGCGGACGTACTCGAGGCGTCCGAGGGATACCCCGCGCCGGTCGAGCACCCGGCTCCCTTCCGGCGGACGGAAATCCTGGATGGACGCCGTGGACGGGCATCCGGCAAATCCGCACGATTCGGCGTATGCCACGGTAAAGACCGCCAGACCGACGACGGCGGCGGCCACCGCGATGTACCAGCGCCGCCCGATCCAGAGGAGCGCCGGCGCAGCGCGGGTGCCCGCGAACGGCCGCCAGGCGGCAGCGCGCAGGCGCCCCAGTCCGGCACCGGCGTGCTGACGCACGAGGGCGAGGCGCTCGCGCGCGGCGGAGAAGTTCAGCTTCATGGGATGGATAATAAGAGGAGCGGCGGGCCCGGACCGTGCGCGCCGCCACGCCGGGGGATCGGTGGCCGACTGCGCCTCCCCGGCGGCCTGCGTGCGTCGGGCGTTCTCCGACCTGTCCGGCCGGTCGATTCGTCCGACGTCTTTCGCGGGCTTTCAGTTCGTTTCGCGAGTTCGCGATTTACTCATGCCCGCCCGATGCAGCGATCCCTCGCGAGCACGAGATCCTTCGTCCTCAGACGCTGAGCACGTTCTTCCAGCGCTCGAGGTCGTCGAGGATCAGCCCGGTGCCGCGCACCACGCAGGTGAGCGGATCCGGGTCGATCCGGACCGGGAGGCCCGTTTCGAACGTGATCAGGTCCCCGAGCCGGCGGATGTGCGCGCCGCCGCCGGTGAGCATGATCCCGTGGTCCAGGATGTCGCTCGCCAGCTCGGGGGGCGTCACTTCGAGCGCCCGGCGCACGGCGTTCACGATCTTCTGCAGCGATTCCTGGAGCGCGTCACGCACGCCCGACGAGTCCACGATCACGGTGCGCGGGAGGCCGGAGACGAGATCGCGCCCCTTCACGGCCATCGTGAGCTCGTTGTCGAGCGGCAGCGCGGTGCCGATCTGCGTCTTGATCTGCTCGGCCGTCGGCTCGCCGATGAGGACGTTGTATGTCTTCCGCATGAACTGCACGATCGCCTGGTCGAGCTCGTCTCCGGCCGTGCGGATCGAGGCGTCGCAGACGATGCCCGAGAGTGCGATGACGGCCACGTCGGTGGTGCCGCCGCCGACGTCCACGATCATGCTTCCCGTGGGCGAATCCACCGGAAGCCCGGCCCCGATCGCGGCGGCCATGGGCTCCGACACCATGAAGAGTCGCTTGGCGCCGGCCGCGTCGGCCGAGTCGCGGACGGCGCGGCGCTCGACCTCGGTGATCGTCGAGGGCACGCAGACGAGGATCGTCGGCTTGACGCGAACGAGGTGACGGTCGAGCACCTGCCGGAGGAACCGCCGGAGCATCTGCTCGGCGATGGTGAAGTCGGCGATGACGCCGTCCTTCATCGGCCGGACCGCGCGGATCCCTTCCGGCGTGCGGCCGAGCATCCGCTTCGCGTCGAGCCCGACACCCATGATGGCGCCCGACTCCGCATCCACCGCGACGACCGACGGCTCGTCGAGCACCACGCCTTCTCCCTTGACGAGGATCAGTGTGTTGGCGGTGCCGAGGTCGACGGCAATCTGGCGGGCGGGTCGCCACGTCTTGCGGAGGGGGGGACGCTGCGGAATGGGTTCGGGCTGGAGCTCGATGGCGGCAGTCACGCGGGCGTCCCTTCAGTACGGGTTCGTTGCAGAAATCCGGCGCGCTCGCGTTTCACGCGGGCAGAAGTGGCGGTTTTCGCAGGCTGAGGGATTCGGTCCAAGATCTGTGCCATGCCTACCGCCCACCGCCCTTGTCCGCCAATTTCCTTCCCCCATGTCCACCCCCGTCCCCACCCGCGCCGAGCTCCGCGAGCTCCTCTCCCTGGCGGCTCCGGTCGTCGCCGTCCAGGTGGGCCTCATGCTCATGGGCGTCGTCGACTCCATCATGGTCGGCGCCATCTCCGCAGCCGCGCTCGCGGGCACCGCGCTCGGGAACGTCTGGTTCTTTGCGGTCGCCGTGTTCGGGATGGGCATTCTCATGGCGATCGATCCCCTCGTCACCCAGGGAATCGGCGCGCGCGACGAGCCCGCCGTCCGCCGCGCGGTGCAGCGCGGGATTCTCCTCGCACTCGTGCTGTCGGTGCCGGTTTCCATCCTGCTGTTCCTGACGGGGCCCGTGCTCGCGGCGCTCGACCAGCCGGCGGAGGTGGTGCCGATCGCCGCGGGCTACGTCGTGCGCGAGGTGCCGAGCGTCTTTCCGTTCTTTGCCTTCATCATCCTGCGGCAGACCCTCCAGGCAATGGGACGCATCGCGCCGATCGTCTGGGTCATGGTCATCGCGAACCTCGCGAACGTCGGCATGAACGCCGTGCTCATTCATGGGCTCCTCGGCTTTCCCGAGCTCGGCGTGAACGGGTCCGCCTGGGCGACGACGATCGCGCGCTGGCTCATGCTGCTTCTGCTCCTCCGCTTCGCCTGGCGCGAGCTCGGGCCGACGCTTCGGCCTTGGCTCCGGGAAAGCTTTGCGCTCGCGCCGATCGGCAGGATGCTCGGCATCGGGATCCCGATCGGGGCGCACATGCAGCTCGAGTTCGGCGTATTCGGCGTGGTCGGCATCCTCATGGGACGGCTCGGGACCAATGCCGTGGCCGCGCACCAGATCGCCCTCAACCTCGCGTCGCTCACGTTCATGGTGCCGCTCGGTGTCTCGGCGGCGGGCACGATTCTCGTGGGCCGGGCGGTCGGAGAGGGGAGGCCCGAGCACGCCCGCCGCTCCGCCCGAGCTGCGCTCGTGGTGGGTGTCGCCTTCATGATGTGCACCGCCGCGGTCTTTCTCGGCATGCCGAGACTGCTTGCATCGGCGTATAGCCGGGACGAGGCGGTGCTGGGGCTTGCGGTGGTGCTCATACCGCTGGCTGGGGTGTTTCAGGTATTCGACGGAATCCAGGTCGTATCGGCCGGCGTCCTTCGCGGCGTGGCCGATACCCGGTTTCCGATGATCATCGGGCTGATCGGCTTCTGGCTGGTGGGCCTTCCGATCAGCCTCTGGCTGGGCTTCGGCCTCGATCAGGGGCCGAGGGGACTCTGGTGGGGACTCGTCGCCGGTCTCACTGCCGTGTCCCTTGCGCTGCTCGCCCGGGTGCGGGCGCGGCTGGGACAGGACCTGACCCGGGTGATCGTGGATGTGCCGCACCAGCAGGGGCTTGGGGAGCACGCAGGTTGACAAAGCGGGGAGAATGAGCAATCTTTGCTCGGCTCGGGATGGGTGACCATCCCAGGCTACACCAGCGGACTCAAGGGGACCTGGCGTAAAAAGTCGGGTCCCCTTTCCAATTGAGCCCGAGCCCGCGCGGGGGCAGACACCGCGCACCAACGTCGGCAGGTACGGCATCACCGGAACTCCGACAACACAATCTCAGGAGTACCGAATGCGTACCACCGGCAAGGTGAAGTGGTTCAACGACGCCAAGGGTTTTGGTTTCATTACCCCCGATGGCGGCCAGAAGGATTGCTTCGTGCATCACTCGGCCATTCAGGGCCAGGGCTTCAAGTCGCTGGCCGAAGGCGAGACCGTCGAGTTCGATATCGTGCAGGGCCAGAAGGGCCCGGCGGCGGAGAACGTTGTAAAGACGGGCGCCTGAACCAGGCCCAGTAACGACGGGGTCGTCCCTCACGGGACGGCCCCACTGTTTCAAACACTACGGTGGGCGGATCGATGATCGAAATCCGGTTGTCCGAAAACGACAGCATCGAGTGGGCCATCAAGGCCTTCAAGCGCAAGATGCAGCGCTCGGGAATCCTCCGCGAGCTGCGTCAGAAGCGTTATTACACGAAGCCCAGCGTCGCTCGCCAGCTCAAGTCGGCTGCCGCGCAACGCCGGAAGCGCAAGGAGCGCCAGGGCCGCTGAGCTGAGCCGGTCCCTTCCTCAGGGGAGGGGTGCAGGCGGACGCGCCGGATCCAGACTCCGGCGCACCAGGAAAAGAGTGGGCCGCCGGTCGAAGTCTTCGACTGGCGGCCCTATGCGTTCCAGGAACCGCTGCCGCTGCGCCTCATACGCCGCTGCGCGCGCCGGATCGCCGAAGGCGACGGTATCCCCTCGCAGCTCGAACTGCGGCGCATGGCCGAGAATCGCGAGCAGGCTGTCCGCGTCGGCGAGCAGCGATTCGGCGAGATCCGCCGACGCGTAGGGTTCCCTGAGCGTCGGCCGCGTGTCCCACCGCTCCCGATCCGCGGCGCTCCACGCCCTGCCCGCCTGAAAGCTCGCCGTATCTCCGTAGGCCTGATCGAGCAGCACGCTCCGCCGATGGAACTGTCCGATCACGTTGAGCGCCGAAGCGATGCGCCGCCGCGCGGCGCGCGCGCCGAGCGGGCTCGCGAACGAGATCGGGCTGAAGACGTTGGGGAACCCGATCGTCTCCATTTCCGACGCGAGCTGCCCGCGTGACGCGGCGACGGTCGCGGCATGGCGGGCGATGAGCTCGCCCACCGCAACCGGAGCCCGCGGATCGGAGCGCACCGCGCGAGTCGCGGACGCCGGCGCCGGCGCTGCCGCCGAATCGGCCGGCACGTCCCGCAGGAGCGTGGACGGCGGCGGCGCCGCCTCGAATCCTGGCGCCGCGCTGCCACGACCTGCGAGCAGCGTCTCGCCCCAGCGGTTCCAGGCGAAGTACGCCCCACCGGCCATCGCCAGGAAGAAGACGAGTCGGGCAAGCCGCCGGAGCAGCCCCGGCCCTTTCGGCCCACTGCCTCCATCACCACGATGCGCCGGAGCGCGTGTCGCGTCGGCCGCCATGGGACGCGGTGACAGGGGTGGCGCCGCGTGAGGCGACGGTTCGGACGGAGGAGGCGGACGCACCGGATACGGCGTCGGTGCAACCGGCGGGGCGGCGTGGGTCCGAATGGGGGACGGCGGCGGCAGCGGCGTGGGCGCGACGGGCTCGTGAGCGACCCGTGGCACGTCGCGCGCGGGTCCCGGCGCCGGCACTGGTGGGACGGGAGCCGGTTCGACGGGAGTCGGCTCGACTGGCGTTGGTGCAGCCGGAGTCGGCGCAGCGGGAGCCGGTGTCACGTGCCGATGCTGCGCGAAATCCCGGGCAGCGTCTTCAGCGGACATCCGCCGCGAGGTGTCCGACCCGTCCGACGCGTCCGCTTCATCCGCCTCATCCGCCTCCACCTGCCCCTGAAACCGCGGATGCTGCCCGATCGGAACCCACTGCTCGGACCGACGGTGGTAGATCAGCGTCTCGCGGCTCACTTCTCCCCGCTGCAGCGCGAGCGCCAGCTCTTCGATCGTCGCGAACTCGGCTTCGCGCCCGGAGGGGAGTCGGATGCGGTACATGGTGGCCGCCCCGCGCTACCTCGGACCGACCGCGGCGAGAGAACGCACCAGTTCCTCGTTGCTTTGCGTGCGCCTGAGGTCGGTGAGGAGGTCGTTCATTGCGTTGAGCGGCGTCATTCCGGCAATGCGGGCACGCACGCGATGCGAGGCTTCGAGTGCTTCGGGCGAGAGAAGAAGCTCTTCCCGCCGTGTGGCGCTCGCGATGAGGTCCACCGCGGGAAACACGCGCCGCTCGGCGAGCTCGCGGCTCAGCACGAGCTCGCTGTTGCCGGTGCCCTTGAACTCCTCGAAAATGACCTGGTCCATCTTGCTGCCCGTGTCCACCAGCGCGGTGGCGATGATCGTGAGCGATCCGCCGCCCTGTGCCGGATCGATGCGGCGGGCGCTCCCGAGAAAGCGCTTCGGCTTTTCGAGCGAATTCGCGTCGAGGCCGCCGGAGAGCGTCCGGCCCGTGCCGCGCTCGACCGTATTGTAGGCCCGCGCGAGCCGGGTCAGCGAATCCATCACGAGTACCACGTCCTCGCCGAGCTCGACGCGCCGGCGCGCGCGCTCGAGCGTCAGCTCGGCCACTGCAACATGGCTCGTTGCCGGCTGGTCGAAGCTCGAGGCAATCACCTCGCCGAAGCCCGCGCTTTCCATCTCGAACACTTCTTCCGGCCGCTCGTCGACCAGAAGCAGGAACAGCGCCGCGCCCGGGTGGTTCGTCGCGATGCCCTGTGCGATGTTCTGCAGCACGGTGGTCTTTCCCGCCTTAGCGGGAGCGACGACGAGTGCGCGCTGGCCCTTGCCGAAAGGGCAGAGGAGGTCGATGACGCGGTTCGTGAAGTCGGGCTGGCCGCCGCGCCGGATGTCGCACGAGAGCGCGAGCATCTCGTTCGGGTGCACCGCGCCGAGCCGCCCGAAGTCGGGACGGTGCCCGAGTGCGCCCGGATCCCGGCCGTTGATCGAATCGACGCTCGTGAGCGATGCACTCCGCCCGCGTCCTCCCGGCGCAGTCTTCCCGGCGATCTCGTCCCCCGGACGAAGCCGCGCCGAACGGACGAGGCGGTCCGGCACGTGTACGTCGGTTGGGGCAGGGAGGTAGCCGGATTCGGCGCGGCGCAGGAAGCCGGTGCCGCGGCTGGTCAGCTCGAGCACGCCGAGCGAAGCGGGATCGGTCAACGGGGATGAGCCTTGTTCGAGGGAGAGCTGCTGCAGGAGATTAGCGGCGCCCGGGTGAGGCGGCAAGCGCCGGCGGCATCACCCGCCTGCCGCACGCCTGATGCGTGTCACGATGGCCGACAACCCCTGCGTCCGGTTCATGCCGATCGTCTCCGTGAGGCGAAGCTGGTCCAGGAGGTCTCCGGGGAGCGCGGCCACCTCCGCGCGGGTCATCCCCTGGAGTCCCTGGATCAGGAGTGACAGGAACCCGCGCACCGTCGGCGATTCGCGCGGAACGTCCGCATGGATCTCCACGATGTCTTCCGGCCCTTCGCCGGCGTCGACCCAGAGATAGACGGGCGTCTGGCATTCGTGCACGCGGTTGAGCCCGGCAGCGCGCGCCTCGACCAGACGCTCCGGAAGCGGTGGAAGTTTCCTCGCGTAGTCGAGGAGTGTTTCCAGTCGCGTATCGCGGTCTGCCTGCTGGAACCGCCGGATGATGGTCTCGAGCCGGGCCATTCATAAGAATAGGCGCACAATGGCTGCGGGCGTGAGCGCGCTCACGTTCGCCGCCGATCCTCGGCCCTAGGTTTCCACTCGCGTAGCCGTCGGCGGCGCACTGGCGAGGTAATCGGAGGATCTGAAATGGCTTTTGACAACGACGAAGCACGATATCGGGCGGGGCGGGTCTTCGGCATGTTCGCCGAGAGCGAGGATGCCATCGAGGCGATCCGCTCGCTGCAGGCGGCAGGATTCGCCTCGGACCGCATCGGGATCGCCATGCAGGATCGGGCCGTCCAGGCCGAGGTCATCGATGCGACGGGGTCCGAGGCGGCGGAGGGTGCCAGGACGGGAGCCGTGAGTGGCGGTGTGGTAGGAGGACTGGTGGGCCTGCTCGGCTCGCTCGTCATTCCGGGACTCGGTCCCATCGTCGTGGGCGGACTGCTCGCCTCGACGCTGACCGGGGCAGGCGTAGGCGCGCTCACGGGTGGGCTCATCGGGGCGCTGATCGGCGCGGGTGCGTCGCAGGAAGAGGCCGAACATTTCGATGCCGGCTTCCGCTCCGGCGGTACGCTCGTCACGGTCGATGCGACCGGTCGTGAATCCGAGGCGAGGTCGATCCTCACGGACGCCGGTGCCGATCTCGGCCCGAGCTGGGCGCTCGAGAACGAGGCGGACATCACGCCGACCGAAAGCGATTTCTCGTACGAAGGGTCGGAGCGCCGCCGGTGGAGCGATCCGTCCTATG
Organism: Gemmatimonadales bacterium; assembly: GCA_035759585.1. Taxonomy (GTDB): domain Bacteria; phylum Gemmatimonadota; class Gemmatimonadetes; order Gemmatimonadales; family GWC2-71-9; genus CAMLLJ01. The sequence goes on along the minus strand of DASTUP010000246.1, from coordinate 25,606 downwards.
AAGGACCGGAGCGGCGGCTTCTCGGCGTCTGAGCTCGGCATGGATCCGGGCCGAAGTTGCGGCAGAAAGGTGCACGGGGTGAAACGGCGGAAGCGCCGGCAACGCGCTTCCGCCGTTTTGCAGCCGGCCCCCCGCCGTTGCAACCCGGCCTCGTCGCGAGTAGGATGCGTCGCGTCGGCCGGTATCCTGCAGACTCCTGAAAAGCGGTGAAATGCGTCTGAACCCGTTCCGGGCACTCCGCCCGGTTCCCGAGCTCGCTGAAAAGGTCGCCTCCGTTCCCTATGACGTGGTGAGTCGCGATGAGGCCGCTGCGCTCGCCCGGGGAAATCCGCACAGTTTTCTCCATGTCGGCCGGTCCGACATCGATCTGCCTGCCGATACCGATCCGCACGACGACCGGGTGTACGCCGGCGCCCGCAGCGCGCTCCAGCGCCTCGAGCGCGAAGGAACCCTGCGGCGCGACGAGGAGCCGGCCCTCTTCCTTTATAGGCAGGTGCTGGGCGGGCGGGCGCAGACCGGCGTGGTCGGCTGCGTCCACATCGACGACTACGAGCACGACGTCATCCGGAAGCACGAGAAGACGCGGAAGGACAAGGAGGACGACCGGACGCGCCACGTGCTCGAGCTCAACGCGAACGCCGAGCCGGTCTTTCTCACCTATCGCGGCCGTCCGGAGCTGGATCGTCTCGCCGACCGGACGATGCAGGCGGATCCGCTCTACGATTTCACGGCACCCGACGGCGTGCGCCACGTGGTGTGGCGCATCGCCGATCCGCGGCCCTGGGTCGAGGAGTTCGGAACGATTCCGCACGCCTATGTCGCCGATGGGCACCACCGCTCGGCGAGCGCGTGGCGGGCGGGCCGCGAGCTCCGCTCGAAGTCCGGGGCATCCCACGGCAACGAGGAGTACAACTGGTTCCTTGCCGCGCTCTTTCCGGCGGAGCAGCTCCGGATCCTGCCGTACAACCGGCTCGTCCGGGACCTCAACGGGAAGTCGCCCGGGGAGGTGCTCGACGAGCTTCGCGCGCTCGGATCCCTGGCGGAGACCGATCAGCCGTCGCCCGAAACCCCCGGAAGCATCGGCATCTTCCTGGACGGCCGCTGGTATCGGCTCGTGTTCGATCCCGGGAGCATCGACCGCGGCGATCCGATCGGCTCGCTCGACGTGAGCCTGCTGCAGGACCGCATCCTGACGCCGATCCTCGGCATCGGGGACCCGCGGATGGACACGCGCATCGACTTCGTGGGCGGGATCCGCGGCACGCGCGAGCTCGAGCGCCGCGTGAAGTCCGGAGAGATGGCCATCGGTTTCGCGTTGTATCCGACGACGCTCGAGCAGCTGATGGCGGTGTCCGACGCCGGGCTCATCATGCCGCCCAAGAGCACGTGGTTCGAGCCGAAGCTCAGGAGCGGCCTCTTCGTGCACACGCTCGACTAGCGGGCGCATCCGCGCCTCGCGCACACGATCATCAGGGGGTCCGGTACTGCATGAAGGTTCTCATCGCCGACAAGTTCGAGAAGGTTGGCATCGACGGGCTCAAGGAGCTCGGCGCCTCCGTCGTCTCCCGTCCCGAGCTCACGGCGGACGAGCTTCCGCGCGTGCTCGAGGAAGAGGATCCCAACATTCTCATCGTCCGGAGCACGAAGGTGACGGCCGCCGCCCTGCAGGCAGGGAAGAGCCTCGGTCTCGTCATCCGGGCCGGCGCCGGAATCGATACCATCGACGTGCCGGCGGCGTCGGCGCGCGGAATCTTCGTGTCCAATTGTCCCGGCAGGAACTCGGTCGCGGTCGCGGAGCTGGTCATGGGCCTGGTGCTCTCGTGCGACCGGCGGATTCCGGACCAGGTGGCGGACATCCGGGGCGGCAGGTGGAACAAGGCGGAATACTCGAAGGCGCGCGGCCTCCACGGGCGCACGCTCGGCATCGTCGGACTCGGCCAGATCGGGCGGGAGATCGCGGTGCGCGCGCGGGCGTTCGGGATGCACGTCGCTGGCTGGTCGCGCAATCTCACGATCGAGAGCGCGGAGCTGCTCGGTGTGACCTACTGCGAATCGCCGCTCGAAGTGGCGCGCGTGAGCGACGTCGTTTCCATCAATGTCGCCGCGACACCGGAGACGAAGCACCTCGTGGATGCCGAGTTCCTCGGCTCCATGCGCCGCGGCGCCTACCTCGTGAACACCTCGCGCGGGTCGGTCGTGGATGAAGCGGCGCTCGCGGAAGCGGTGCGCACGCGGGGGATCCGCGCGGGGCTCGACGTCTTTCAGAGCGAGCCGGCGGGAGGCACGGGAGAGGCCACGAATCCCCTCGTGAGAGAGCCCGGGGTGTACGTGACCCACCACGTCGGCGCGTCCACCGAGCAGGCGCAGACCGCCATCGCGCACGAGGTGCTCCGGATCGTGCAGGAGTATGCGGAGCGGGGAGGCGTGCCCAACTGTGTCAATCGCCTCGCCAAGAGCACCGCGACGCACGTGCTCTCCGTCCGGCACCAGAATCGCCCGGGGGTGCTGGCGCACGTCTTCCGCGAGCTGGCGGACCGTGGCGTGAACGTGGAAGAGGTCGAGAACATCATCTACCACGGCGCCAAGGCCACGCTCGCGCGCGTGCACCTGAGCTCGCGCCCGGACGAGGTGGCACTCGCCGCCATCCGGGACGGCAATCCGGACATCATCAGCGTGGACCTCACCGCCCTCGACAAGGCTGCCCCATGAGCGACCGCATTTTCAACTTCGGCGCCGGGCCCGGCGTCCTCCCGGAGTCCGTCCTCCATGCCGCGCAGCGCGACCTCTGGAACGTCGCCTCCAGCGGGATCGGGATCGCGGAGCACAGCCATCGCGGCAAGGTCTTCGATGCGGTCATTGCCGAGGCGGAACGGGAATGCCGCGAGCTCGGCTCGATCGGCGACGAGTACGAGGTGCTCTTCCTGCAGGGCGGCGCCTCGCTGCAGTTCGCCATGGTGCCGATGAATTTCCTTTCCGGCGACGCCACGGCGGACTACATCGTCACCGGCGTCTGGTCGGAGAAAGCGGTCAAGGAAGCGGCGCTCTTCGGCAAGGTGCACGAGGCGGGCTCGAGCAAGGACCGGAACCACTGCTACATCCCGTCGCCCGGCGCGATCCATTATTCCGGAAGCCCGGTCTACGTTCACTACACCTCGAACAACACGATCTACGGCACGCAGTGGCGCACCGAGCCCGTGCCGCCGGCAGGCGTGCCCCTCGTCTGCGATGCCTCGAGCGACATCTTCAGCCGGCCCATCGACGTTTCCCGCTACGCGCTCATCTACGCCGGCGCGCAGAAGAACCTGGGTCCTTCCGGTGTCACGCTCGTGATCATCCGGAAGGATCTGGTCGAGAAGGGCTCGAAGTCGCTCGCGACGATGCTGCAGTACCGCACGTTCGCGAAGAACAAGTCGCTCTACAACACCCCGCCGACGTTCGGCGTGTACATGATGGGGCAGGTCTTCCGCTGGATCCGCGAACAGGGCGGCCTCGCGGCCATGGAGGCGATCAACGAGGAGAAGGCGCGGATCCTGTACGACTACCTCGACGGCAGCCGGGCCTTCCGCGGCACGGCCGACCCCGAGGCGCGCTCGCGCATGAACGTCTGTTTCCGCCTCGGCTCCGAGGCGCTGGAGAAGGCGTTCCTGGCGGAGGCAGCGCGGCGCGGATTCGAGGGCCTGAAGGGGCACCGCGCCATCGGGGGCATCCGCGCGAGCATCTACAACGCCATGCCGAAATCGGGGTGCGAGGCCCTGGTCGCATTCATGCGGGAGTTCGAGAAGGCCAATCCGCGCGGGTGACCGACGTCACGACATCGCCGCGCAAGAGGGCGCATCCTCCGACCCCCGGGCACAGGCTGCGGGGGTCGCTCATTTGGGTCCGCGTCGCGGACCGGGCGCGGGAGGAGTTCGGCCGGTTCGACACGTGGGTGAACGGGGCGTCTGCCGCGCTCTACTGCCCACGAATTTCCGAGGCGTGATCCATGGGGCCCGTGCTGCGCCGCTTCAGGGGATGTACAGCGCGTCGAAGCATCCGGTGAAGGCGTATACGCCGCGCTCCGGATGGAGCTCGAGAAGGAGGATGCGCAACAGGTGAGCCAACCAAAGGCACTCGTCTCGACCGAATGGCTCGCCGCGCGACTCGGCGAGCCGGCCATCCGGCCGGTGGATGCCTCGTGGCACATGCCGGCCGCGGGGAGGGATGCGCGCGCGGAGTATCTGGCGTCGCACATTCCCGGCGCGATCTTCTTCGACCTCGAGCGGTCGTCGGACCAGGCGAACACGCTTCCACACATGCTCCCCGATGCCGGAGCGTTCGGCGAGCGGATGTCCGCGCTCGGGCTTTCGAGCACGGACACCCTCATCGTCTACGACGCGTCCGGAACGAACATGACCGCCCCGCGCGCCTGGTGGACGTTCCGGGCGATGGGCCACGCGCGAGTCGCGGTGCTCGATGGCGGATTCGGGAAATGGACGCGCGAGGGACGGCCGGTCGAAACCGGTGAAGTACGCCTGCCGCGCGGCCGCTTCACCGCGGCGCTGGACCGCTCGCGCGTGCGCGGCCTCGAGGAGATGCGCGCCAACCTCACGACACGCCGCGAGCAGGTGATCGATGCGCGAGCGGCGGGCCGCTTTGCCGGGACGCACCCCGAGCCGCGCCCCGGCCTGCGCGGCGGTCACATTCCGGAGAGCCGGAATCTGCCGTTCACCGAGCTCGTGGACGGGAGCGGCGTCCTCCTTCCGGCCGACGAGCTCGCCCGGCGCTTCGCGGAGGCGGGACTCGACCTTCACGCACCGGTCGTGGCCACGTGCGGCTCCGGCGTCACCGCCGCCGCCCTCGTTCACGCCCTCTACCTCCTCGGCCACGACGAGACCGCCCTCTACGACGGCTCCTGGACCGAGTGGGGGGCACGCGAAGACCTCCCGGTCGAGACCGGGAGGTGAATCTGCATCACGGCGGTGCGGGGATGCGCTGGATGGTGCTGCGAGCCGTCTACCTCCCCCTCCGCTCCGCCGTGGTTCAGGAAAGCCTAGGCGAGGGGCCGAGCGCGCCAGGTGCCGAGGACGGAGCCGACGGTGCGGACGAGGATGGAGGGGCAGACCGGTTTCCTGAGGAAGGGGGTCCTCAGGTCGATGAGGCCGCGCTTGACGCCCTCCTCGCGGGCAAAATCCGCCATCGCGATGACCGGCACGTAGGGCCTCAGTGCCTCGAGCGATGCCCCGAAGTGCCACGCATCGTCATGCGGATGCGCGGCGTCCACCAGCACGAGGTCGGGCCGCGTGATCGCGTTGCCGGCGCACCACTGCGCCTCCGCGGCATCGCGCGCGGGAACGGCGGCATAGCCGCTCTCGCGGAGCGTGCGGCAGAGGGAGGTGCGCACGGCTTCATCCGCATCGACGACGAGGATCGTCCTCGAGGGGCGCGGGGCGTCGTGTGGCGCGGCCGGGTCGGCCATGCGGTCTCCGTGGTGCATTGTCGATGGGGGATTTCCCGCGCACGGCGCAACACTCGTGCCTCGCCGCAGAGTGAGCGTGGCGCGCTTCCCGCCACGGCTGCGACTCTCGCGCATCCGTGGAATGCGAGACCCATGGTACAGCGCGATGCCTGTGACTACCCTCACCGAGTCCGCCGGTACAGTGGGGTATGCTGTCGCTCAACGAGCATGTGCGTCGAAGGTGCCGACCTTCGACGAAATGCACCGGGAAATGCCTGTGATGTGAAGGGAGGACCCGATGGCACGCGAGAGACAGGGAGGCCGGGAGCGGGATGCCTCCAGGCAGTCCGACCGGGAAGAGCAGTACGGGGGCGTCAACGAAGGGCAGGAGCCGATCGGCCAGCAGCGATATGCGGGTGGGGGATACGGACAGGGCACGGGTCAGCAACGCAGTGGTTCGCAGGACAGCGGGCAGGACAATTGGCAGGACCAGCAGTACAGGGGCAGCGGTGCGCGAGGTCAGGGCTTCGGCACCGGTGGCACGCAGCAGCAGGGGCGCGGTGACGAGTGGGGGACGGGTGGTCACGGGTCTGGCAGTTTCGGCCAGAGCGCCTCGGATCAGGGCCGGCAGTTCGGCCGGGGCGGTTATGACCAGGGCCAGGACTACGGTGAGGGATTCGGCCAGGGCGGGCGCTCGGAACCGGGCGGACGCTATTGGCCGCAGGGAAATCAGGGAGGTTCCTCGGGTCAGCAGGGTTATCAGGGCCGCAGCCTGAATCAGCACGAGTTCGAGGGCAGCGGTTACGGTCAGCAGGGATACGGCAGCGGTTTCAGCAGCGAACACTCTGGTGGATACGAGAGTGGCCGCCAGATGGGGTACGTCGGGCGCGGCCCGAAAGGTTACCGCCGCTCCGACGATCGAATCCGCGAGGACGTCAGCGAAGAGCTGACGCGCCACCCGGGCATCGATGCGAGCGACATCGAAGTACGCGTCGAGAACGGGGAAGTGACCCTGACGGGTACGGTGGACGGCCGTCGGGCCAAGCGGATGGCGGAAGACTGCGTGGCGCAGTGTTCCGGCGTGAAGGAAGTCCACAACCAGTTGCGTGTGAATCGGCAGGGCTCGCAAGCGCACTGAAGCAGTCCGTCAGCAGCGGCGCTCGCGAGAGCAGGACGGGGCGAGTCGTGGATGGTCCACGGCTCGCCTCCGTTCGTTCGACCCCTCCATCCCGCAATCAGCGCGCGCGCTCCACCGGCTCGACCCGCTGGCCACACCGGCGGAGGATCCGCCTTGGCTCGGTGTGATTCGGCACGAGCGCGTGCGCCCGCCCGGCATGCCGCCGCGCCTCCCTGCAGGAGCGGGCGCGCTGCGCAAGGAGAATCTGGAGGCGGAAGCTCCCTGGATCGATCGCCGATGCCCAGCGGAGGCGCGCCGTCGATGCGCCGGCTCCGGCCAGGGCGATGCTCGCTATCTGCGCGGCGGAGTATGCCGCGAATACCACGCCGAGGGCGGCGGCGAGGATGCCGATTGCGCGGTGCGCGCCGGGCCGGCCGACCGCGCCGAGCTCGCGGGGTGCAGGGTGGAGCGAGCCGACGATGGTCCATACCAGGAAGCTCGGCGCCGCGAGGAGGAGCACCGCGTCGAACGTCCCGACCACGCCGGCGACGACGATCGTCGCGATCATCGCGAGTCCGCTCAGGCCTTCGGTCGTTCGACCTTCCTTCCGGGAGCGGCGCCATCCGACCACGGCCATGGCGATCCCGGCGGCGAGGAACAGGAGCGTCGCCGGGATTCCGCGCTCCGACAGCATCGCGACCCAGTCGCTGCTCGGCCACGGATTGGTCGGAATCGGATCGCCGGCGTCGAACGCCGGGTCGCCCGGCGTGGTGTAGCGCGGATACTCGACAGGCCAGTTCCCGGGACCGACACCGAACAGCGGGTGATCCCGTGTCATCCGGAGCGAGTTTTCGTACTGGATCAGCCGCCCGCGGCCGCTCCCTTCCCGGTAGTTGGCGACACCGACGAGTGTCTCGAGGTAGGGGGTATCCGACCGCCAGTCGAGCGTATTCGGAATGGCGAGCGCGAGTGCGATTCCCGCGGCGCCCGTTGCTGATGCCGCGGCCAGACGCCGGCGGATGCGCGCATCGCGCCAGAGCCCGCTCACCACGATCCCCTCGATGAAGAAGATGGCGAGCCCTGCCGCGACAGCGAGCCACGCGGCACGCGAGCGGGAGAGCAGCAGCGCCGCCGCCGAGACGGCGATGCCGATCGGGCCCAGGATCGGGGCGGCCCGCGAGCGCGACTCGATCGTGATGAACGCGAGCAGTGGCAGGCCGATCGCGGTGAGGTGCGCCATGAAATTCCGGTTGCCGAACATCCCCCCCGGCGCCCGCCGGGGCGACGCGAATGGGATCTCGACGCCGTAGGCCTGGAGCAGGCCGGTCGCAGCGCCGAGAACCGTGGCGAAGGCGAGCATGGCGAGGAGCGGCCGGGAATAACCGGCGCGCGCGATGGCGCGGGTCGTCCAGAAAAGGGCGAGGCCCGCGAAGGTGACGCCCGTGGCTCGCAGCGCCAGCCACGGGTTCGTCGCCAGCGCGGCCGAGATTACACTGAGGAGTCCGAAGCCGATGAGCGGGAGGTCCACCATCGCGAGCGGCAACCGGCGCGCGTGGCGGAGCGCCAGCAGCGCGGCACCGAACGCGCCGAGGTGCAGGATCAGCTCCTTCGGCACCAGGTAGCGGTCGAGCTCGAAGACCGGGCCCGGCATCGCGATGAGGACGATGAACGGCGCCGCGGCCTGCAGCAGGCGGCGGGAGCTCCGCACCGTCAGCCGGCGGTATCGAGGGGCATGCGACGAAAATAGCCGCAACATTTCCCCCTCGCGCCCCGTACTACTTCTGACGGCCCGGGGGGCGCATTCATTCTCGAGGGAGGTTCGATGGTGTCGTACCTGACGTTGCTGGCGATCGTCCTTCCGGCCGCGGTGGCTCCGGTGCCGGCTGCGGCCGCCGAGCACGCCCCGCTCGCCTCTGCCGACACCGCCACCTACCGCATCGACGTCGGCCACTCGGAGCTGACGTTCCGGATCCGCCACCTGATGAGCCGTGCGAGCGGCACGTTCCGGGAATGGACCGGCACGATCACGGCCGATCCCGCCGATTGGTCTACCGGCTCGGTGGACGTCACGATCCAGGCCGCGAGCATCGATACGCGGCACGAGCGGCGTGACAACGACCTCCGCTCGGACAACTTCTTCGACGTGGCCAACCACCCGACGATTTCGTTCAGGAGCACGAAGGTCGAGCTCGACGGCAGCCGGATCGTCGTGACCGGAGACCTCACGATGAAGGGCGTGACGAAGCCGATCGTCCTGACCGGCGAATTCCTGGGTCGCATGGGCGCGGGTACCGAGCGAGAGCGCATCGGATTCAGCGCCACGGGCAAGGTGAATCGAACCGACTACGGCATCGTCTGGAACCGGGCCGTCGAAGGTGGGGGTGTACTCCTTGGCGACGAAGTGGAGATCACCCTGGCTGTCGAAGCCATCCGCATGTGACCGTCCCCACGGCGGAAAACCCGGGCGGGCCATACCCTTGGCTCGTCCGGGTTTTCATTTGAAGTCCAATGAGGTCAACGACGTAGGGGGACCGATGCGCCGTTCGTTCCAGCCCGTGTACCTGAGCCTTCTCGCCGCGGTCGGCGCCTGCGGAGGCGTCTCGCGCGAGGAGGTCCATGCCGCATTGGCAGTCGAGCTGGCCGATTCCACGCCTCCCGAATACGTAGAAAGCTCGTCCTGGAAAGTCTCACGAGAGATCTACGCGGATGCAGGCGGCGATCCCCTCTGGGTGGAAAGCGGCGCACCGAAGAAGCGCGCCCGCGCGCTCGTGGAAGCTGTGGCTGCCGCCGAGGACCAGGGACTTCGCACTGCCGAGTACGATCTCGAGGGGCTGGGCCAGGCCCTGCAACGCGCCTACAAGGACGAGGAGACCACGGCAGGCGAGCTCGCCGAGCTCGACCTCAGGCTCACAGCGCTCTACGTCGACTACGGGCGCCACCTGCTGTCCGGCCGTCTCGATCCTTCACGTACGAACGTCGGCTGGTACATCCGTACCCGTCGTGCCGAGGCGGACAGTACGCTGCGGCATGCGGCCGTCGAAGAGGATCTCGAAAAGGCGCTCGCCGATTTTCTGCCGAGCCAGCCCGACTATCGCACGCTGCTCGCGGCCCGGGCGCGGTATGCCGCCATCGCAGCGCAGGGGGGCTTTCCTGAAGTCTCGGGCGTCGTTGCCCCCGGAGATACGGGCGCGACCGTAGCCGCCGTGATCCGGCGTCTCGTGATGGAAGGGGACCTGGACTCCTCGGCCGTATCCCTTCGCACCTACGACTCGGCGCTGACCGCCGGCATCGAGAAATTTCGCCGCCGGTTCGGCCTCGAGCCCGGGAAGGGCGTGGACCGCGCCATGGTCGCGGCGATGAACGTGCCGGTGGACCGGCGGATCAGGCAGATCGAGCTCAACCTCGAGCGTCTGCGCTGGCTGCCGAACGAGTTCGGCGCGCGCTATGTCGCCGTCAACATTCCCGACTTCCAGCTCCATGCCTACGACGAAGGCCGCGAAGTCCTGACGATGCGCGTGATCGTCGGCGATGAGTACGATGGCTCGACGCCCGTCTTTGCCGACACGATGAACCAGGTGGTCTTCCGCCCATACTGGAACGTTCCCTCGAGCATCGCGCTCGGCGAGATCCTTCCGCTCGTGCAGCGGAACGAGTCGTACCTCGAGCGCAACGAGTACGAGGTGGTGCCGGTGAAAGGCTCGTCGCCGGTGGACCCGCGCTCGGTGGACTGGAACGATCTCGACAGCACGAATTTCCCCTATGCGATCCGGCAGAAGCCCGGGCCCCGGAACGCGCTCGGGCTCGTGAAGTTCCTCTTCCCGAACCGGTTCGACATCTACATGCACGATACGCCGGGAGACCATCTCTTCGCCCGCAACGAGCGCGCGCTGAGCCACGGCTGCATCCGGCTCGAGCACCCCGACAAGTTCGCCGAGTACGTGCTCGAAGGCATGGATGGATGGACACCGGACCGCATCGAGGCGGCGATGAACGCCGAAGAGCAGCGGCACGTGAAGCTGAAGCGGCCGATCCCGGTATACATCCTCTATCTCACCGTTTTTGCGCGCGACGGTGAGGTGCATTTCCGTCCCGATCTCTATGATGTCGATGCGCGCGGGATGGAGCGGCTCGGCAAGGCGCCGCCGGCCGAACAGATCGCTGCGCTCCGCGCCGCATTCGACGAGCTGATGAAGGGCTGATTCCCCCTCTTCCGGCGCCGCCGCCGCGGGCTATCCTAGAGTCATGTGGCTTCTTCCCTGGCTCGGCCCGATCGCCCGCGCGGCCGCAGGCGTGTACTACCGCACCACGATCACCGGTGCGGAGTTTCCGGCGGGGCCGCTCCTTATCGTCGCGAATCACCCCAACGGACTCATCGATCCGCTGCTCGTGAGCGCGGCGGCCCGGCGGCCCATCCGGTACCTCGCCAAGGCGCCGCTCATCTCCGACCGGCGCGTCGGCTGGCTCTTCCGCGCCGTCGGAAGCATTCCCGTCTATCGCCAGCAGGATGATCCGAAGCTGATGGAGCGGAACGCCGATTCGCTGCGCGAGGCGCAGGCCGCGCTCGGCGCCGGGGCTGCGATCGCGCTCTTCCCGGAGGGGATCAGTCACGACGCACCTTCGCTTTCGCCGCTCAAGACCGGAGCGGCGCGGATCGCGCTGGGCGCCGTTCCGCATGCCGCGGCGCCGGTCTCGATCGTGCCGGTCGGGATCGTGCTGCGCGACAAGCCGGCGTTCCGCTCGGAGGCGCACGTCATCGTCGGCGATCCGATCGAGTGGAGCGATCTCGCGCCCGGCGGTGTCGAGAGCCAGGAGGCCGTTCGCGAGCTGACCTCCCGCATCGACCACGGCCTGCGGAACGTGACGATCAATCTCGAAGCATGGGAGGATGCGCCGCTCGTCGAGTGCGCGGAGGCGGTGTGGACCGCGGAGCGCGGCGCGCCGAAGGATGCGGCCGCGCGCGTCGAGCGGATCCGGGTGGCGACCGAACTGCTCCGCGAGATCCGGCGCGATCCCAACGCGCGATGGGCTCCCCTCGTGCTCTCGGTCATACGGCATTGCCGCTCGCTCGAACGGCTCGGGCTCGCGCCGGGGGACCTGCACGCGAATCTCTCGATGCGCAACGCGCTCCGCTGGTCGCTCCACCGGATTCCGCTCGTGCTCGTTCCTGTGGTCCTCGTGGGAGTGTCCGGGTGGGCGCTCTGGTGGCCGCCGTACCGGCTGACCGGACTCGTGACCGATCGTCTCGCCGGGACACGCGACGTACGCGCCACCTACCGGCTGATCGGTGGGCTGCTGATCTACGCTCTCTGGCTCGTACTGCTCGTGACGGCTGCCGCAGTCTGGGTGGACGGCGTCACCGCCGCTCTCGTTGCGGTCGGCGCCCCCGCCATCGGTCTCGCCGGTCTCTGGGCCCGCGAGCGGTGGCGTGCCGCCTGGCTCGATGTGCGGCGATGGTTCCTCCTCCGCGGCCGCCGGTCACTCCTGCGTGATCTGGGCCGCCGGCAGTGGGAGATCGCCGAGCGGCTCGACGCGCTCCTCCGCTCCACCGCCCGCAGGACGCCGGCAGACGCGATCCACAGCTGATCGGATTGGGGCCTGCGTCACCGCAGCGCGGCCGTCGGAATGCGACCATTTCCCATGCTCCAGACCACCATTGCCATACACCCCGGCGCGCTCGAGGTCCAGCGTCTCCGCCCGCTCCGCGGGCCGAATACCTGGAGTCTCGACCCGGTCATAGCCTGCGACGTCGTGCCGGGCGCACTCTGCGAAGTGAACAGCGCCGATCTCCCCGGATTTCCCGACCGGCTCCTCGAAGCGCTTCCCTCGCTGCTCGAGCATCCCTGTTCCGTCGGCGCACCCGGCGGCTTCGCGCGGCGCCTGCGCGAGGGAACGGAATGGCCGCACATCCTGGAGCACGTCGCCCTCGACCTCCAGGGTCTGGCGGGCAGCGACGTGCGCTTCGGGCGCGTGGTGCGCGGCGGAGGCCCCGGCGCCTGGCGCGTGGTCGTCGAGTACGAGCACGAGGAGGTGGGCGTCGCAGCGATGCGCGATGCGGTCGAGACGGTGCGCGCCTGCCTCGCCGGCGAAACGCCCGACATGCATCCCGTCATCGAGAAGCTGCGGCGCCTCCACGCCTCGCTGCGGCTCGGTCCGTCCACCGCGGCGATCGTGGAGGAGGCACGGCGCCGCGGCATTCCTGTCCGCCGGCTCAACACCGGGTCGTTCGTCCAGCTCGGCCTGGGGCGGAGCCTGCGCCGCATCAAGGCCACGCTCAGCGACCAGACGAGCATCATCGGCGTCGAGATCGCACAGGACAAGGATCTCACCAAGCGCATTCTCGGCAACATCGGACTGTCGGTGCCTGCGGGCCAGCCGGTCTCCACGGTGGACGAGGCGGTGGAAGCGGCGAGCGTCATCGGCTATCCGGTCATCCTCAAGCCGCGCGACGGCAGCCAGGGGCGCGGGATTTCCGGCTGCCTGAACGACGAGGCGGCCGTGCGCGTGGCGTGGCCGGCGGCGGCTTCGGAAGGAACGGCGGTGATCGTCGAGACGCACACGGCGGGGCGGGATCACCGGGTGCTCGTCGTGAACGGGAAAGTCGTGGCGGTGGCGGAGCGGATCGCGGCGCACGTGATCGGCGACGGCCGCTCCGCCATTCGCGAGCTGATCGCCGGGGCGAATCTCGATCCGCGCCGCGGGGAAGGGCACGGGAGCGTTCTCACCCATCTTCCCGCGGATCCTGCCACCGAAGCGCACCTCGCGCTTTCCGGGCGAACCCTCGACGCAATTCCCGATCCGGGCGAGCGTGTCTTCCTCCGCGCCACCGCGAATCTCTCGACCGGCGGCACCTCGATCGATCGCACCGACGAGATCCATCCCGACAACGTGACGGCCTGCGAGCTTGCCGCGAGTGTCGTGGGGCTCGATATCGCCGGCCTCGACATTCTGACGCCGGACATCTCCGTGCCGTTCCACGAAAACGGGGCGGTGATCATCGAGGTGAATGCCGCGCCGGGCATCCGGATGCACACCGACCCGGTGGAGGGGAAGCCGAGGAACGTGGCCGGCGCGATCCTCGACATGCTCTATCCTGCGGGGGCGCGGACCTCGATCCCCATCATCGCCGTGACCGGGACGAATGGAAAGACGACGACGACGCGCCTCGTATCGCACCTCTTCCGCCACACCGGCCGCACCGTCGGCTTCAGCACGACCGACGGGGTCTACCTGCAGAACCGCCTCGTCGCTTCGGGCGACATGACCGGACCGTTCGCGGCCGGCATCGTCCTGTCGAACCCGATCGTCGAGGTCGCGGTGCTCGAAACGGCGCGCGGCGGGATCCTCCGATCCGGCCTCGGCTTCGAAGAATGCGACGTGGGAATCGTCCTCAACGTCTCCGGCGATCACCTCGGCCTGCACGGCATCGAGAGCATGGAGGAGCTGGCGGAGGTGAAGGCCGTGGTTCCCGCGGTGGTCAAGCGGCGCGGGCACGCCGTGCTGAACGCGGACGACCCGCTCGTGCGCGCCATGAGCGAGCGCACGAGCGGAGACGTGGTGCTCTTCTCCGCCGAGCCCGACGGCGCGAATGCGGCGGTGACGGCGCATGTCGAGGACGGCGGCACCGCGGCGTGCATCGAGCAGGACACCTTCGTCATCCGGCGCGGCCGGCTGCGCATCCCGATCGCCGCGACAGGGGAGGTGCCGCTCACCATCGGCGGCGCCGCGCGCTTCCAGTACCAGAACATTCTCGCGGCCATTGCGGCCGCGTACGTGCAGGGCATGCGCTACGAGGACATCCGCGCCGGTCTGATGTCCTTCTTCCCCTCGCCGTCACTCACGCCGGGGCGGATGAACCTCCTCCGCGTGGGGCGTGGGCACGTGCTCGTGGATTACGCGCACAACCCGGCCGCAATGCGCGGGCTGATGGAGCTCGTCGGGCGGATCGACGCCACCCGCCGCATCGGCGTCCTCGCCGGCCCGGGCGACCGGCGCGACGAAGACCTTCGCGCGCTCGGCCGCTCGGCATCGGGATTCGACTACGCGATCCTCAAGGAGGACGACAACCTGCGCGGGCGGCAGGAGGGCGAGGTCATCGAGCTGCTGCGGGAGGGACTCGTCGAGGGCGGAATGGCGCCCGACCGCATCGAGAGCCGCCGGTGGGAGCGGGACGCCGTGACGCGCGGACTGGAGCTGATGCGGGAGCACGACCTGCTCGTGATCCTCGCGGTGAATGTGTCGGCGGTGCTGGAGCAGCTGCGGCCGATCTCGACGAGTCTCTGATCGCAGCGCTATGACTTCGCGCCGGCGGCAGCCGTAGCCCCCGACTGCCGTAGCCGCTCCAGAACCCGCTCCCGCTCGTCGTGGATGAGCAGCACGAGCAGATCGCCGGGGCGGGCCCACGCGAGCGCCTGCTCCACGGCTTCCAGCTCGGTGTCGGCCTGATCGATGGCGTCGGCGGCGAATCCATGGCTCAGCAATGCAGCGCGGAGCAGCGCCGGCACCTCGCCCGGCGCGCGGCCCCTTCGGAAACTCGCCAGCTCCTTCAGCACGATCTGGTCGGGACGCAGCTCGAGCGCCGAGGCCGCGAGCTGGGCGATCGCCGCATCCTCGCGGTCCCCTGCCTGGCCCAGCAGCAGGAGCCTCCGCTGCGCAGGAACCGATTCGAGCAGGCGGCCCAGCGCGGCGAAGCCGTGCGGGTTGTGGCCGTAGTCCACGACGATCCGGATTCCATCCAGCTCGAGCATGGTGCCGCGGCCCGGGTTGTCCGTCAGGGGATCGAAGCGCCTGAGCGCCGGCGCAATCGCCTCGGCCGGAACCCCCAGCGCGAGTGCCACCGCGGCCGCGGCGAGCACGTTCTCGATCTCGTGCGGCGCGGCGGCTGCCGTCGCGGACCGGACGTCGCCGAGTGATGCGATGACGGCTCGATCGGCGTCGTACCGCACGATTTCGTCGCCCTCGAGGATGACCTGGCGCTTCGCCATCGGCACGCGTCCGCCGCGCGAGAACCAGGTGACGCGCTCCATCGCATCGCCCCGCGCGCGGAGCAGTGCGTCGTCCGCGTTCAGGATCACGGAGCCGCCGTCGGGAACCACGCGCGTGACGACGAGCTTCGCGTCGAGCAGCTCCTCGAGCGAGCCGACGCCGAAGTCGCCGAAGTGATCCTCGGCGATGTTCGTGATGACCGCGGCATCGGCGCGCCGCACGGCGAGGCCGCGCCGGAGGATCCCGCCTCGCGCGGTTTCGAGGATCGCAAGCGTGATCCGTGTGTCCCGCAGGGCGACGCGCGCGCCCATCGGGCCGGCGAAGTCGGTGGGGAGCACGAGCTCCTTCCCCACCGACACACCGTCCGTCGTGGTGTATCCGGGCGTATGTCCCGCCTCGCGCGCCATGGCCGCGGCGAGCCGGACCGTGGATGTCTTGCCGTTCGATCCGGTGACGAGCGCAATCGGCACGTCGCTCAGGCGGCTCCAGTCGACCGACACGGCGGAAGGCAGCGCGTCGCCGGGCCAGCGCTGCGCGCCACGGCCTGAGCCGATGGAGACGCCGTCGTCGTCGTGGAGAAAGGTGAGCCCGCGCCGCGTCGCTTCCCGCTCGAGTGCAACGAGGGCCGGTTTCCGCGCGCGCTCCACCTGGTCCCGCAGCCGCTCGACCTCCTCCACTCCGGCCGCGCTCCCCGTGCCCCTGCGCCAGGCGAGCTCGGCGAGCTCCGTCGCGGCGTAGAGCGAATCGATCGGCGCGCTCACGAAGAGATGAGCTCCCCCGGCAAAGCGGCCGACGGCCGTCGTCTCGCGCCCCCACCTGACGGCGGCGAGCAGCCGCGCCGCCTCCTGCTCCCACGCTGCGATCCGCTCCTCGGCGTCGTCACCGAGCGGGACATCGAGCGCCGCGCCGGTCCGGTCTCCCAGCAGGTGAGGGCCCGTGATGCGGCGCGCTTCGATGTCCCCGCTCAATCCTCGCCCTCGGCATCGCGCGCGAGGCGCACGCCGCGAACGTCACGAACGAAGCTTCGAACGGGCGATGGCTCGGGCATCATCGGTGGTGCCGCCTGATGCGCGGCAGCCGCGCCGTTGCCGGAGATCCCGCGCCGGGTGCCGCGCCGCTCGACCTCGACGGGGCGGAACGACGAGATCTGCTCCCAGGTGCGCGCCACCGCGTCGCCGAAGATGAGGACGAGGTCCCCTGCGCGCGCTTCCGCGAGCGCCTGGCTCGTCGCCTCCTGCTCGTCCGGGACGACCGCGATCTGGTCCCCCGGCACCCCGAATTCGATCAGCGCGTCGCGCAGCATCAGTGGGATCTCGTCCGGCCCGCGGCCGCGCAGCGCGTCGTCGCGCCGGCAGATGTAGCGGTCGAACCACCCCGCCGCGATCCGCGCGATCTCCTTCACGTCCTCGTCGCGCCGGTCTCCGGGCGCCGCCAGCACCACGATTCTCCGCCCGCCGGTCTGCAGCCGGTCGACGAACTGCACCATCGCTTCCACCGCCGCGGGGTTGTGCCCGTAGTCGAGAATGACCTTGAACGGATGCTCGTCGAAGACGTTGCCGCGGCCCGGCGCCTGGAAGAAGGTCGTGTCGAAGGTCTGCAGGCCGTGTCGGATGTTCTCGAGCTTGAGCCCCATGCTGAACGCCATCGCCGCGGCGAACATCGCGTTCTGCACGTTGTGGTGCGCGCGCCCGTCGAGCGTCGCGGGGATGAGGTGGGCGGGGAGCAGCGGGATGTGCGCGCCGTGATCGTACAGCGTGATCATGCGGCCGGTCATGCTGCCCTCGAGCACGATGCCGCGGCCCCCCGCCTGGATGTGCTCGCGCACGAGCTCGTGATTCGGGTCCATCGTGACGTAGCAGACGTGCTTCGCGTCGGTGTGATCCGCCATGGCGAGGCAGAGCGGATCGTCGGCGTTGAGCACCGCCGTGTCCCGCGCAACCTCCACCACGATGCGCTTCACCTTCGCCAGCTCCTCCACCGTGTCGATGCCGCGCCGGCCGAGGTGATCCGACTTGACGTTGAGCACGGCGCCCACATCCACCTGGCGCACGGCCATCCCGGCGCGCAGCAGCCCGCCGCGCGCCACCTCGAGCACCGCGACGTCCACGAACGGATCGCTGAGCACCATGCGCGTCGCGCGCGGCCCGGTCATGTCGCCCGCCACCGTGCGCTGGCCGTCGATGTACACGCCGTCGGTGGTGGTGAGGCCGACGTGATGCCCGGCGAGCTTGTGGATGTGCGCGAGCATGCGCGCGGTCGTGGTTTTCCCGTTGGTGCCCGTCACCGCCGCGATCGGAATGCGGCTCGGCGCCCCGGCCGGGAAGAGCATGTCCATCACCGGTCCCGCCACGTCGCGCGGCTTGCCTTCGCTCGGCGCCATGTGCATCCGGAAGCCGGGGCCGGCGTTCACCTCCACGATGGCGCCGCCCACCTCCTTGTAGGAGCGGGTGATGTCGCTCGTCAGGAAATCGACGCCGCCCACGTCGAGGCCGATCGCCTCGACCGCGCGCACCGCCATGTCGGCGTTGTCGGGGTGGACCACGTCGGTCATGTCGATGGCCGTGCCGCCGGTGGAGAGGTTGCCCGTCGAGCGCAGGAAGACGCGCTCGCCGCTCGCCGGCACGGTGTCGCGCCCGTAGCCGATCTTCGCAAGGAGCATCTCCGCCTGCCGGTCGATCTCGAGGCGCGTGAGCACCTTTTCATGCCCGATCCCGCGCCGCGGGTCTTCGTTCACTGCAGCGACGAGCGCTTCGATCGTATGCTCGCCGTCGCCGATGACGTGGCCGGGAATCCGCTGCGAGACGGCGACCAGCTTCCCGTTGACGACGAGCATCCGGTGGTCGTAGCCGGTCACGAAGGTCTCGACGATGACGCTCCTGCTGTGCTCCCGCGCCGCGGCGAACGCGTCGCGCACCTGGTCGTCGTCCACGAGGTGGATCGAGATTCCGCGGCCGTGATTCGCGTTGAACGGCTTGACGACGACCGGGTACCCGATCGCATGCGCCGCGTGCACCGCCCCCTCGGGGGTCTGCACGAGGCGCTGGACCGGCACCGGAAGCCCGAGGTTGGCCAGGATGCGGTTCGTCTCCTCCTTGTCCGACGCCAGCTCGACCGCGATGTGCGAGGTGTTGCTCGTGACCGTCGCCTGCACGCGGCGGCGGTAGCGGCCATGGCCGAACTGGATCAGGCTGTTCGTGCCGGGGCGCATCCAGGGAATCCGCCGCTCCTCCGCCGCGTGCACCAGCGCGGCAGTGCTCGGCCCGAGCGCGTGCCGCTGCGTGAAGCGGATGAAGTCGTCCCGCTCCGCCGCGAAGTCGAACCCCTTCGGCACCGCATCCTCGTCGCGCAGCTCGTGCGGCAGGAGGCTCAGCAGCAGCGTGCGGCCGAGCTCCCCCGCCTCGAGGCCGACTTCCTCCTGCTCGTACTGGTAGACGATCCAGTAATGGCCCCGCGGCCCCAGTGAGCGCGTCTTGCCGAAGGTGAGCGGATGTCCCGCCACGTTCTGCAGCTCGATCGCCACGTGCTCGAGGATGTGGCCCATCCACGTGCCTTCTCCCTCGGTCAGCCGGCGCACGAGGCCGCCGGGCTCGCCGTAGGAGCAGCCGTGCTGCGAGAGGCCGGGCAGCGCCGCAAGGAGTCCGTTGACGAATTCCGGGCCGATGCGCGCCGACGGCCAGTCCTCGAGGACGCCGAGGTCCACCTCGAGCCGGATGACGGGGAAGTGCGCGTAGAGGTTCGGGCCCACGTACACGGCGCGGTCGAGGATCCGCATGGTCTGGTTCCGTTAGACGCGAAGCGCGATCGCCGGGGCCGGCGCGGCCTCTCGCGTATGGAGGTTGTACGTCGAGCCGTGGTCGAGGATGTGGAGCCGGAGGCCGATCAGGCAGACCGGATCGTTCTTCCGGACGCGCGCCATCGAGCTGAACGAGATCTCGGACGGATCCACGACGGTGAGGCTGCCGCCGCCGACCACTTCCAGGTTGTTGTCCGGCCCGATGAATGCCGCGGTGTTCTCGTCGAGCCCGATGCCGATGGCGAAGGGATTGTAGCTGATCGCGGTGAGGAGGCGCCCGAGGCGGTCGCGCTGGCGGAAGTGCTGGTCGATGATCACGCGATTGGTGAGGCCGAGGCCGGGTGCGAGCGTCACGATCCGGGCGCGCGGCGAGGCGCCCTCGCGGCCCAGCGCGATCATGTGCTCGCAGAGGAACGCCGCCCCGGCCGACGTGCCCGCGACGTGCGCGCCGGCTGCGTTCCGGCGCCGGATCGCGCGCGCCACATCGGTGCCCCCGATCAGCGTGGAGAGCCGCAGCTGGTTTCCGCCTGTGAGGAAGATCCCGTCCACGTTCTCGAGCGGGGTCACGTGGCTCGCGTCCATCGCGTGGCTGCGGTCGGTGATCGGGAGGACCACCGTCTCCGCGGCCCCGAGCGTTTCGAAGAGCGCCGCGTACTTCTCGCCCGTGTCGGTGAGCTCCGATGCGGTCGGGATGATGGCGATCCGCGCCGACGGCCCCCCGCAGAGCGCGACGAAGCGGCGGAGGATCATGATGTCCCCCACCTTCTCCTCCGCACCGCCGACCGGAATGACGAACCCGCTGCCGAGCGTGTCCCGCACATCGGGATCGGCGGGCTCGATCAGATCGCCAGATCCTCGAAAGTTCCGCGCCGAATCGCGCGACCGTTTCGTACGTGCCATTGCCCTCTCACCATGACGTCACGAATGTCCCCCGAGGCATCCAGCACGACGAGATCCGCATCGGCGCCCGGGGTGATATGTCCCTTGCGGGAAAGCAGGAGCAGCCGCGCCACGTTGGACGTGACCGCGGGCAGGACGCGCGCGAGCGGCTCACCGCGCTCGAGTAGCGCGCGCAGGGTGGCCGCGAGCGCCGCAGGCCGGCCCACATCCATCGACGCGACGCGCCCGGCTGCGTCGAAGACCGGAAGGCATCCGCCGGCATCGCTGCTCACCGTCACGTTGCCGGGGGGAAGCTTCGCGTCGAGATACCGGGAGAGCGCCACGTCCGCCGGCCACGCATCCTCGTCGGGGCCGACGGGAAAGGCGGTGATGTCGATCACCGTGCCGCGCGCTGCGAGCGCGCACGCCTCCTCGAAGAGCGCGCGCGTCCGGTTCACGTGCGTCGGATGGAAGACCGACGGCGGCAGCTCGCTCGTGTCGAGCGCCTGGCGCACGAGGTCGAGCCCTCGCGGCCCGTCGCCCATGTGCAGGTGCACGATCCCCGCCTTGCCCGTCATCATCCCCGCGACGTGCGCATCCGCGGCGATGCGGAGCAGCTCGTCGAGCGTCGGCTGGCTCGAGCGGTGATCGCTCAGCGCCACCTCGCCGATGCCGATGATCCGGTCGATGAGCACGATGTCGCCGCGGACGCTGCCGGTCACGGTCGCGGGGGGCAGGTGATAGCCGCCGGTCAGCGTGAACGCGGTGAGCCCTTCCTCTTCCAGCGCCCGTGCCGCCGTGACGAGCTCGGACGGCGTGCGGATCACGTCGTCGGTGCCCAGCACGCCCACGACGGTGGTCGTCCCGCCCAGCGTGAATCGGCTGAGCGGGACCGGCGGTACCCGCGTCCGCGGGCCGGCCTCCCCGCCGCCGCCGGTGAGGTGCGCGTGGCAGTCGATCAGGCCGGGAATGAGCCGCGCGCCGTCGAGCTCGATGACTTCCGCGCCGAGAGCGTCCGGCAGCGCCACGCGATCCTCGCCGATCCACTCGATGCGGCCCGCCGCCACGAGGACGTTGCGGCGCCCGAGCGGCTCGGGGGCGTAGACATCCGCGTCGAGGAAGAGCTGGATCATGCGCGGGAAGTTAGTCCGCGGCGGGCACGGACGTAACGGATGAGATCGGCGGTCCGTTCCACGACGACGATCCCCGGAGTCTCGAGTGCCACGAGTCGTGGCGCGCCGCGGAGATCGAGGTGCGGCCACCGCCGGTTGGCTACCTGCAGCGCCTGCGGCGGCGCCCCGACCAGGATGCGGAACGCTTCGAGCTCCTCGATGTCGTTGGTGGTGGACACGACGTGCGACCAGCCGCGTGCGAAGAGGTTTTCCCGGTCCATGACGATCATCGGACCGCCCGTCCGCCGGCGATGAATTCGACGGTGCGACGCATGATCTCCGGCGCCCGGATCACGGCGCGGTGCCCGTGGCCGGACGTCACCATCAGCTCGGCGCCCGGCCACGCGGCGTGCAGCGCTTCCGCGTCGGCGAGGCTCACGTCGGGATCGTTCACATCCTGCACGATGAGCGCGGGGGCCGTGATCCGGGCGGCGATGGTCGGAAGGTGCAGCTGCTTCCACTCGATCCCGAGCCGGCGCTCGAGATTCGACTGCATGGTGCGGCGCACGGCCGGCGGGATGCCGAGCACGGACGCGAAGCGATCGGCAAACACCTCGGGATTCGACGGTGCGGCGATGAGTACGGCACGGTTGGCCGGGAGGCCGCGATCGAGCGCGACGGCGATCGCGGCACCGCCGAGTGAATGACCGACCGCGGCGTGCGCGGGCCCGACCTTCGCGACGACGGCGAGCAGCGCATCGGCGAATTCCGGCAGGGACGCAATGCGACCGGCCGATCGGCCGTGCGCGGGCGCATCGTACGTGACGACGCGAAAGCCCTCTGCCACGAGCAGTGGCGCGAGCGTGGCCCAGCGGCCGGCCCGGCTGCCCCAGCCGTGCGCGAGCACGACGAGCGGTCCCTCGCCCCACTCCCAGCCACTGAGCGACATGCCGCCGGCCACGACCGGGAACGCGCGGCCGGTGGCGAGGAATGCTTCCTCCGCCGGACGCACTTCCTGCCTCGGCGGGCGGCAGAAGAGCGACTCGGCCCACCGCGCAGCGATTCCCGGTGCAACGACGCCTGCCGCCTGGAATGCCGCGCGGAGCGCCGTAATTCGCGCTCCGCGAGGGACGCTGTCGGGAATCGGGGGTTTCGGCGCCGCCATGCGGCAAGATAGCATGGCCGCGGGTGCCCCCGGTCACAGCCCGGAAGGGCGCGGCGGGGTAACCTCGGACAGATGGTTCAATCCGAGGAGGACCCATGTTTCGACTGATCGCGCGCACCGCCGCGATGGCGGTCATCGCGTTCGCCGCGCACTCCGCGACGGCCGCGGCGCAGGTTGCGCCGACGCTGCCGAGCGACACGCTGCAGGGGCGGAAGCTGCCCCCCGAGGCGAACGTTCCGCGCCAGGTGATCGCGCCGACGCTGCCGAGCGATACGCTCAAGGCGGCGGAGCGGCTCTGCACCGAGCCGATGGGACCGCGCCCTGTGGCCTCCACGCCGCGCCCGCCCGCTGCTCCCGCGGATACGATCGCGGTCGCGGCGGATACCACTTCCATTCCCTGCCGCGTGCCGCCCGTGTCACCCGATTCGGCAGCTCCTGCTCAGAAGGAGGACGCACATGACTGATCGCGACCGGCGGCTCGACGCCGAACGCGGCGCCGCCGACTCGGTGGACCGCCTCGCTGTGGATCCCACGTGGCTCGCCGCGTGGCAGACCGAGGACAACTACTGGCACGAGAACTTCTCGAGCCGGCCATACACGATCGGCCCCGACTACTACGAGCGATTTCGTCCCGCGTATCGCTACGGGTTCGAGTCCGCGCATCGAACCGGCCCCCGCACCCGTACCTGGGAGGAAGCCGAGCCGGAGCTCCGGACGGGCTGGGATCGTTACGAGCACCGCGGTGAGAACCGCTCCACCTGGGATGAGATCAAGGACGCGGTGCGGGATGCATGGGACCGGGTGATGGGGGAGCATCACACGGAGACCGGCAGGCGGTAGCGCCCGTCCGTCGCTACCAGGGAGGGTCACATGACCGCGGCGGCGGTACCGTGAGCCGGAGGGTGAACACGGCCGAGCTGCTGGGCGGGCGACTCGTCGACTGGGACGTATCCGTCGTGTTCGGCGACGGCATCAACGCGATCATCGAAGCGCTGCGCCGGCGCCGGTTCCGCGCCGGGAGGATCTCGAAGCCGCCGCCACAGTGCTCAACGCAGGTGACGCGGGCGCACACGGCCGCTTCGACCGGCAGGCGCGCGGCTGGAGCTGGCAGCTGTATGCGACGACGCACCGGGCGCAGGTCGCGGCGGCGCTCGGGCTGGCGGGAGTGATCGGCCTCGGGCTCGCTCGCGCGCTCAGGCGCTGAATGCCGCAGACCGCCTACGAGCTGACGCGCTGTCCCGTCTGCGACGCTCTGGAAAGCAGCGAGATCGGCGACGGCGACGCAATGCGGGCCGAGGCCGCGCTGCTCCGCGCGTTTCACGAGCGCCGGCTGCGACGAGGCGTTCCTCCGTCGCAGCTCGCCGATCGTGTCGAGTTTTCACAGGAGCCACCCCTCCGCCTCTGCCAGTGCCGGCGGTGCCTGCACGTGTATCGCAATCCATGGGAGCGCCGGGAGACCCTCGAGGCCGCGTACGAAACGGAGGGGCCTGCGGAATCGGTGCTCCAGAAGCTGTTCCGGCTCCACTTGCCGCTCGCGCGTGGGCAGGTGCGGCGCCTCACCGAGGTCGTGGGACGCCGGGGAACCGGACTCGAGATCGGAAGCTATGTCGGCGGATTTCTCTCGGCGGCGCAGGAGGCGGGCTGGACGTTCGAGGGGGTGGACGTCAGCCCGGAGGCCGTGGCGTTCGCTTCCCGGGTCGGCCACCGGGTAACGCTGGGCGAGATCGGCGACGTCGACGCGGCGCAGGCGTTCGATGCGGTGGTCATCTGGAATACCTTCGAGCAGCTCTACGATGCGCGCGCGGCGATCGTGGCCGCGCGAGGGCTGCTGCGCGATGCAGGGGTGCTGGCGGTGCGGGTGCCCAACGGAGGGTTCTACCTCACCTGGCGCGGGCGGCTGGAGGGAGCCGGCCGCGCCGCCGCCCTCAAGGTGCTCGGCCACAACAATCTGCTGAGCTTCCCCTATCGCCAGGGGTTCACCGAGCGCTCGCTGACTCGCCTGCTGGGCGAGTGCGGCTTCGAGGTCGTCCGCACCTTCGGCGACACGCTCGTCCCGGTGGCCGACCGCTGGACCACGACGTACGGCGCGATCGAGGAGCGGGTAGTGAAGCGGCTGCAGCGCCTGACGCAGCGCGGCTGGAACGCGCCCTGGGTCGAGGTGTATGCGCGGCGAGCGACGGGAGGGCGGTAGAGGGTGAGCGATAACCGGTAAGCGGGGAGCGGGAGCGATGTCATCCCGAGCGGAGCGAGGGATCCCGGCAGCGAGTCCCGGAGATCGGTGAGCAGATCTCTCGGTGCGTTGCTCTCTCGGGATGTCAGCGCTTCCTCCCGCGCACCGATTACCGCTCACCGCTTGCCAGTCGCCCCTCACTCTGTTCCGTCTACCGCCCACCGCCCACCGCCCACCGCCCACCGCCTACGGCTCCAGGCCCTCCGGCACCCCGCCCGGAAACTCCGCCGCGATAGCCTCCTCCAGCCGCCCGATCCGGTTCTCCGGGCTCGGATGCGTGCTGAAGAACTCGGGCTGCCGCCCGCCGCCGCCGGCCTCGGCAAGGATCTGCATGACGCGGATCATACCGCGCGGATCGTACCCCGCCTCGCCCATGAAGCGGACGCCGAGGCGGTCCGACTCGAGCTCGTCCTCCCGGCCGAACTTCATGTTGATCAGCTGGCCGATCATCATCGCGACTGCCGCGCTGCCCTGGCTCGACGGATTGTCCGGGTCATAGGTGGCAAGAACGGCGGCACCCGTGAGTCCCTGCGTGAGCTGCTGCTTGGCGATATGCTCCGCGCCATGCCGCCCGACCACGTGAGCGATCTCGTGACCGAGCACGCCGGCCAGCTGGCCCTCCGTGTCGAGCTGTCCCATCAGCGCCTCGGTGATGAAGACCTGCCCGCCGGGAAGCGCGAAGGCGTTCACCGTGTTCTGGTCGGCGAGGAGGTGGCAGTCGTAGCGGTAGTACTCGGTGCTCGGTTGGACGCTGCTGCGGGAGACGAGACGGGCGCAGACGTCGGTGACGAGCTGCCGCGCCTCCGCATGCTGGCTCAGCCCGCCGAACTGCTGCGCCATCTCCGGCGCCGCCTGCAGGCCGAGTGCCACTTCCTGGTCGGGGGTGATGTCGCC
>DASTUP010000245.1:0-2477 GCA_035759585.1 Gemmatimonadales bacterium | reverse complement strand
CGAGGCGGCCACGCTGCTCTCGGCGGCCGCGCACGACATCGACGCCATCCTGGTGCGCCGGATGCAGATGCCGATCGAGCGCATCTTCGGCGAGTTCGGCGAGGCCCGGTTCCGGGAGCTGGAACGGGAGGCGGTTTCCGCGGCGCTCGGGGGGCCGCCTTCGGTCGTCGTACCGGGCGGGGGATGGGCGGCCCAGCCCGGCGCCCTCGAATCGGTGCGGCCGGCCGCTTTCCTTATTTATGTGAAGGTCCCGCCGGCCGTCGCAGCCGCCCGGGCGGCAGGCGGCGAGGCCCGGCCGCTCCTTACGGGCCCGAGCCCCCTCGAACGGATGCGCGCCATCCTCAAGGACCGGGAACCCTGCTACCTTCGCGCAGACGCGGAAGTGTTGAACGAGGGCCCGCCCGCGGAGACCGCAGCAGCGATCGCGAAAATGGCCCGGCAATACGCCGGATGGTAAGTAGTTATATCGCAATAGCTTGGAAGCGTCGTCCTTGCCAACGGCGGGGCGGGTGCGTTTTCTTGCTACCCCAATTGATTGGACCTCGATAGCCCCTTCGGGGGCAGATTGCATTCATGGCAACGAAGAAGACCAGCTCACGCGCCAAATCCGCCAAGCCCGCCAGAACCGCCAAGGCCGCGGAAAAGCCCAAGCCCGTCCGAAAGGCCGCGAAGCGCGCCACGAAATCCCGTGCGACGCGTTCCACGGAGAACGGCGCCGGCATCCGCGCCGGCGATGCGCTCGTCATCGTCGAATCGCCTACCAAGGCGAAGACCATCGGGAAGTACCTGGGCTCGGGCTATTCGGTGCGCGCCACGGTCGGCCACATCCGCGACCTTCCGACGCGGAAGCTGGGCGTCGAGATCGAAGGTGACGGCCAGCGCTTCACGCCCGAGTACGTGACCATCAAGGGGAAGACGCAGACCCTCTCCGACATCAAGAAGGCGGCGCGCGCCGCGCGTCACGTCTATCTCGCCACCGACCCCGACCGCGAGGGCGAGGCGATCGCCTGGCACGTGGCGGAGCAGATCGGCGGCACCGTGCCGACGGAGCGGATCCTCTTCCACGAGATCACGAAGGAGGCGATCCGCGAGGCGATTGCCCAGCCGGGCCAGATCGACCAGAACAAGGTCGATGCCCAGCAGGCGCGCCGGATCCTCGACCGCCTCGTCGGCTACAAGGCGAGCCCCATCCTCTGGAAGACGATCAAGACGGGGCTCTCCGCCGGCCGCGTGCAGACCGTCGCGCTCCGGCTGCTCGTGGAGCGCGAGCGCGAGATCCGCGCGTTCACGCCGACCGAATACTGGACCATCGAGGCGCTCTGCGCATTTGCCGGCCAGGAGTTCGAGGCGTCGCTGCACAAGATCGACGGCCACAAGCCGGTGCTGCCGGACGAAGCCGCGGCCCGGGCCGTCCTGGACGCGGTCCGCACCACGCCGTTCGTCGTCACGTCGGTGGAGAAGAAGCAGCGGCGCAAGAAGCCTGCGGCGCCGTTCACCACCAGCACGCTGCAGCAGGAAGCAGCGAAGAAGCTCGGCTTCTCCAGCCGCCGGACCATGCGCGCGGCGCAGGATCTGTACGAAGGCATCGAGATCGGCGAGGACGGGCAGACCGGCCTCATCACCTACATGCGCACCGACTCGGTGCGCGTGTCCGACGCCGCCATCGCGTCGGTGCGCGATTTCATCGGCAGGCAGTACGACAAGCGCTACCTTCCCGACGCGCCGAACGCCTATGCCACGCGGAAGGCCGTGCGCACGCAGGATGCCCACGAGGCCGTGCGCCCCACCGACGTGATGCGCCGCCCCGAGCAGCTGCAGCGCTATCTCGAGCCCGATCAGTACCGGCTCTATCAGCTCATCTGGCAGCGCTTCGTCGCCTCGCAGATGACGCCGGCGGTCTACGACATGACGATCGTGGACTTCGATCTCGGGCGCTTCCTGTTCCGGGCGACCGGCTCGGTCCGGGTGTTCGACGGCTACCACGTGCTGTACCTGGAAGGCCACGAGAAGGAAGAGGGCAAGACCTTCGACGACCTGCCGCCGATTCCGGCGCTGGCGACTGGCGACGAGGTGGAGGTGCGGGAGATCACCCCGTCCCAGCACTTCACCGAGCCGCCGCCGCGCTACTCCGAGGCGAGCCTGGTGAAGGAGCTGGAGCAATTGGGTATCGGGCGGCCCTCGACCTACAGCGCCATCGTCTCGACGCTCACGGCGCGGGAATACGTGCGGGTGGACCAGCGGCGCTTCTTCCCCACCGAGCTGGGCGAGACGGTCGAAGTCATGATGGTGCGCAATTTCCCCGACATCTTCAACGTGGCCTTCACGTCGCAGATGGAGGAGGAGCTGGACCAGATCGAGGAAGACGGCAAGGAGTGGCAGGAGGTCCTGCGCGACTTCTACGGCCCGTTCACCAGCGCGCTGGAGGCGGTGGACCTGAACGCTCTGGTGGCGGAGGCGCACGGCCTCGACCCGCACAA
>DASTUP010000244.1:0-5357 GCA_035759585.1 Gemmatimonadales bacterium | reverse complement strand
CAACTTCATCGGCGTCTTCCAGCGGGAGGCCACCGCCTACAACCGGCCGCAGCTCGGCTTCGAGGCGAAGGCGAACCTCATTGCGGGCGTGAACACCGCCCTCCGGTTCCGCCCGAACGCCGTGACCCGCTTCCTCGACCGCTTCACGTCGGCGCCGGCCATCGCGCCCTCGCAATTCGACATCAACGCGGAGATCGCGCTTTCGCGGCCGGACCCGAACCGCTCCGGAGCGGCGTATCTCGAGGAATTCGAGGCGGACGTCGGCACGCCGATCTCACTTGGCGCGCTCACGTGGGAATTCGGGAGCATGCCGCAGCGCACGGACGGCCTCGACCCGCTGCTCGGCATCGGTCCGACCTTCGATCCGGCGGACGCCGTCCAGCTCACCTGGCAGAACATCGTGCCCGGCGCCAACGGCGAGCCGTTCCAGCTCCGCCCGCAGGACATCGATACCACCATCGTATTCGCCGGAAGAAACGAGCAGTTCGAGACCGCGATGTTCGTCACCTTCCACGCCGATACGGCGGGAGGCTTCGTCCGGAACGACAACCGGTCGCAGTGGACACTGCCGGGCCGGCCGTTTCGCCCGCGCTGGCGCTCGATGGTCACGTCGCTCAGCTCCACCGGCATCGACCTTTCGCGCGCGGAATATCTCGAGTTCTGGGTGTTCCAGTCCGGCGCGAAGCCGGCCGACTCGGCCGGCCTCCAGATGGTGATCGATCTCGGCGCAGTGAGCGAGGACGTCCTGGCGCTCGCGCCGGAAACGCTCGACATCGCCGGGGCGGACAGCCTCTTCGGGGGCCGGCAGTACGTCGGCGTCGGAAAGCTCGATACCGAGCGCGCCGAGGACGGCATCTTCAACGCGGCGGAAGACGACATCGGCATCCTCGGCGATCGCCCCGACTCGATGCTCATTTCGGGCGAGCGCGTGTTCGAGCCGGGCCTCTGCACGCGCCGGCTCACGAGCGTCGTCCAGGTCTTTCCCTGGGGCGACCTGAGCGCGCGCTGCACCAACGGCAACGGCCATCTCGACACCGAAGACCTCAACGGCGACCTCCTCCTCGACGCGCGCGGGCCGAACGAGAGCGTCTTCCGCTACGTCGTGGACCTGGCCGACGACCGCTTCAAGGTCCCGAACCGGGGCCTCAAGACGATCGACTCCCAGGGCCGCGAGGCAGGCTGGACCCTCTACCGCGTGCCGCTCCGCGGCCCCGACGCGATCGAGCTCGGCGCCCCGACGCTCCGGCTGATCCAGCATCTCCGCTTCACGTTCGTGGCACCGCCCGACCAGGGGGGAGACGACGTCGTCGCGCGGTTCGTGCTCGCGCGGATGCGCTTCGTCGGGGCGCCGTGGGTGCGGCGCGCCGAGACGCCGATCGCGGGCATCGAGGGCTCCACCGGCGAGCCGCACGGCGAGGTGGTCACCGCCATCGTCTCCACGGAGAACGTGGAGCTCGGATATACCTCGCCGCCGGGCACGGGGAACGTGCTCAACGACCGGAACGCGGGGCAGGGCGCGCTCGGCACCCAGGTGAACGAAAAGTCGCTCCGGATCATCGGCCGGGATCTCCTGGTCAACGAGCGCGCCGAGGCGTACCTCCGCTTTCCGTCCGGCGCGCAGAACCTGCTCAACTATCGGGAGCTTCGCGTCTGGACCCGCGGCTACGGTCCCGGGTGGGAGCGCGGCGACCTCCAGGCGTTCGTCAAGCTCGGGAGCGACGACCGCAACTTCTACATGTTCCGCGCACCGGCGGTCACCACGAGCTGGGAGCCGGAGATGGTGGTGGACCTCGACGCGTGGCGCCGGCTCCGGAGCCAGCTCGAGGTGCGGTGGCTCAACGGCGAGGCACCGTCCGGTGCGGCCGAGTGCGGCGGGGATCCGGCGGCGTACGTCATCTGCGAGGGTCCGTACATCGTCCACCTCGCCGATCCCGGCATCAATCCGCCGAACCTCGCGGCCGTCCAGGAGCTTGCCGCCGGCGTCATGCGCGTCGCCGATTTCGGCGCGCTGCCCGATGCGGAAGTGTGGATCGGCGACATCCGGCTCACGCAGCCGATCGGCGAGACCGGCCGGGCCATGTCGCTGGATGCGCGCCTGCTCGCGAGCGACGTCGGCGACCTCAACCTCTCGCTCGTGCGACAGGACGGCCAGTTCCGGCAGATCGGCCAGACGCCGACCTTCCGGACCACCAACACGATGCAGGTCGGCGGCAACTGGCGGCTCGACCGCTTTCTCCCCGCGTCCCTCGGCATCGCGATGCCGGTCAGCATTTCGCACGTGCGCACCGGCGTGGATCCGCAGCTTCTGAGCGGCACCGACATTCGGGGAGAGGACCTCACGGGACTTCGGCGTCCCGGCTCCGCATCCACCTCCTACGCCATGACGCTCCGCCGCAGCCAGCGGGGGCAGAGTTGGGTCGTGCGCGGCTTCGTGGATCCGCTCACGATCAGCGCCAACATGATGCGCGGACACTCGGAAACGGAGCTCAGCGAGTCCAAGTCCCGCGCGGCGGCGGTCAATGCGTCGTATAACCTGGTGCTGGCGCGGAGCGGTCCGGTGTTCGACCTTTCGCGGATTCTTCCGGGGTTCCTGCGGCAGACGGAAGGCGGCGCGAGCCTGCGCCGCGCGCGGTTCTCGCTTGCGCCGTCGAACATCCGCCTCTCGAGCGGCCTCACGCGTGACCAGGGCGAGTTCATTTCCTATCAGGTTCCCATCGAGCGCGCGTCGGATGCGGACCTGCTCCCGAACCGGTCGGAGAATCACGTCTGGCGCAATGCTGCCGGGCTCACGTGGCAGCCCCTCGGCATGCTGGTGACGACGGCGGATCTTTCGAGCACGCGGGACCTCCGCCAGTACTCGGATTCGACACCGATCGGCCGCCTCGCCGGCGCGTCGCGCCGGTCGTTCTTCGGCATGGACGTCGGCGTCGAGCGGGACCGCCAGCTCGCCACGAGCCTCTCGCTCACGCCGCGGCTCGTGAGCTGGCTCCGGCCCCGCTTCACGACGCGCAGCACGTTCATCCTCTCGCGAAGCCTGACGAGCCGCCCGCTCGTCCGCACGGGCGAGGATACCCTCGGCTCGTTCATCCTTCCGCAGACGCTCAACAACAGCCGCGGACGCGAGATCGGCGTCTCGGTCGACGTCGCACGTGCCGCGCGCGGGATCAGCAGCGACTCCGGAGGCCTCGGAACCCTCCTTGCGCGGTTCCGCCCGATCGACCTCAGCACGGACCTGGTGCGAAACTCGACTTTCGACCTGGCGGCCTTCGATCCCGATCTCCGGTACCAGCTCGCACTCGGCGACCGCGAAGACTTCCTTACCGAGGAGGGTGTCACCGCGCTCGCCGTCGGCGAAACGCGAACGCGCTCGGCCACCACGGGCGCCGACCTGCCGTTCGGCCTCTCCTTCACGCTTCGCTACTCGGAAACCGACGCGCTCCGGTTCCAGAACACCGGCCTCGCCCTCCGGGAAACGCACACCCTTGCGCGGGACTGGCCGGTCGCGACGCTGCGCTTCTCCCGAACGTTCCGCAACGGGCCGCTTTCGCTGCTCACGATCGCCGCGCAGGTCCGCGACCGCACCGGAAGCACGACGCAGCCGACGAACGAAGGAACGACCGTCACCGGGCTCAACTCGACGAGCTTTGCGCCCGACCTCTCCCTCGCGTTCCGGAATGGAATGCGGTTCGCAGTGCAGCTTTCCAATACCTCGCAGGAGAACCGGGGGACGAGCGCAAGCACCTTCACGGATCAGGAACAGACCATCGGAACGCTGAGCCACACCTTCCGCATGCCAGGCTGGCTCAGCCGCTCCCGCAAGCGGGTGAGCGCTACGCTGCTCGGGCGCTGGTCCGGGACCGATACCTGCCTGCAGCCGGTCGGGAGCGAGGAGTGCAACCAGATCTCCAGCACCGTCAACAACGAGATCACGGCCGGATTCCGCACCGATATCTCATCGGAATTCGAGGGCGGTCTCGACTTCGGTTACACGCTGAGCGAGGCGGGGCACCTCAATCGCCGGATCTCGACGATGTTCCTCGCGGTGAATTTCACGCTGCGGCTCTTCGCCGGGAATCTGCAATAGAGAGTTCCGCCGAGTGAACGCCGCTCGCTGCGCCCTTACCCCGACTGGAGCGGCTCATGCCGATGAAATTCGCCCTGCGCCACCCGAGATCCGCCCTCGTGTATTGCATGACTGTCCTGCTCGCTGCGGGCTGTGACGACACGCCGGCTCCGACGCGCGCCTTCGACGGCAGCGAGGCGCTCGCGTACGCGCAGCAGCAGGTCGCATTCGGTCCGCGCGTGCCGGGCACCGAGGGCCACGCACAGATGGCGGCCTGGCTCGACAGCCTCCTCAGGACGCGCGCCGATTCCGTGGTGCCCCAGCGCTGGACGCACGTCACCCGGGGCGGCGACACCCTCGAGCTCGTCAACCTCCTGGCGAGCTTCAACCCCGCCGCCACGCGGCGGATCCTCTTCCTCGCCCACTGGGACACGCGCCCCCGCTCCGACGGCCCCGCCGCCACGCCCGCCGATTCCGCGACTCCCGTCCTCGGCGCGAACGACGGCGCCTCCGGTGTCGCCGTCCTTCTCGGCGTGGCGGACGCGCTCGATTCCGTACCGCCTTCGGTCGGTGTCGATCTCCTCTTCGTGGACGGAGAGGACTACGGCGACTTCTTTGCGGAAGGCCGGCCGGATGTCCTGATCGGCGCGCGGTACTACGCCGCCAACCAGCTCGCGCCTGCGCCGCTCTACGCCGTACTCTTCGACATGGTGGGCGACCGCGATCTGCGCATCTCCCGCGAAGGCAACTCGGTGATCGGAGCTCCCGAGGTCGTGGACCTCGTCTGGAAAGTCGCCGCCGAGGCGGGCTATTCGAACGTCTTCGTCCCCTTCGAAGGCACGACGGCCACGGACGACCACATCGAGCTCCAGCAGGTCGGCATCCGCGCCATCGACCTCATCGATTTCAGCTACGGCCCGAGCAACGGCTGGTGGCATTCGCCGGAAGACACGATGGACAAGATCAGCGCGGAGAGCCTCGGCATCGTCGGGGATGTGGCGTTGCGGCTGGTGCAGGAAGCGGAGAAGTGAAAGCGGCCGGACGGGGCGGACAGGTCGGACGGGAAGCACGTTCTGGGACGACCTTGGGAGTCGTCGTGCGGAGCGAAGGTGCGGTGGCCGCGTGGAAATGACCTCGCGTGCGCGAATTGCGTTAGTCAGGAAAAGTCTCGCCGAATAAGTTCCTGCCGACCGACCGGTCCGCCCCGTCCGACGTCCGCCCCCAGCCCCCGATGCCAGCCGAGCACCGCGCCGTCCTCATCCTCCTCACACTCGCCATCGGCGGTCACGGGGCA
>DASTUP010000243.1:0-4669 GCA_035759585.1 Gemmatimonadales bacterium | reverse complement strand
GTGAGCATGCTTTCGTCCACCGCGCCCGATCCCCATACGATCTCGCCGTCCACCGGCACGCGCTCTCCCGGGCGCACGACGACCTCGTCGTCGTGCGTCACGTCGCTCACCGGGATGTCGGTCTCCGTTCCGTAACGGAGCACACGCGCCGTGTCCGGCTGAAGCGCGATGAGCCCGCGAATCGAGGCGGAGGTCTGCCGCTTGGCCCGCGCCTCCAGCGCGTTGCCCGCGAGCACGAGCCCGATGATGAACACGACCGCCTCGTAGTACACGTCCGGCGCGATCCCGTGCGCGAGCATCCACGCCGGCGCAAACGTCGCGACGAGGGAGTAGAGCGTCGCCGCACCGGTGCCGACGGCAATGAGCGTGCTCATGTCGGCGGAATGATGCCGGAACGCGGACCACGCCCGCGTGAAGAAATGGCGGCCGGACCAGAGCAGCACGACGGCCGTGAGCAGGAAGAGCGTGCCCGTGAGCGCGGCGCGCGGCAGCTCGTAGAGCCACGGGGCGGCCGCCGTGAGCGGCGGGCTCAGGAAGCGCATCGCGAACTGCATGAACGGATCGGGCGCACCGGCGTGGTGCTGCGCGGTCATGAGCGGCATCGACAGGATCATGGAAGCGGCGGCGATGACGAGCGTCACGAGCGCCTTGCGACGGAGGTCGCGATACTCCGCGTCCTGCGCTTCGTCGTGCGCGACCTGTTCCTCTGCAGCCGAGCGCCGTGCCGCGGGAAGCTCGGCCCCATAGCCGGTGCCACGCACCGTATCGACGAGCGCGTCCGGCGAGGTGGACGCCGGGTCGTAGGTGACCGTCGCGGTGCCGGTCATCAGGTTCACCGACGCATCGAGCACGCCGGGTGCCTGCTCGAGCGTCCGCTGGACCCGCCCCTGGCAGGCGGCGCACGTCATGCCAGTCACGGGAAAGGCAACGCGGTCGGGTGCGGACGTTGCGGCTGGAAGGGAAGGCATGGCTTTCACTCTACGATGAGTCTGCCCCGCAGCATGCCCATGCCGCAGGTGAACTCGTGGGTGCCGCGATCCACGCTTGGAGGGACCTCGATGACGGTACGCTGGTTCGCGGGGAGAAAGCGGCGGATGCCGAGGTCGGGGATGACGATTTCCTCGGAACAGCTCGAGGTTTCCCGCCGGTCGAAGACGAGCCGGGCAGGGCGGCCGTGGGCAATGCGGACGGCGGCCGGATCGTACCCGCCGGCAACGACGATGTCGATCTCCTGCACGGCCCCGCCGGAAGCCACCGCAACCCGCCGCCGGCCGGCGACGAAGAAATACCAGTTGATCCAGGCAATGAGGGCGAGCCCGAGGAGGAGCACGAGTAGCTTGTCGAAAGGCATGGAAAACCTCCTGTGGCATTACTATAGCATACCCCCCTACCCTATGTCAAGATTCGTCCGGCGCCGCCAGGACGATAGCCACGCGCCGCATTGAGTCAGCGTGCCTTGGCCGAAAGACCGAGCGGGACGTAACGCATTCCGCGCCAGGCGTGCGTCCCGGTCGCGGTGCGGAGGAGGAGCTGACTGGAGATCCCCCCGTCGAGCAGCACCGCGCGCCGCGCACCGAGCGCGCCCATGACCGCCGCCATCTCGGGGGTGGTGAGTCCGAAGGGAAGATTGTCGAGGACCCCGCCGAAGCCCTCGAAGCGGGTGAGCGCGATCAGCATCCGTCCGTCGCGCAGCTCGCCGATCGCGAGGCGCGCATCGCGGTGATCCAGGTCGACGCCGCTGCCCTCAGCCCGGATCGGCCGGGGCACTGCGCCGTTCCCGTCGAGCAGTGCGGGATACGACTGGAAGGCCTGCGCCACGCGTCCCGACGCCCGCACGTCGGAGATGCTGTCTGCCGGAACGATGCGGAACGTGCCGTCCCGATCGATGACGATCGCGGGCGCCAGTGGACCCGAGCCCGGCGCCTGCTGCTCGATGCCGTCGCGAACCACCCACCCCCACGCGCCGTCCGATCCGAACTGGCCTGCGTTGAGCGCGAGTGCCGCCTCGGCGGGTGCGTGATCGACCGTCCACCGATTTGGCGGGCCCTTTCGCGGCGGTGGCGTTTCGAGCTGCAGAGTGTGCTGTCCGGGGTCGAGCCGCACGACGACGACGCGGATGCGCCACGCCTCACCGCTTCCCGAGAGGCGGAGCTCTCCCCACTCGAGGCCGGGACCTGCGGTTCGCCAGGACAGTGCGCTCGTCACTGCCGGAAGCTCCGCAGGCCAGGCCGCCGGCGCGGAGTCGCTCCGCCACCAGACGTGCCATGCGCCCCCGCGCTCGATGGCGAGATCGGGGGCGCCGGCGGCGAATGCCGCAGCCAAGGCCGCGAGGAGCGCGGTCGCTGCGGATCGCATCATCAATAGCTCTTCATCACCTCGACGTACTTCGTGAGGTCGGCGAGCCTGGCCTGCAGCGCCGTGACTTCGGATTCGGTGTAGATGAGGCCGCCGCTGTCCTTGCCGTTGCTCACGACGAAGGGAAGGATGCGCTCGCGCAGGATCGAGTACTGTCCGTCGTCGAAGCCGCTTGCGTCGAGGCCGGCGCGCCGCACGTCCTGGTAGCCGAGCATCGGCTCCGTCACCGGTTTTTCTGGCTCGGTCGGGCGCGCGCCGCAGGTGCGGGCGAGCTCTTCACTGGCGCCGGCGGCCATCGCCTGCCCGCGGTTGGCCACAGCCATCGACGCCTTCCCGACCGAGTCAGCGAGGCGCCGGAGCTCGGTCATGTCACCCCGTTCCTGCGCCGCCTTGATGCGCTCGGCCACCTTCTGCATGGCGGCCGTGTCCGTCACTGACGCGCCGTACGACTCCATCTGGGAGTTCGATCGGTCCTCGATCGGCTTGGCGCAACGCTCCCACGCTTCATCCTTGTTCCGATACTCCGTGTACTGCCGATCGTATTCGTCCCGCGCCTTCTGGTTGCGGCGCTCGATTCCTTCGTCATCCTGGGCGTCGATCCGCGCGGCCATCTGGGACTCGGCCGCCAGCCCCTTCATGAACTGGTCGAGACGCGCCTCCGTGATCTCGAGGACCTGCCGGTCGAAGCGGACCGAGCCGGTCTTGACGGTTCCGTTGGCGTTTTCGACGCCGGTGGCGCGCGCAGCGGCGTTCTTGATCCGCTTTCCGAGTCCGAGCTGGGCCTCGGCCGCTTCGGGGGTGACCAGGATGGCGCAGCCGAGCAGGGCTGCGGTGAGCAGTTGGCGCATACGAATCTCCACGGGACGATTGGCAGGCCGCGCGGGCGGAAGTCCCGGCTGGCGGAGGGATTATTATAGCGCGCCGCCGCGATTCCGCATCACCACCGCCGGAAATGATCGCTTCCGAAGCCGATCTGACGGCCGCTGATTCCCCGCTGATCACCCCCGGATATTCTCGCCTCCGTCCGTTCCGCAGTCACGACCATCCGGAGGCATCTCATGACATTCGCTCGTCCCCGGGCGGCGCTCATCGGCGCTGTCGCCCTCGCGATCGTCTTCGCCCCCCAGCCGGCGGAAGCCCAGCTCGGCGGGCTCAGCCGCAAGATCAAGGAAAGAGTGCAGGGAACCTCGCGTCCGGCGGAAGTGGTTCCGGCCGCAGCCGAAGCCGCCGGCGCCCCCCCTGCGGGAAGCGCGGCGCGGGAGGTCTGGGCCAACTTCGATTTCATTCCGGGCCAGCGGACCCTCTTCTTTGCCGATTTCACCGACGAAGAGGTCGGCAACTTCCCGCGCCGGCTCGAGTTCAAGACCGGCTCGATGGAAGTGGTGGAGCTCGACGGGCAGCGGGCCCTCAAGGCCTCGAGCCCCTCCGGGTTCGTGATCCCGCTCCCCGAAGTCCTGCCCGCGAGGTTCACGGTCGAGATCGACGTGATCAACCGGAACGACCGGAGCACCGCGGCGCCGACGATCAAGATCTACGGTGGCACGGCCGCCAGGACGGATGTGGATGTGGAGCGCACACGTCTCACGTTCGGTCACAACGGTTGGGACGTGTCCGGCGGCGGTACGGAGACCGAGGCAAGCTTCACGAGCGAAGAGACCGAGGCGTACATGGGCCATCCCGTGAGTGTGCGCGTGCTCGGCGACGGGCCGTATCTCAAGCTGTATGCCGATGGCCGCCGGCTCGCCAACGTGCCCAACGCCAATTTCATGCGTGGCCGGGGGCTCTTCATCGCCATGGAGGGTCGCGATGGGGAGACGGGGGCCGTGTTCATCACGCGGGTGCGGGTTGCGGAGAGCGAAAAGCCGGTCTACGAGGCGCTGGTGGCGGCAGGTCGCTGGGCCACGCAGGGCATCTTCTTCGATACCGGGAAGTCCTCCCTTCGCGCGGAATCCGCTCCGACCCTCAAGGCCATCGCCGCGGCGCTTTCGCAGCACCCGGACCTCCGGATCCGGATCGAAGGCCACACCGACAACGTCGGGAATGCCGCGGCGAACCTGGCGCTGAGCGAGGCGCGCGCGGCGGCCGTCAAGGCGGCGCTGGTGCGCGACCATGACGTGAAGGAGGACCGTCTCGAGACCGCAGGCCTCGGCGATACGAAGCCGGTGGCCGACAATGGCAGCGCAGAAGGCCGGTCGAGCAATCGGCGGGTCGAGGTGGTGAAGCTGTGAAGAGCCTCATTCTTGCGGGCCTCGCGCTCGCGGCGCCCGCCACGGCCGCTGCCCAGTGCTACATGGCGCGCGAGGGCTCGCCATAC
>DASTUP010000242.1:0-2075 GCA_035759585.1 Gemmatimonadales bacterium | reverse complement strand
CCGGAGCGGCTTCGCGCAGCGCGCCCCACCCACAGCCAAGCGCGCCCTTGACACGCGCATCCATCTCAGATGCCCGAGGAGCCGGGCGCCCGCAAGCCGACGCACCGGCTGCTGAGGGTTCGGAATCCTCGACTGGAGAGTTAGACGGCGCGGCGGCGTGCGCGCATAGCCATCGCGATCCAAACGAGGGCGGCAATCGCGGCGATGATGAAGCCGAACAGCCCGATGTCGGTTGCCAGCCCGAGAATGATCCCGGCGACGATGATCGCAAGAAGGATGATCGTGAGTGTTCGAGAGAGTTCCGGCATCAGCGGGACTCTAACAGCCCGTTTTCGCCGATCGATTCGCCAAACCCTCCTAGTTCCCCTCGCCGGCGCGCCCACCCGCGGCGGGTGAAAATCGGTGATGATCGCGGGGTCGTCTGCCGACGCCGCGTTTCCTATGGTGCCTGTGAGCGCGTGGCCTAGTTTGGCGTGGGGGTCTCCCCCGGATCCCGGGACTGTTGCCTTGAGCACGCTCTTCAGACTCGTCTGTTTCGGAGGCTCCTGGTGGACGGCGGTTGCTGTTAATCGAGCTGGGAGGTCCCACGATGGAGGTGATCGTTGAGCGCTCGGCGGCGCTGGACGTCCACAAGGCGCAGGTGACCGCGTGTGTGCGTGTGCCGGGGCCTGGGCGCGAGCGTGTCCAGGAGGTGGTGCAGTTTCAGACGACGGTGCGGGGGCTGTTGACGCTGCGCGACTGGCTGCGGGCGTATCGGGTCACGCAGGTCGCGATGGAGGCGACCGGTGTCTACTGGAAGCCGGTCTGGGCGGTGCTCGAGGACGATTTCGAGCTGCTACTGGTCAACGCCCGCCACGTCAAGCAGGTCCCCGGTCGCAAGACCGACGTCTCCGATGCCGCCTGGCTGTGTCAGCTGCTCGAGGCGGGGCTTTTGAAGGCGAGCTTCGTGCCGCCCAAGCCGATCCGGGAGCTGCGCCAGCTGACCCGCTATCGCAAGGCGCTGATCAAGGAGCGCCAGCGCGAGGCCAACCGGCTGCACAAGGCGCTCGAGGACACCGGCATCAAGCTCGACTGCGTCGCCACTGACATCCTCGGCGTCTCCGGCCGCGCGATGCTCGACGCGCTCTGCAGCGGCACCACCGACCCGGAGGTGCTGGCCGAGCTGGCGCGCGGCAAGCTGCGCAAGAAGCTGCCCGCGCTGAAGGAGGCGCTCGAGGGCCGCTTCGACTCGCTGCACGCGCTGCTGGTCGGATCGATCCTCGCTCACCTCGACTTCCTCGACGAGCAGATCGGGCGGCTCTCAGACGCGATCGAGGAGCAGCTGCGCCCTTTCAGACTGGCGATCGAGCTTCTGCGCTCGGTCGACGGGATCGAGACGCGCACCGCCGAGAACATCCTCGCCGAGATCGGCGTTGACATGACGGCCTTCCCCAGCGCCGCCCAGCTGGCCTCCTGGGCCGGGCAGTGTCCCGGCAACGACCAGTCCGCCGGCAAGCGCCGCTCCGGCCGCACGCGCAAAGGCTCCAAATGGCTCAACGACGCGCTCAAAGACGCCGCCATGGCCGCAATCAGAACCAACGACAGCTACCTCCAGGCGCAGTACCAGCGGCTGCGCCCGCGTCTCGGTCACGGCCGCGCGCTCGGCGCCGTCAAACACTCGATCATCTGCATCTGCTGGCACATGCTCACGACCGGCGAGCTCTACCGCGACCTCGGCGGCGACTACTTCCGCCGCCGCGACCCCGAACGCCAGACCCGACGCCTCGTCGCCCAGCTCGAAGCGCTCGGGCACACCGTTACCCTCCAGAAAGCCGCCTAACGCCGACCGTCAGCGAGATTTTCCCTTCAGGTGAGGATACGAGCGAGGACGTTACGGAAGTCCGGCGACCACTTCGGGCGCCTCGAGTGCTTACCGCGGAGTACCATGAAGCTCGTCGGATCGGAGTTCGCAGGTGCCTCGGGCGAAGCGCAATCCTTCGGGGGAGGATCGGCGGAGGGAGGACTGGCTCGGCTACGGGCACCCGTGCGCACCCGGCGGTGGGCGCTCGAAGAAGAGCTGTTCGGCCCTTCCGCTC
>DASTUP010000241.1:0-9694 GCA_035759585.1 Gemmatimonadales bacterium | reverse complement strand
TGGGAGGAGATCCTTCTCAACGGCTTCGATGTGGGTGGCACGCGCGAGCAGTTCGAGGCGACCGAGTACATCGAGCCGGTGACCGTCGAAACGACGAACCTGGTCGACCACCTGCGCGAGCAGCTCCAGATGATCGAGCTGACCCCCCGCCAGCGCCTGCTGAGCGAGGAGTTCCTCGGCAACATGAACGACGACGGGTATCTCGCCGCGTCGCTCGAGGAGATTCACGGCTCGATCAACCAGGTCGTCGAGGCGCACTTCCGGGAGTCCGCGGACGAGGAGGAGTCCGAGCTCGACGAGGAAAGCCAGTCCGGCCCCGCGGCGCCCCCGGAGGGCGCGCTCTACACGATGGCGGAGGTCGAAGCGATGCTCGCCATCATCCAGCGGCTCGACCCGCCGGGCGTCGGGGCGCGCGATCTCCGCGAGTGCCTCCTCAACCAGATGCGCGACCAGGCCGACACCGCATCGCTCACCTATCGCCTCGTGGACGACGCGTTTCCCGATCTCATCGCGCACCGGTGGAACGACCTCGCCAAGCGCTTCGGCGTGGACCCGGCCGCGGTCCAGGCGGCGGCGGACGGCCTGGCGCGCTTCGATCCGAAGCCGGGCCTCAAGTACTCCGACCGCGGTGACGGCTACATCATTCCCGACCTCATCGTCGAGAAGATCGACGGGCGCTATCACGTCTTCCTGAACGACACCGGCGTGCCGCGGCTC
The DNA here is from genome assembly GCA_035759585.1 of Gemmatimonadales bacterium. Taxonomy (GTDB): domain Bacteria; phylum Gemmatimonadota; class Gemmatimonadetes; order Gemmatimonadales; family GWC2-71-9; genus CAMLLJ01. The sequence continues at coordinate 8,977 of DASTUP010000241.1, read as the reverse complement.
CGCCTGAGCCGCGTCTATCAGGAGATCGCCCGCGACAAGAAGAAGATGACGCCGGAGAACCGCGAGTTCATCGCCTCGAAGATGAACAGCGCCAACTGGATGATCCAGGCGATCGAGCAGCGCCGGCAGACGATGCTCAAGGTCATGAACTTCATCGTGGACCGGCAGCGCGACTTCTTCGAGAAGGGCATCGAGTACCTGCGGCCGCTCACGCTGCGTGAAGTGGCCGAGGTCATTAACATGCACGAGTCGACGGTGAGCCGGGTGACGAACGAGAAGTACGTGCAGACGCCGAGGGGCGTGCTGCCGCTCAAGTTCTTCTTCTCCAGCGCGCTGGCCACCGCGTCGGGCGAGGACGCGAGCGCCCGCTCCATCCGCGCCAAGCTGCAGAAGATGGTGGCGGAAGAGCAGCCCTCCAAGCCGCTCACCGACCAGCAGATCGTCCACCTCTTCCAGGAGCAGGGAATCCAGATCGCCCGGCGCACGGTCGCCAAGTATCGCGACCAGCTCGGCATTCTCCCTGCGCGCATGCGCAAGCGCGTATGAGCCACGTCCCGGCGCCCGCGCCGGTGGATGTGAGCGTGCTGGTCCCCGCGAAGGACGAGGCCGAGAACCTCCCCGAGTTCGTGCGGCTCTGCGCCGAGTCGCTGGGAGGCGCCGGCTTCTCGTTCGAAGTCGTCGTGGTGGACGACGGCTCGCGCGATGGCACCGCCGACGTGCTCGAGCGCCTCCGTCGCGAGTACCCTTTTCTCCGCACCGTCACGCACCGCCGCCAGCGCGGCATCGCCGATGCGCTCCGGTCCGCCGGCGATGCGGCGCGCGGCGAGATCTTCGTCTTCTATCCCGCCGACCTGCAGTATCTCCCGGAGGACATCCCGGCGCTCGTGGCCCCGATCCTGGCGGGGGTCGCGGACATCGTGACGGGCACGAAGCAGGGACGCTACGAGAAGGCGTTCGTCTCGCGCATCTACAACACGCTCTGTCGCTGGCTCTTCGGCGTCCGCGTGACCGACCTCAACTCGGTGAAGGCCTACCGGCGCCAGGTGATGCTCGGCGTGCCGCTCCGGCCCGACTGGCACCGCTACATGGTGGTCATCGCGGCGGCGGACGGATTCCGGCTCACGTCACAACCGGTTCCGCTGTATCCGCGGCGCGGCGGCGTCTCGAAGTTCACCTGGCGCCGGATACCGGTCGGCGTGCTCGATCTCCTGTCCGTCTGGTTCCAGCTCCGCTTCGGGCGCAAGCCGATGCTCTTCTTCGGGCTCGCCGGGGCGGTGCTCTTCCTGATCGGCTTCGTCGCGGGCGTGGTAGCGCTGGTGCTCCGCTTCGGGTACGGGATCGGCTTCCGTCCGCTCCTCAACCTCGTCGAGACGATGGTCATCAGCGGCATCGCGCTCTTCGGCTTCGGGTTCGTCGGCGAGATGGTGGCCGGCGTGCGCGAGGAACAGCGTGAGCTCCTGCGCGAGCTGTCCCGCTCGCGCGGCACCGACGCAGAGGGGTAGGCGTGCGGGTCGTCTTCCTGACCCACAACTATCCCCGCTGGCCCGGTGATGTCTCGGGAGCCTTCCTCGCCACCCTCGCCACCGCCCTCGGGCGCCGGGGCATCGAGGTGCGCGTCGTGGCGCCGAGCGACGAAGGGCAGGGGGGTGACGAGACCGCGGGGACCGTGACGGTCCGCCGCGTACGGTACGCGCGCGCCGGACAGGAGCGGATCGCCTATCGCGGCACGATGAGCCAGGCGATCCGGACCCCGGCCGGGCTTCAGGCCCTCACCGGACTCTGGCGGGCACTCCGGCGTGCGGCGGAGGAGGAGGTCGCCGGCGGCGCGGCAGTCGTGCACGCCCACTGGTGGATCCCGGGCGGCCTCGCGGCGCCGCTGCAATCTCCCCTCGTGCTCACGAGCCACGGTACCGATGCGGCGCTGCTCCGGCATTCCGGAATCGCCCGGCGGCTGGCGCGTCCGGTCTATCGTCGCGCCCGCGTCGTCACGGCGGTCTCCCGCGAAATGGCGACCTGGATCGAGAACGGCGTGGGCCGCCATATCGACAAGCATCATGTCCAGGCCATGCCCGTGGACACGAGCGGCTACGCGTGGAGCGAGGGCGGCGGCGGGGCGTATGTCGTGGCACGGCTCTCGAAGCAGAAGCGCGTCGATCTCGCCATCCGGACGATCAGCTTCCTGGAAACGCTGGGCGCGGCGCTGCCGCTCACCATCGTCGGCGACGGCCCCGAGCGCGCCGCCCTGGAGCAGCTCGCGACCGATCTCGGCGTCGCACGGCGCGTCCGCTTCCTCGGCGCGGTCAAGCCTGCCGAGATTCCGGGAGTCCTCAGGACCGCCGACCTGATGTACTTTCCTGCCGCCGGCGAAGGGTTCGGGCTGGCTGCGGCGGAGGCCATCATGTGCGGCGTGCCCGTCATCGCCTGCTGGGACGGTGGCGGCGTCCTGGATGTGGTTCCCGAAACCGGGGCGGGGCGGCGCGTGATCCCATCCGCCGACGCGCTCGCCGATGCGACGCTCGACATCCTCACCGATGAAACGCGACGCGAGGAGGCGCGGGATCTCGGGCTCTTCTGGCGCCGCCGGCTCGATCCCGATCACGTCGCCGGCGTCTGCGCAGGGTGGTATCGCGAGGCGCTCGACGGTGCCGCGCCGAATGGGTAAGACCCTGTGGCGGGTCGCGCAGTGGGTCATCGCGGTCGCGATCATCGGATTCGCGGCCGCCGATCTCGCCCGCAGCTGGACGCGACTTCGCGAGCAACCGGTGGAGTGGGCGGTACGTCCCATGCAGCTGGTCGCGAGCGCGCTCCTGGTCTGGGCGATGTATGCGATCCTCGTGGAAGCGTGGCGGGCGATGCTGCGCGGCTGGGGCGACCGGCTGCCATTCGTGACGGCCGCGCGGATCTGGACCGTATCGAGTCTCGGGAAGTACATACCGGGAAAGGTCTGGGCGATCGCCGGGATGGCCGTGATGGCGCAGCGTGCGGGCGTGCGCCGATGGACCGCGACGGCCTCGGCCGTGGTGCTGCAGGCGCTGGCAGTGGGAACCGGCGCTGCCGTGGTCGGCATGGCCGGCAGCGCTTCGCTGGAATCCCGCTATCCCTGGGTACCGACGGCGCTCGGCACGCTCGTCGTGCTCAGCCTCGCCGGAATCGGGCTGCTCCTCTGGCCGCCATTCATCCGGCGACTGTTGCGGCTGGTGCGCGTCGAGGCAGAGGGGGCGTCTCCGGGAGGAGCGGCGGTTCTCGGCGGGATGCTCGCGAACTTCGTCGCCTGGGCGGGCTACGGAATTGCCTTCTGGCTCCTGGCGCAGGGGCTCTTCGACGCACCCGCGTTTACGCCGGTGCTCGCGATCACCACGTTTGCCGCGTCGTACGTGGCCGGGCTCCTGTTTCTCCCCGCGCCGGCGGGACTCGGCGTGCGCGAGAGCGTGGTCATCCTGATGCTCGGCGGGGCGCTGGGCGAGTCGAGCGCCCTCGCGCTGGCCATCGCGTCGCGTGTGCTGCTGACGATCACCGAATTCGGGGCTGCCGCCCCTTTCCTGCTTGCCGGAGCACGCATTCGTGGAGAAAGCTGATCCCGTCACCGGATTCGAGCCGAGACGCGCGACGCTCGTGGCAGCAGTCGCGTTTCTCGTCCCGGTGCTCGTCCTCTGCTGGCCGATCGCGCAGGGCTATTTCCTGGGCGGGCTGCACAGCGACCAGTACGTCGCGGGCTACGCGTTCCGGCTCTTCGGCGCCGAGCGCTTTCTCGAGACCGGCCGGATCCCGCAATGGAATCCGTATCTGTTCGGCGGCATGCCGTTCATCGCCGCCTCGAGCGGTGACATCTTCTATCCGACGGCCTGGCTGCGCTGGATCATGCCGGTGGGAACGGCGATGGCGCTCGGCTTTGCCGTGCATCTCTTCCTGGCCGGCCTCTTTGCCCATCTCTTCCTGCGGGCGCTGCGCTGCAGCTGGTCGGGCGCGCTCGTCGGGGGACTCGCCTATGAGCTGACGGGGATCCTCGCCTCGCTCGCGCATCCGGGCCACGACGGCAAGCTCTTCGTTTCCGCGCTCGCCCCGCTGCTGCTGCTCGCATTGACCCGTGCCATCCGCGACCGGCGGCACGCGGCGTACGGGTTCGTGGCACTCACGGTCGGCCTCTGCATCCTGACGCCGCATCCGCAGATGACCTACTATCTGCTGCTCGCCGCCGGGATCTGGACGCTCTACCTCACGTTCTTCGACCCTGAGCGGCCGCAGGGCATACGGCCCGTCCGTGCGATCGGCCTCGCAGCACTTGCCGTCGTGCTCGGTGTCGGGATCGGCGGAATCTTCGTCGTTCCGTTTCTTTCGTACTTTCCGTACTCACCGCGCGTCATCGGCGATTCGGCCACGAGCTGGGAGTACGCGACCTCGTACGCGCTCCCGATCGAGGAGCTATTCGGCACGGTCCTCCCGCACTTCAACGGCCTCGGGCCCGACGCGTACTGGGGGCGGAACTTCGCGAAGCTGCACAGCGAATACCTGGGCGTCATCGTCGTGGCGCTCGCGGGCCTCGGTGTTCCGGCGCGCAGGCGGCAGCGCGGGCTCACGGCGCTCGCGGTGATCGCGGGACTCTTTCTGCTGATCTCCCTCGGTGGCCATACGCCCTTCTACCGCCTCTGGTATGAGGTGATGCCCTTCATGAAGAAGGTCCGGGCGCCCGGAATGGCCTTCTTCCTCGTCGCGCTCCCGGTGGCGACATACGCAGCGTTCGGAGCTGACCGCCTGCTGCGGCGCGAGGCTGCGCCGCGCACCGTGCTCTATCTCTTCGGCGGGCTTGCCGTGTTCGCGCTGCTGGGCGTGACCGGGATACTTCAGAGTTTCGCCGAGGGACTTGCGGCCGACCCGCGGCTCGTCCCGCGCGTTCAGGCAAACGCCTCGGCGCTCGCCGGCGGGAGCTTCAGGCTGCTCATCGCCGTGCTGGCTGGAGGCGCCGTAGCGTGGGCCGCAGCGACCGGCCGGCTCGCAGAGCGTATCGCGGCCCTCTCGCTGGCCGTGGTGGTCACCGCGGACCTCATCAGCGTGGACCGGCACTTCTATGTGTTCGAGGCGCCCGCGTCGGAGCTGTTCGCAGCGGACGAGGTGACCGCCTACCTCGCGCAGCAGCCGAAGCCATACCGCGTCATGGCGTACGGCGCATATCCCGGCGATTTCCTGATGGCGCACCGGATCCCGACCGTGCTCGGCTACCATGGGAACGAGGTCCGGTTCTACGACGAGGTGTGGGGCGGCAAGAACGTCTATGCCAACCTGGGCAACTGGAACCTGTGGGACCTCTGGGCCGTGGGATACGCGGTGCTTCCGGATTCGCAGGCGATCCAGGGATTCCATCGCGTGATGGGTCCGGTGCAGACGACTCCGGGCCGGCCGATGTACCTGTATGCCCGCGACACCATGCCTCCGTACGCGCGAGTCGTGCCGGTGGCCGCCAAGGTGCCGGAAGCGCAGCTCATCCCGACAATTCTCGACCCGCGTTTCCCGCTGTCCGTGGCAACGCTCTTTCCCGAGTCGACCTCCGTGGCTCCGCCGCCGATCGAAGGCGGCATGCCGGTCGATGTCGCCGCGCGCGCGGCGGTGACGGCCTGGGAGCCGGGCAGGATGACTATCTCGGTTGACGGGGCGGAGCAGCGGCAGAGCTACCTCGTCGTGGCGGAGACGTGGTACCCGGCCTGGCACGCGACGGTCGATGGGAACGATACGCCGGTGCATCGCGCGAACCATGCGCAGATCGCCGTCGAGATTCCTTCCGGGGCCCGCAGTGTCGAGCTCCGCTTCGACGATCCCGCTTCGGGCCGGGGCAGGATGCTCACCCTGGTCTCGCTCCTCCTGACCGCGGCACTGACGGTGATCCCGTCGCTCCGCCGCCGCACTTCCGCCGCCGCTACGCCGTGACCGAACGCTATCTCGTCTGCGTGCCGACCTACAACGAGCGCGCGAACCTTCCGCTCATCGTTCCCGCCATCCTCGAGCAGGATCCGCGGCTGGATGTTCTCGTCATCGACGACAGCTCGCCGGACGGAACCGGGGAGCTTGCCGACACGCTCGCTGCCGAGAATCCGCGCGTCCATGTCCTGCACCGGGAGGCCAAGGAAGGCCTCGGGCGCGCCTATCTCGCCGGCTTCCGGTGGGCGCTCGATCGCGGCTATGGGTTCGTCCTCGAGATGGACGCGGATTTTTCGCACGACCCGAAGTTCCTGCCGCTCTTCATCGAGGCGTCGCAGCAGGCGGACCTCGTCATCGGGTCGCGCTACAAGCAGGGCGTGAACGTCATCAATTGGCCGATCTCGCGCCTCCTCCTCTCGCTCGGCGCCAACCAGTATGCGCGGATGATCACAGGGCTTCCGATCTCGGATTCGACCGGCGGCTTCAAGTGCTTTCGCCGCGAGGTCCTCGCCGCCATCGACTTCTCGCGGGTGCGCTCGAACGGCTACGCCTTTCAGATCGAAATGAGCTACCGGGCGTGGCGGAAGGGTTTCCGGATCGTCGAGATACCGATCGTGTTTACCGACCGGGTCGAGGGGCAGAGCAAGATGAGCAAGCGCATCGTGCGGGAGGCAGTCTGGATGGTCTGGTCACTGCGCTTCCGGGCGCTCTTCGGAAAGCTGTAGCCCATGACCGACACTTTCTTCAAGATGACCGGCTCGGGCAACGACTTCGTCTTTCTCGACGGGCGCTCGCAGACGCCCGAGGCGTGGCCGCGCGATCGGATCGCAGCGATCTGCGATCGGCGGATGGGCGTCGGCGCGGACGGCCTCGTCATCCTGACGCCGGAAGGGCCGAACGCAGTCCGGATGATCTATTACAACTCGGACGGCGGGCGGGCGTCTATGTGCGGGAACGCGGCGCTCTGCAGCACACGCCTCGCCTGCCGCCTCGGTTTGGCGGAGCCGTCCGGGTTGCGCCTCGTCACCGATGCCGGCACCTACGAGGCGCGATGTGTAGGGCCGGGGCACATGGCGGAGATCCATCTCGCGGACTTCGCGGTGCCCGCGCCCGTGCCGGACATTTTGCCGATCGATGGGGAGCGGATCCTGGGAGTCGGTACGGTCGGGGTGCCGCACCTCGTCACGCTGGTCGACGATATCGAGGCCGTCGATGTCAGAAACCGGGGACGGGCGCTCAGGTTCCATCCCGGACTCGGCGAGCCCGGCGCAAACGCCAACTTCGTGTCCGCGCCCGCCGAGCCCGGATCCCCATGGCTCATCCGGACCTACGAGCGGGGCGTCGAAGGCGAGACGCTGGCATGCGGCACGGGCACCGTCGCATCGGCGGTAGCCATCGCCGCGAGTGGTCACGGTGAGCTTCCACTGAATTTCCGAAGCCGCGGCGGCTCACCACTTTCGGTCACGGCTACGCTCGAAAACGGCACTGCCCGCAACGTCTGGCTCTGCGGGGAGGGACGGGTCGTCTTCACGGGGGAACTCGTCTAGCAGGACGATGCGGCGGGCAGAATCGAAAGGTTCACTCGAGCTGGCCCCGGAAACGCAAACCCCTCCAACGCCGTAGGGCAGGGATCTCAACCGGTTTCGAGGTCCCGGCATGCGCTTCCTCGCGGCGGTCTTCTTCCTCTCGCTTTCCACCTGGGTCGTGCTCCCGCAGCATGCGGCTCCTGCCGCGGCCGATCCCAGCAGCTCCGATTGGCTGCGGCTCCTGCCCGAAGGTCCCGTCAAGCGACAGTTCATCATCGACTGCACGGGGTGCCACCAGTTCGACGAACGGATGGCGCTGCGTGCCGGAAAGCCACGGACCGGGGCGGAGTGGAAGGCGGCGGTTCAGCGCATGCTGGGATTTGCCGGCCCCGAGAGCGGGTTTCCGGTCATCTCTGACGAGCAGCAACCCGATTCGGCGGCGGCATGGCTCGTCCGATCGCTCGGGAATCGTGCGCCGGAGCGGCGCGATCGGCCGCAGGATCCTCGAATCGTCGAATTCCTCTTTCCCGCCGCACAGGATCTGCCGCACGATCTCGCGATCGATCCGCTCGGCCGTATAGTCGTCACCGGAATGTTCACCGGCGCGATGTACGTGCTGGAACCGGAATCAGGCGAATTCACTCGAGTGGAAATTCCGGTGGAGCAGGCCAACCCGCGCGCCGTCGAGATCGATCGCCAGGGCCGCTGGTGGGTCGTGCTCGGCAATCCGCAGCAGCTCGCACGATTCGACGGAGTGAGCTGGACGACCTTCGACGTGGGCGTTTACGCGCACAGCGTAGCGCTCGACTCCGCGGGCGGCGCATGGGTCAACGGCCATTTCACCAGCCGGCCGGAGCTTCTCGTCGGGGTCGATGAGCGTGGCAATGCCAGCCAGGTGCGCCTTCCGGAGCATCCCAGCCTCGCGGAGCGGGCAGGCGGGCCGGTGCCTTACGAGCTCCGGACTGGACCCGACGGGAGGATCTGGATGTCCGAGCTCCAGGGGAACCGGATGCTTGCGTACGATCCGCAGACCCGGACCTCGAAGGCCTTCGAAATGCCCAGACCGGCGAGCGGGCCTCGCCGTTTCGACGTCGGGCCGGACGGGATCGTCTGGATTCCGGCGTACGGCGCGGGAACGCTGGTGCGCCTCGATCCGGCCACCGCGACGTTCCGGGAGATCGACCTGCCGGTCAGGGACGCCGCGCCGTATGTGGTCCGGGTGGACTCGGTCGGCGGGGTGTGGATCGGAACCGGGGCGGCAGACGCGCTGTTCCGGTACGATCCCGAAACCAGCGGCTTCGAATCAATTCCGCTGCCGACCCGGGGCGCGATGGTGCGCCATCTGGCGATCGACCGCCGGAATGGCGACGTCTGGCTGGCCTATGGAGAATCTCCGGGGAAAGCTCCGGCCCGGATTGCCCGATTCCGGCGCTAGAGACCGGGGGAGGTCGGCAGAAGTTCCCGGTCGGTGAGCGATGTGGGGAATCAGGGTTGGTTTCCCATACTTATCCCCAGTGCGACTTAACATAACATATCTTATACGT
>DASTUP010000240.1:0-9984 GCA_035759585.1 Gemmatimonadales bacterium | reverse complement strand
AGCCGCACGTGATGCGCTGCCAGCACGGCATCTCCGTCGCGCCCGAAATGCGGCCGCGCATCCTCGAGCTCGCTCTGCGCCCGTGCCAGCGCTTCGCGATGCCGCGCGCGGGAGAGCGCGGGCTCCAGGTCCGCGAGGGCGATTCGCGCGCCGAACAGCCGCTCCGCAACCGCGCGCCTCACCTCCCCCAGCCCTTCGCCCGTTACCGCGGACACCGGGAGCCCTGCGCTCGCGTGCACTGAGACGAGGTCGGACTTGGTGCGGAGGGTCACCGTGCGTCCAGGGAGTGGTTCCGGATCTGCGGCCGCGCCATCCCCGTCGACACAGTACAGGACCAGATCCGCGGACTCCAGCCAGCGCCGGCTCGTCTCCACACCCATCCGCTCGATCCGGTCGTCGGTCTCGCGAAGTCCGGCGGTGTCCACGAGCCGGACGGGCCAGCCGAGAAAGCTCGTGTGCGCCTCGATGGCGTCTCGCGTCGTGCCCGCAATCTCGGTGACGAGCGCGCGCTCGCTGCCCAGAAGGGCGTTGAAGAGCGACGACTTCCCGGCGTTCGGCCGGCCCGCGAGCACGACGAGCGCGCCCTCGCGCAGCCGCTCGCCGGCCGGCGCGGTCGAGAGAAGGCGGTCGATGCGGACCGCGACGTCGTCCCGCGCGGCGCTGATTCGCTCGGGAGCGACCGGCCCGTCGTCCTCTCCCGGAAAATCGATTTCGTAGCCGAGCAGTGCCTGCAGCTCGACGAGCGCCGAGCGCAGCTCGGCGATGCGGGTGGAGAGGTTTCCGTCGAGCTGCGCGAGCGCGCGGTGCGCCTGGGACGGGGCGGTCGCGTCGATGAGGTCGCCCACAGCTTCGGCCTGCAGCAGGTCGAGCCGACCGTTCAGGACGGCGCGCCGGGTGAATTCGCCCGGTTGAGCGGCGCGCGCGCCGGCGGCGTAGAGTGCTTCGAGGAGCCGGAGCGGAGCGAGCAGCCCCCCGTGACAGGAGAACTCGACGGTGTCCTCGCCGGTGTAGCTGTGGGGGGCGGGAAAGGCGATGTAGATCCCGCGGTCGATCGGTTGGCCGTCGCTCCCGACGAACGCCGCGAGCTGCGCCAGCCGCGGGTCCGGCCGAAAGGCGGGAACGACCTGCGCAGCAATTTCGAACGCCCCATCGCCGCTCAGCCGCACCACCGCGATGGCCGAACGGCCCGGCGGCGTTGCGAGTGCTGCAATCGGGTCGGTGAGCATGGAACAAAGGTAAGGGGTTGAACTGATAGCCCTTTCTCGTTTCCCCGCTTCTTCGTGAGCGCTTTTCAGCCCGTCCCGGTCACAGCCCCCGCCACCGGCTCACCGCTTCCCGCCCTTTTCCGGCTTCTTCGTCTTCACCTCGACGATCGCCCGTGCCGCCCGCTTCTTCCGCTCGTTCGCCAGCATCCACTGCTGGGGAATGCTGGCGATGTTGCTGACGGCGTAGTAGAGGTTGAGCCCCGAGGCGAAGTTGATGAAGAGCACCGTCATCATCACCGGCATGATGTAGAGCATCGCCTTCATCTGCGGGTTCGGCTCCATCCCCGCCTGACCCACCTTGCTGAGCACGTACATCGACGCGCCCATCACGAGCGGAATGATGTAGAACGGGTCCTTCTGCGCGAGGTCGGGAAGCCAGAGGAACGACTGGCCGCGGAGCTCGATCGCGTTCTGGAAGACGAAGAAGAGCGCGAAGAGCACCGGCATCGGGAGCAGCATCGGCCAGCACCCGCTCATCGGATTGACGCCGTACTCCTTGTAGAGCCGGAACATCTCGATCTGGAGCTGCTGGGGGTTGTCCTTGTAGCGCTCCTGCGCCGCCTTCAGCATCGGCTGCATTTCCTGCATCTTCATGTTGGCGCGCATCGCCTTCTGGTTGAGCGGCCAGAGGATGACGCGCACCAGGATGCCGAAGAGCACCAGCACCATGCCGTACGCGAGGTTCAGGTTCTCGTGCATCTCGACGAGAAGCCAGCGCACCGGCACGGCAAAGAAGCGGACGATGGTCCGGAAGCCGGGCCAGCCGTAGGGATTGACGTCGTCGAAGCCATGCCCGATGGCCTTCAGGCGATCGTACTCGAGGGGACCGATATACGCGGCGTAGCTCACGAGACCCGAGGCGGGCACCGGCATCGTCGCGACCACGTGGACGTCGTCCTCGAACCGGGTTTCGACCGGCGCCGCCGCGGCGCGGACGCCACTGATGCGGCCGCCGCTGCCACCCGCGGAGTCGAAGGCGAAGATGCTGGCCACGAAGTACTTCGACTTGACCGCCGCCCACTCGAACGGTCCGCTCAGGAGCGCAGCCTCCCCCGTGTCCAGGCTCCGGAAATCGGTGCGGTCGGCGCCGTCGGCGTCCTTCACCACGATCGCGTAGGCGCCGAAGTTCTGCGTCGAGTCGATCTCGGTGTTCCGGAGGCCGCGGCCGAGGTCGATCAGGGCGAGCCCCCCGTCGGGGCCGACGCCGCTCACCCGGCCGGAAACGCCGATCCGGTAATCGGGCATGAACGTGTAGGTGAGCTCGATCGCGATCGGCCCCTCGGACCCGCTCAGCGTGACCGCCGCGGGCGCGTCGCCGACGGAGAGGCTCCGGACCGACGGCGTGAGCACCCACTGGTCGATCGGAATCGTGTCGCCGCCCGCCACGAGGCGGAACGCGAGCAGGTTGCTCTCGGGCTTCACGATCTGCGCAGGCGCGGAATCGCCCGGCAGCATCGAGCGGTATTGGCTCAGCTCGGCGGAGACGAGGCGTCCCCCCCGGGTGCTGAGTGTGTAGGTGTAGAGCGGCGAGGTAACGGTGATCGCCTCGGCGGGCCGGACAGCTTCGAGCGGCGCGGCTGCCGAATCCGACTGGGCAGCGCCCGCTGCCGGCGTCGCGGGCGAATCGGCGCGCGGCGGGGCGGGCACGGCAGGTGCCGGCGCCACGGCTGCCGTATCTGCAGCCGGCCCCGCTTCGACTTCAGCCGGCTTCTTCAGGAAGAAGGTCGGCGCGAGCGCGATCAGCATCATGAGCGCAACGGCCCAGATGGCACGACGGTCCATGGACTCAGGTCACCGGTTCAGGGAACGGGATCGTAGCCACCCGGATGAAACGGATGGCATCGGGCCAGGCGCCGCGCTGCGAGCCACGAGCCCCTGAGGGCACCGTGCCGCTCGAGCGCTTCGAGCGCGTACTGGGAGCAGGAGGGTGTGAAGCGGCAGCTCGGCGGCAGCGCGGGCGAGATCGCCACCTGGTAGCCCCGCACGAGCAGCATGAGGGACCGGCGCGGCAGACGTGCGAGCGTCGGCACCGCTCACCGCGCGAGCGTGGCGTCGCGCCAGACCAGGAGCTGACGCCGGAGCTCGGCGAAGGGAATGCCGTAGGCTTCGCGGCGCGCGCGGATGATGAGGTCGGTAGCGGACTGCTGCGGGAGGATCTCGCGGCGCCAGATCTCGCGGAGGCGCCGGCGCAAACGATTCCGGGCCACCGCGGTCGCCCGGAACTTCGGAACGATCAGTCCCATGCGCGGATGGCCCGTCATGTTGTCTGCCCAGATCATGTCGAGGTGCTCGGTCCGCCGGCGCCGGCCCCGTGCAAGGCACCGGCGGATGTCAGAGGCCCGCGCGAGCCGGTGGGCCCGCCCGAGGCGCTCCGATGGCGTCAGAAGCTCCCGTGCTTCGACGGAAGCGAGACGACCAGCCGCTTCCGGCCCTTCTTCCGGCGGCGCGACAGTACGGCGCGGCCCCAGCGGTCGGCCATGCGGGCGCGAAATCCATGCTTTGCAATCCGGCGCTTGTTGCGCGGACGATACGACGGCTTCATCGGGTCCACCCTCCAGTGAGCCCGGAAAGCTAGCCGGGACAAGGAGGTGGGTCAAGCGGGCGGTGGGGGCGCCGGGGAGAGTTCGCCGCCGGGCCGTCCTAAAAAACAGCACACGAAACCACGGGCAAATCGCGAAAGGAACTGGAAGCCCGGGAATTGGCATCCGTGCGCGCGGCACCCTCCGCTCGCCCGACAGAGAATTGAGGAATTGTTTGTGGGCTCGTTGCACCTCTGACGCGCGGAGCCGCCGGGGAGGCCCACAAAAAGATCAGCTCCGACCCCAGCCAAGGGCGCGGAGCCGCAACGACCACGCGCCTTTCGTCCTTTCGTGGTTTCGTGTGCTGTTTTTCAGCCCGCGCACGCCCCGCGATCCGCACGTCACATCGGTCGGCGATGACGCCGGAGGACGCGAATCCACGATGCGCAAAGGAGTTGCGCCACGACGTGTTCCGTCGTTCCGTCCGCCCGTCTTTCCGTCCGTTTTTTCGCCGATTGACTTTTCCACAACGCGCCCGTAACATCTCCTGCCCTTGGATCACCCTTCCAATATTTGAGCGTAGATGCAGCCGTCCGCCAGGGAAGCTTGGAAGCGCATTCTCGACGAAGCGCAGCAGGAACTTCCCGATCATACCATCCGCACCTGGCTCGAGCCGACGGAGGCCATAGCCCTCGAAGAGGGACGGCTCGTCGTCGGCGCGCCCGACCAGTTTGCCGTCGAATGGAATGAGTCGAAGCATGCGGGAATCCTCTCGCGGATCGCCGAGCCCGTGATCGGGCGGCCGACCGCGATCGTGTTCCGCGTGCTCGAGGACCGCCAGAAGCGGCCGCAGATGGATTTCTTCGTGGCTCCGGCGCCGCCGAGCGCCACGCCGACCGTGTCCGCCAATCCGAGCACCCAGCCGCTCAATGAGCGGTACACCTTCCAGCACTTCGTCATCGGCAAGTCGAACGAGCTGGCCGCCGCGGCCGCGCACGCCGTGGCGGAGTCTCCCGGCAAGACCTACAACCCGCTCTTCATCTACGGCGCCACCGGGCTCGGCAAGACTCATCTCATGCAGGCCATTGCACATACGGTCTGCCAGAAGAACCCCGAGACCCGCGTCCTCTACGTCGGCGCCGAGCAGTTCATCAACGAGGTCATCGAGAGCATCCACGGGCGCACCATGCCCGAGTTCCGGCGCCGTTACCGGAGCGACGTGGACCTCTTCCTGGTGGACGACGTCCATTTCCTCGAAGGCAAGGAGATGACCCAGGAGGAGTTCTTCCATACCTTCAACGCGCTTTACGAGGGGAACAAGCAGATCGTCCTCACCTCGGACCGGGCGCCGAAGGAGATCCCGGGCCTCGAGGCGCGGCTCGTGAGCCGCTTCGAGTGGGGCATGGTCGCCGACATCGGCCAGCCCGATCTCGAGCACCGGATCGCGATCCTCCAGAAGAAGCAGGAGCAGGACCACCTCGAGCAGACCATCCCGGACGACGTCCTTCGGTTCATCGCCGAGCACGTCCGGTCGAGCGTGCGCGAGCTCGAGGGGTGCATCATCAAGATGCTCCTCTATGCCTCGCTCAAGCACAAGGAGATCTCGATCGAGCTCGCGCGCGAGGCGCTCTCGGACAAGATCCGCGCCGGCGAGGCCGACGGCGAGCCGCGGCCGCTTCCGACGATCAACAAGGTCCAGGAGGTCGTCGCGCGCCGCTGGGGCGTCACGCCCGAGGGCCTGCGGAGCAAGGCGCGCATCAAGACGCTCACCGTGCCGCGCCAGATCGCGATGTTTCTCGCGCGCGACCTGCTCCAGATGCAGCTCGTCGAGATCGGCCAGGCATTCGGCGGGCGCGATCACTCGACCGTCATTCATAGTGTCGACAAGGTGACGCGACAGATGGCGCGCGACCGTGTCTTCCGCGATCGCATCGAGCACGCGCGGCAGGAGCTCACTGCCGCCGATTGACGGAAATCCCCACGCGCATCCACGCGTGGATATCGTGCGTGTTGGGAATCTCGAAGCGCGTGGGGAAGCGGGGAGAAACCGGCAGGATCTCCGCACTCGACACATCGAGTCCGCGCGAAGACCGTGACCTAAGCGTTACCGCGCGTTGACGATCGGAGTGTCGGTCCACATTTCCAGACACTCTACTGCTACTGCTAGTTTATAAAATAGGCTGGAAGTATCTGTTTATAGCATCCCGAGGAGACGCATGAAGTTCACGATCACGCGGGAGCAGTTGCAGGAGGGACTCGTCGCGGTGGCGGCCAGCGTTCCGTCGAAGACGACGCTGCCGGTGCTGTCGAACATCCTGGTCGAGGCGACGAAGGACGGCATCCGTCTCTCGGGCACCGATCTCGACATCGCTGTCGCGACGACGGTGAGCGCCTCGGTCGACCAGGAAGGGGCCATCACGCTCCCCGCGCGCAAGCTCGTCGAGATCGTCCGCGAGCTGCCCAGCGCCTCCATCCGGATCACCGCGGCGGGCGAGCAGCGGGTCACGATCGAGTGCGGCCGCTCGCGCTTCCGCCTCCTCGGCCTGCCGAAGGAGGAGTTCCCCGCCTTCCCGGCCGTCAAGTTCGACAAGGCGTGGCACGCGACGTCGGGAGATCTCCAGAAGCTGATCGCGCACGTCGCCTTCGCGGCGAGCACCGAGGAGAGCCGGCCGATCCTGAACGGCGTCCTCTGGGAGCTCAGGCCCGAACGGATGCGCATGGTGGCCACGAACGGGCATCGTTTGGCGCGGATGGATGTGCCCGCCACCGCCGGCAGCGGCGCCCAGGCCGATCTCATCGTCCCGCCGAAGGCGCTCGAGCAGATCCGCCGGCTCTTCGCCTCCGACGAGCAGGTCGAGATCGCCAAGAGCGAGAATCACCTGGGCTTCCGCTCGAAGACGACGCAGATCTTCACCCGCCTCATCGAAGGACCGTACCCGAACTACGAGCAGGTCATCCCGCGCGAGAACGACAAGTCGGCCACGGCGGACAAGTCGGCGCTCACCGCCGCCCTGCGGCGCATGAGCATCGTCGCCAGCGATCAGACCCACCGGATCCGCATGGCCTTCGCCAACGGCTCCTGCAAGCTCTCGGTGCAGACGCCCGATCTCGGCGAGGCCCAGGAAGAGGTCACGGTGAGCTACGAAGGCGACCCGCTCGAGATCGGCTTCAACGCATCCTACATGCTCGAGATCCTCAAGTTCATGCCGACCGACGAGGTCCGCATGACCTTCAAGGCCCCCGAGCGCGCCGCCACCTGCGAGCCCGTTGGCTGGGACGATCCGGCTTCCTTCCTGACGCTCGTTATGCCGCTGCGGCTGGTGGATTGACGAGTCGGACAAGGCGGACACGAAAAAAAGGCGGGCTGGGATCCAGGCGGATCTCAGCCCGTCGCAGTTTTCCGACTCGCCCGCATTGTCCGACTGGTCCGGCTCCCCCTACACGGCGCTCCCGTTCAGCCGCTCCACTTCCAGGTCCGCCGGCGTCCGCGGCGCCTGCCGACGCGCGCGGTGCTCTCGCCACCTGAGTGAGGCATTGTCGCGGAGATCGTCGAAGGTATGGCCGATCCATTCGCGCGTCTCGCGACCGCCCTGGGGGGTGAGGAGCGCCGCGATGGCCGCGCCTGCCACCGTGCCGAGGGCCGCATAGAGCGCACCGTTCTCGCCTTTGGGCTCCTGGTGGACCAGGCGCTCCCGGTGCACCGGCCGGCGGCGCCGCTGGCCGCGGCTCCGATGCCGGGTTCGGCTCCGAACCTCCGAAAGCCGCTCCGAGGCCACGCTGCCGAGTCGCTCGACGCGATCGGGAATCTCCAGGTCACGCAGCTTCCGCACGACGCGCTTGCGCGTGTCCCGGCCGGCCTCCGTCGCGAACAGCAGCGCCACCCCTGCGCCGACGGCGGCGGCGAGCGCGATGGCGCCGAGGCTGCCGCCATCGCCGCCCTTGCGCGTGCGGGGCTCGTCCAGAATGTCGAACTCTGTCATGCTCGGGGCTCCGGTGGGGGATGAAGTCGAGCCCCAATCATTCAATGGTCGCGGCGCTCCGGCTGTGACTCACGGCACAGGGGCGCGAACATCCTCCCCGATCCCGGAATCCACCACGACAGGCTGCGCAATGCTGTCCGCGACCGCCTCCGGAATCTCTTCTGCCACGCCCGCAGGAGGCTCGGCGAGCCGCCCTCGCATTCGGCGCAGGATGTATTCCTGGCGCCACCGCATCCGTCCCGGCTGGTGCGACGGATTCGACACGAGCGGAAATGGCAGCGACCCGGCCAGCGCTGCAGCCTCACTGCGGGTGAGGCGCGCGGCAGGGCGCCCGAAATACTTCCTGCTCGCGGCCTCGACCCCCCAGATGCCGTCACCCAGCTCGGCCACATTCACGTAGAGCTCGAGCAGCCGCACCTTTCCGAGCGCGAGCTCCAGCCGGTAGGCGGTCACCGCTTCCTTCACCTTGCGGAGCGGGTTCCGGGACGGGGAGAGATAGAGATTCTTCGCGAGCTGCTGGGAAATCGTGCTCGCGCCTCTCAGGGCATCCCGCCGTTTCCACGCGCCGCCGAGCGCGCGCAGGAGCTCGGCAACGTCCGCCGGCGAGGTCCAGGAATAGCCGTCCCTGCGGTAGCCCAGAGCGCGACGCACCTCGATGAAGTCGATGCCGCGGTGCGTCCAGTACCGATGGTCTTCGCCGACCAGAACGGCGCGCGGAAAGTGGCGCGAGATCGAATCGAGCGGCACGGGATGATACGCCTCGCTGGCCCCGCGCATGCGCATGAATGCCGTCTCACGCGGGAAGTGCGTGCGGTACCAGACAGGCGGAGGCCAGACGGCAAACAGCCACAGCACGAAGAGCGCTGTGGCTGCGACCGCTGCAAGGAGGAGCCGGCGGGAAACGCTCACCGGCTCAGCGGGATGCGATCGGCGTGACCTGAATCGTTCCCGACTGCGTCGCCTGGATCGACTGCCCCATTTCGGGCACGGTGATCGTGACCTCGTTCGTTTCCGTTCCCTCGAGGCCCGCCGGCGTGCCGTCGATCCCGATGAAATGGGTAAAGCGGCGCGAGCCCTTCGATTCCATCTCCAGCGTCCGGCCGAGCTGAGAGCCGGTGCCTTCGCGGGTAAAGGTGCCGGTGGCCACGATCGGCAGAACCGACCGGCCGCGCCGGGTGGCCGGCGTGCCGGCCATGTACTGCATGACCGCTCGCTCCTGGACGTCGAAGTTGTCGGCCTTGGTCGGGGCGTCGGTCGTGTCGCTCCACCGCGCACCGGCCCGGATCGAGCTGCCGGGGAAACGCGGAAAGAGAAGCTGGAGCAATGCGCCGACCTGGTCGCCGATCGTGCTCTGCCGATTCGGCACGACGTCGCCGAGCTCTCCATCGGCAGCCACGTTCGCGGTCCACTCGGTGCCGCGGGCGCTGTCGAGCGCCGCCTGCGCCACCGGCGCGCCCGATACGTCGAGCGAATCGAGCGAGATCTCGGCCCGGAGTCCGTCACCGCGCTCTTCGGTGCTGAGCGAAAGCCAGGCACTGCGCCGGAACGACTGCTGCTGCGCACTGCCGTCCGGCATCGTCACCGACACCGTGTCGAAGCGGTCGATCCGGAAGCGCGAGGAGCCGGCGGAGTACTCGATCTCCCGTCCCCGCCCCTCCGACGGAGTGACCACCTCGGCCGGCGCCTCCGGGGAGGCGGGCTCGGGGGCCGGCGACCGCTCCGGCTGCGGCGCGGACGCGCAGCCGGAGAGGATGGCGATGAAGCCGAGAGCCCCCTTCACCGGAGCAGGGTGATGGTGACCGCCGAAACGGTCGACATCGGAATCGGCTCCGGGCTCTGCGGAACGCTGAACGACATGTTCGCGTTGTCGTTGAACGTGCCGTCCACGAGGTAGCCCTTCTCGGCGCGCTGGAAGGTGCCCGACTGCGTGCCGGTGCCCTCGAACGCGATCCCGGCGTCGTTCGCGCCGCCGACCGAGTAGGTCCCGGTGACGTCGAGCTTCATCGTCTTGTCGCCGCCCACGGTTGCGCCCTCGCTCGCCTTGTAGTTCACGATCGAACGGCGGCTCGTCGGCATGCCGTTCGCCGTATCCGACGTCGCCGTCGTGTCGGTCCAGGTTTCACCCGACCTGGCGTTCGGCTTGACCGCGGGAAAGAGGCTGTGCATGAGGCCGCGAAGCGCGGTGCCGCCGGTGGCCGTCGAATCGGCAGCCTTCTCGGT
>DASTUP010000239.1:0-2538 GCA_035759585.1 Gemmatimonadales bacterium | reverse complement strand
GTTGTTGGCATCGGTAGTGACCGCGTCGATGAGGAGGCGATGTCGAGCCACCCCGAGCGTGACCGACTCCCGGGTCTGCAATAAGAGGTTCAGGCGCTGAACGAAGCGATCGGCCGAATCCTGAAGATGGGGATGCCCGGGGGGATACATGGAGCGCTTGTGCAGGACGATGGAGAACTCGACGAGGAAGTCCGCGAGCTCGCGCGAGAGGGCCGCCCCCGGCGCGGCCCGGCGACCCGATCGCGGCTCACGCCGCGACCCCTCCGCGACCGGTGGCGGCGGATTGGAGGTCGTCTCGTCGGCGTCGTGGCTGGCGCGCTCCGCCGCCCCTCGGCTTGGATCCATGCGAGTCCCCGGGAGAGTGATCCGACTGAACCCTCCTGCTGAAGGCAAGATCCGAGCCTCACGAGATGCGCTGCCAAGCCCTTGTCAATCAAGGAATTGCGTCCATGGAGCGAACCCCGGGGGCCTGCTGCGTGGTGCCGCACGCGGCAGGATTTCTCACTCTGCATCGCCTTGGCTATCTTCCCTCGCGCCTTGGACTTCACCCTCACCACCGGACGCAATGGCCGATCTCGCCGTCATGGACAAGCTCGTATCGCTCTGCAAGCGGCGCGGCTTCATTTTTCAGTCATCCGAGATCTACGGCGGTCTCGGGTCGGTCTGGGACTACGGCCCGCTCGGCGTCGAGCTCAAGCGGAACGTCAAGGAGCGGTGGTGGCGTGCCATGGTTCATGAGCGCGACGACATCGAGGGCCTCGATGCCGCCATCCTGATGCATCCCCGCGTCTGGGAAGCCTCGGGGCACGTCTCGGGGTTTACCGATCCGCTCGTCGACTGCCGGCAGTGCAAGAACCGATTCCGTGCCGACGACCCGCGCCTCAAGGGCACGCCTGGAGCGCCGGACGCGCAGTGCCCGGTCTGCGGCAGCCGCGGCACGCTCACCGAGCCGCGGCTCTTCAACCTGATGTTCAAGACGTTCATGGGGCCGGTGGAGGAGCAGGCCGCCGTCGTCTATCTGCGGCCGGAAACGGCGCAGGGGATCTACGTCAATTACCTGAACGTCCTGCAGGGCTCCCGGCAGAAGGTTCCCTTCGGCATCGCACAGATCGGGAAGGCGTTCCGGAACGAGATCACGCCCGGAAACTTCATCTTCCGGACGCGCGAGTTCGAGCAGATGGAAATGCAGTTCTTCGTAAAGCCCGGCACCGATGCGGAATGGTTCGAGCGCTGGCGCGAATGGCGCATGCGCTGGCATCACGCACTGGGCCTTGCGCCCGCCAGGCTGCGCTGGCACGAGCACGGCCCCACGGAGCTCGCGCACTATGCGCGCGCGGCCTACGACATCGAGTACGAGTTTCCCTTCGGATGGAACGAGATCGAGGGGATCCACAACCGCGGCGATTTCGACCTCGGGCGGCACCAGGCGCATTCGGGCCGGAAGCTCGAGTACTTCGACCAGGCGGCGAACGAGCGCTATCTCCCGCTCATCGTCGAGACCTCGGCGGGCGCGGATCGGGTGACGCTTACGGTCCTCGTGGACGCCTATCGCGAAGAGCAGGTCGATGGCGAGACGCGGGTGGTCCTCGGATTCCATCCCGCGCTTGCGCCGATCAAGGCAGCGGTCCTTCCGCTGGTCAAGAAGGACGGCATGCCGGAGATCGCCACCGCGGCGTACGACGAGCTCCGAAAGGCGTTTCCCTGCTTCTACGACGACAGCGGCGCGATCGGGCGCCGGTACCGCCGCATGGACGAGGCCGGCACCCCGTTCTGCGTCACCGTGGACGGCGACACGCTCACCGAGCGCACCGTCACGGTACGGCACCGGGATTCGATGCAGCAGGATCGCGTGTCGCTCGACCGGGTTCGGGCCTTCGTCGAGGACGCGCTCCGCGGCTGAGCCGCGCGGACGGTCATGCGCCTCGCCGACTTCGAAGCCATGGTGCGCCGGCTCTCCGCGGAGGTCCCGGCGCATTTCTTCGACGGCATCGCCGAAGTGGTCGTGTCGCCGCGCGCGGTGCCGCATCCGGTGCGCGCCGACATCTACACGCTGGGGGAATGCGTCCCGCTCGATGTGGGGGAGAGCGGCGGGGAGATCCAGAGCCGGATCGTCCTGTACCACGGCTCCTTCGCTGCCCTGGCGCGGCTCGAGCCCGGGTACGACTGGCGCGGCGAGGCGTGGGAAACGCTCACGCACGAGCTCCGACACCATCTCGAGTGGCGCGCACGGGCGCCCGACCTCGAAGCGTTCGACGAGGCCGCCGAGCAGAACTTCGCGCGCCACGACGGGGAAGCGTTCGATCCCGGCTTCTATCTCGATGGCGAATCCGCGGCACCCGGCGTCTATGCCGTCGACGACGACTTCTTCATCGACCGCGTCCTGCGCGACATCCCGGGCGAGCTCACGTTCCAATGGCACGGTGCGCGGTACGCCATCGCCGTTCCCGCCGGGATGTCGCTGCCGGCGTTCCTGACCGTGGACGGCCTCGCCGAGCCGCCTCCCGGGGACCTCGTGCTGGCGCTGCGGCGGCGCCCCCG
>DASTUP010000238.1:0-10112 GCA_035759585.1 Gemmatimonadales bacterium | reverse complement strand
GCGGAAGAGCCACAGCAGGAGGAGCCCCGCGACGACGACGATCCCGAGCAGCCAGAACGGGGCATCCTGCGGATTCTGGCCGTAGCGCAGGATCCGGCGCTCCACGGGCACGACCACCGGGTCGCTCGCGCGGCGGACGAGGCGCGGCCACGCGCCGAACGGCTGCAGCCGCCGGGCGCGGACCGCCCAGTGGGTGGCGGCCACGATCCCCGCCGCCGCGAAGGCCGCGACGATGATCCCGCGAACCACGAAGTCGAGCGTCGGCAGCACGTCTACGCCCCGCCGGCCGTCATCTCGCGGGATTCGCCCGTGGCGGTGATGCAGCGAAGCACATACCTGCCGTCCGCGATCGCCGCGGACTCGAGGAGCGCGAGGCCGCCGGAGCACTGGCGGAGCGCATGACCGTCCGGCCGCCGGAACGCGACGGTGGCGACGGCATCGTCGCCGGATATCGCGAAGGAGCGCGCGAACTCCGGCGTCAGGCTGTCCACGCCGAGGTGTCTGAGGGTGCGGGGAAGTCGATTGCGGTTGGCACCGCGAAACTCGGCGAGCTGATCGAGGAGCCGGAGCACTTCACGCCCGAGGCGGCCTGCATCGGCCTCGGCGGCAGGCGCCGCCGGCGTGTCGACGGGAGCCGCCTCCGGCTCGGCGCGGCACCCCGCCGCCAGCGCGGCGGCAAGGATCAGCGCGGCCGCTCGCGTCATTCCATCGCGAATTCGCGGTTGAACACAACCTCGAAGCTGAAGGTCTTCGGACGCGAGCGGCTCTCCATCGCATCGGCGATCCGCCGCAGCCGGTCGGGAATGCCGAGGATCTTCTCCTGCGCCTTGCGGCCCATCTCGTTGAGTCCGGTGAGCGTCTCGATCTTCCAGTACTTGATCTGCTCGTGCACGATGCGGAGATAATCGCGCGGTCCGTAGATGCCCGACCGGCGAATCACGTCGGCAAGCTCGCGGAACCCGGGCATCGTCACGCCCGGCATGTCGATGCTCGGCAGGATGAACGCCGCCGAGTGGAGCGCCTGGTCGGGATCGCGCTGCAGGATCTCCTTGAACACCGAGCGATAGAACGCGAAGTGCCGCGCCTCTTCCCGCGCGATCCGGTCGAGCACCATCCCGAGCGTCGGCTCGTACTCCTGGACGATCCTGCCGGTGGCCGCGTGCGAGTGCTGCGTGGCCCGTTCCTGCACGGTCGTATAGGCAAAGACGCGGTAGGGATCCTTGTCCCACTCGGGGTGGAAGCCCGCCTTCAGGTACTCGAACTGCATCTCCTCGATGCGGCGCTGCTCGAAGATGCGGGTGTCGCGCGTATAGTCGTGCAGGACCTGGCCGTGACGGTCTTCTTCGGCGGTCCAGAGATTGTTCCAGTGGCGCCAGTGGCTGTCGTCGCCGAGGTGAACTGCGAGCAGCCGGTGAAAATGGGGAAGGCCTTCTTCGGTGAGCGTGTTGAGCGCCAGCGCGGCGCGGGCATGGTCCGGAATTCCCTGGGCCCGCTTCTGCATGGCGAGGCGATGAGCGTCGGGGTCCTCTCCCTCGGGGGGGCCGAGGAGATCGCTCGGGAACCAGAGCTCACGCTTCGCTTCGTGGTCGGCCCGCATCTCCCGCACCACGGGCTCGAGGTCCTTCAGAACTTCAACCTTGGTAAAGGCGTCGCGTTCATCCCGCGTCAGGCTCATGGTCACTCGTGGGCGGCCGGGACCGCTCGGCAGCGAGAAATGGGTTGATTCGACCGGCCTCCCAAAAGGCGTGGACCGGCTCCGAAAGGTAATCGGGCCGGTCCACGAACCGCCATTTCGGCACTATTCCGCAGTGTCCAGCCGCTTCTCCATCAGCATCCAGGTGCTGTCGCCGAAGTAGCGCTCGCGCAGCAGGATCCGGGTCCAGCCAAGGGCGGCGAGGAGGCCCTCGGCGCGGAAGTCGTCGGTCCAGAACTCGGCGAGATGCGCGCCTTCTTCGCGCGCGCGCTGCTCGAAGGCGGCGAGGAGGCGGTGGGCATGTCCGCGGCCGCGCTCTTCGGGCGCCACCGCGACGTCGATGAGCTGTGCGACGCCGCCGCGCAGCGAAAAGCGGAGGCCGCCGATCCAGTCGCCGATCTCGTTGCTGAGCACGAGATAGCGCTCATCCGCGGGCCCGACCCTGCCCGAGCCTTCGGCCTCCAGTTCCAGCAGCTCGCGGAACCAGTTGCCGAAGTCTTCGTCCTGCCCCAGATCACGGATCGTCAGTTCGCTCATGGCCTGCTCCCGGCAGTTCCTGCCAGAAACGCTCCTGCTCTTCGACTATGCATATACGGTGCCGGGCCATCCGCCAGTGACACCCGGCACGCCGCCGGCCCGAAGGCGGCGCTAAGGTTGGACGGAGCCGGGATCCTGCGGCGCGGGGCCTACATGCAAGGAGATGTCATGGGGGATGCGGGAGACACACAGCCTGCAATCGTAGGCTGCCCGAACTGCAGAAAGCTCAATCGCGTGGACCTCGCGCGGGTGGCCGATGGGCCGCGGTGTGCGGCCTGCGGGAGGCCCCTGCACCTCGAGCGTCCCATCCCGGTGACGGACGCGACATTCGACCGGGTCCTGGCGGGAACCAACGCGCCCGTGCTCGTCGACTTCCACGCCGACTGGTGCGGCCCATGCCGCATGATGGAACCGGTCCTCGACAACTTTGCGGGGGCGCACGCCGGCCGGATGCTCCTGCTCAAGCTCGACACCGACGCCAACCCCGGCGTGGCAGGCCGCTTCGGAATTCGCGGAATTCCTACACTCATCGCTTTCCGGAACGGGCGGGAGATCGGGCGCCACACCGGCACGGCCGACCTCCCGCTCCTGAGCCGGCTCGCCGGAGTGTGAGCTCGCGCGTTAGCTGAGGCCGGTCGCGATGGCCACCGCCACAGCGGCGGCCCCCACGAGGAACAGCAGAATGAACAGGGGAAGGACGAAGCGGAACCACCGGCCGAACGGTACGCCGGCCGCCGCGAGTACGGCCATCAGCGCTCCGTTCGTCGGGGTGATCATCTCGCAGAGCCCGGCACCGTACTGATATGCGAGCACGGTCACCTGCCGGGCGATGCCGAGCAGGTCCGAGAGCGGAACGAGGATCGGCATCGTCAGCACCGCCTGGCTGCTCACGCTCGGCACCGGCACGTGGATGGCCGCCTGCACGCCCATCATGCCGATCGCCGATGCAGTCGGCGGCAGCTGATCGAGCGGCGCCACGAGTCCCTGCACGATGGTGTCGAGCACGGCGCCCTGCTCCAGCACGACCGAGATCGCCTTGGCGAATCCGATGAGCAGGGCGGCGCCCGCCATCGACCGGAATCCTTCGGCGAAGGCCATCGCCGTGCCGCCCGCGCCCATTCCGGCCGCGACCCCGGCCACCGCTCCGACGATCACGAACATCGCGGAAAGCTCGTCGAAGCCCCAGCCAAGACGCTGCAAGCCGACCGGAACCATCGCGAGCGCGGCCACGGTGAGCAGGAGGACGAAATCGAGGCGCCGCTTCCGTCCCGGCTCGAGCGCCGCGACCTCCACCAGCTCGGGCGGCCGCCGGTGGCGCGAGGCATGGCGCCAGGTGCCCCAGATCCAGAGGCCGAGCGCCAGCGCGAAGACCGCCGTTCGAAACGGCCAGCCGGAGCCGGGCGGCAGCTGTGCCACCTTCTGCGCGATGAGCACCTGGAACGGATTTACGGGACTGAACGAGGAGCCGACCGCGGCCGCCCCGATGCTCATGGCCGCCGCAGTGAGCGCGTCGAAGCCGAGTCCGCGCGTGAGGAGGAGCAGGACCGGCACGAGGGCGATGATCTCTTCGCCCATGTTCTGCGTCGCCCCTCCCGCCGCGAACGCGAGCGACATGATCGGGATGACGAGCGCCTCCCGTCCCTGGACTGCACCGGCCAGGGCGTCCACGCCGCGGCGCAGCGCGCCGGTCTGCTCGATGACGGCGAAGGCGCCGCCGACCAGGAACACGAGCGCGATGACGTCGGCGGCTGCCGCAATGCCTTCCGGAATGGCGACGATCGCCTCGAACGCTCCTACCGGCTGCGCCTCGACCCGGCTGTAGGTGCCCGGAACGACGATGTCCCGGCCCGTAACGGCATCCGGCCGGCGCTCATAGCGTCCGGCCGGGAGGAGCCAGGTCAGGGTGGCAGCGAGAAGTATGCAGGCGACGAGGAGAACGAACGGGCTGGGAAACCGGCTCGCGGGCGCGGTCATTTCGCCTGGCAGACCCGGCGCACCGGTCGGACATTGCCGCAGGCGATCGACTCATCCATTCCGAATGCGATGGTGCCGCACGCGGTGGTCTGCGCCTGCCTCGCGGCCTCCTCCTCCGAGGCGGCGGATGCCGTGGCGCTGTCGATCCGCCCGCGGAAATCCACGACCACGAAGCATTCGGCGGACTGGCTCTCGAGCGTTCCGTAGAGGAGGAAGCCCGCGAAGCCCGCCGCCGCCACGAGTCCGGCCACCGATCCCTTCGACACGATCGCTCCCGGTCAGGTGAAGAGCAGCGCGGGCAGCGCGCCGATGATCCACATCACCACGGCGACGCCGATCGCCTGGTTGCGCGTGGCGTTCCCCGTGACGCGCACGCCGATGGCGATGAGGATCGCGGTCCAGATGGTGAACACGTCGATGTGGCCCGCGAGCGCGTGCATCTTCGATATCGGCCCGTCGAGGAACCGTGCCGGGCCGAGGCTCAGGCTGTAGCGCGACGTGATGCTCTCTTCCGGCAGGAACGCCGCCTGGATCGCGTTGACGAGGCCTTCGATGATGAACGGGAAGAGCGCGAAGACCGCGACGGTGATGGCGGCCGTGATCGACTGGCGGACACCGAACATCTTGGCCACGAGCCAGAGGACCACGCCGGCAATGAGCGGCCCGACGAATGTCGAAAAGAAGACGCCGACGATGGCGAACGTCTGGGCCATCCCCCTCCCCTGCTCGAGCTGCTCCGCCGTGAGGTTCGGGTTCTGCGCCTGCATCTTCGCGGCGCCGCGCGCCCATTCGGCATCGAACACCGGCTGCATCACGTTCTTCGTGGCGTAGAAGATGATGGCCGACACAATGAACAGCACGAAGAGCGGGAGCCAGAAACCTCCTTCCCGCCGGCGCTCGAAGACTTCGGTTGGCGAGTAGAAGATCTCGGCGAGGTCGGAGGGGCCGGCGGCGGTTCTGGTCTCGGTCATCGAAGGCTCGCTGTCTGGGTTACCCGACACTCTCGGCGATCCATCGGAGGTATTCCTCCGACCCGCCGAGGGGGACCACAACTATTTCCGGGAGCTCATACGAATGCCGGGCGCGGATGGCGGCCATCAGGCCTTCCAGGCGCGCACGCGTCGTCTTGAAATGACAGTACCATTCTTCGGCCCGCTCGACGGAGCCGGCCCAGCGATAGGTGCTCGCGATCGGGCCGGCAACGTGCGCACAGGCGGCGAGGCGTTCCGTGACAAGCGCTGCCGCAAGCCGATCTGCCGCGTCGCGGGATTCGACGGTGGTCGAGACCTGGACGCAGTCCACCTGGTCAGCGAGCCGGGGCGGCCGCTCCCGGGAGATTCGGCGTCTCGGAGCCTCGCTTGCCGTCATCGATCGGGTTCACCATCGTCCGCCAGCCGCTTCGGAACTGCAGCGTGATCCGGTGCCCGAGCGAGTCGGCGTGGGCCTCCGCGATATCGGGCAGCGTCCGGGCGTACATCAGCGTGCTTTCGGCGGCCGCCTGCAGCTCCTCGCGCGTCTCGCCACTGTGGAAGCGGCCGTACTCGCGCGCCACGGCCATTGCCTGTGCATGTTCCTTCCCGTACCGGGCATACGTATCGGCCTCGACGAGTCCGCTCTGATCGGTCAGCTTCGGATACTCGTGATAGGTCGGACAGGCCGAGAGGAAAAGTACCGCTGCCGGGAGGAGCGCAAGGGCCCTGGACATGAGATTCCTGGAGGTTCGGGTTCGTGCGACCCTTCATGTTACTTCCCTCCGAGCCGGCGCGGCAACCTGTCGCCCGGAGAGAGCGGGCGCCATTCTTCTGCACCCTCAACCGGCGGCAACGTGATCCGAGCACGGCGATCCCTGATGGCGCTGGTCGTTCTCCTCGGCGCGTGCGGTGGCGATCGTGAAGCGCCGGCAGGACGGACGCTCACGGTCTTTGCCGCGGCCTCGCTGGTCGAGGCGTTCGGCGAGCTGGCGGCGGAGCTCGAGCGCCAGGACTCCACGCTGGAGGTCCGGCTCAACGTCGCCGGATCGCAGCAGCTTGCGGGACAGCTCGTGCGCGGCGCGGTGGCGGACATCTTCGCGGCCGCCGACCGGGAAGCCATGCAGTTCGCGGCCGCGCGCGGTCTGGTGCTGGAGCCCCGGGTCTTCGCTCACAACCGGCTCGTCGTCGTCGCGGCGCGGCAGCCGGAGGTCGACATGATGCTCGTCGACCTGCTCAACCTCGCCACGCCAGGCCTCAAGCTCGTGCTCGCCGCGCCCGAGGTGCCGGCGGGCCGCTATGCGCGCGAGGCGCTGCGCAACCTGAGCGGCGCCCCCGGATACGGTCCCGACTTCGCCGACCGGGTCCTCGGCAATGTCGTTTCGGACGAGGTGAACGTGCGGGCGGTGCTGACCAAGGTGCGCCTCGGCGAGGCGCACGCTGGGATCGTCTACGCCTCGGATGTTTCCGGTCCCGATTCGATCGCGCGGCGTGAGGGCATCCGCGTCATCCCGATCCCGGATGCCTTCGGCGTCCGCGCGGAGTACGTGATTGCGCGCCTCCGGTCGGTCGGCGACTCGGCGGGCGCGGAGGCGTTCCTGCGCCTCGTGCTCGGGCCGCAGGGACAGGCCGTTCTCGCGCGATACGGCTTCGAGGGCGTGGGGCCCGGCCGATGAAGCTCGCCGCCCTGATGGCCAGGGCAGCCGGCGGCGCCGCAATCGGGGCCGTCGGCGCGTTTCTCCTCCTTCCGGTGCTTGCGCTCCTCCTCCAGGTCCGCCCCCGGACCCTGCTCGCGGAGCTCGCGGATCCCACGGTGCTCGATGCGCTCCGACTCAGCCTCCTCACGAGCGCCGGAGCCACGGTCGTCGTCGTCCTTCTCGGGCTTCCGGTGGGGCTGCTGCTCGGGACGCGGGAATTTCCGGGGAAGCGGCTGCTGGAGGCGCTCGTCGCGCTGCCGATGGTGCTGCCGCCGACGGTGGCCGGGCTCGCGCTGCTGCTGGCGTTCGGCAGAACGGGGCTGCTCGGCGGGGCGCTTTCACTGCTCGGGATCACGGTCCCGTTCAGCACGCTCGCGGTGGTCATCGCGCAGGTTTTCGTCGCGCTCCCCTTCTTCATCGGTGCGTCTGCCGCCGGGTTCCGCGGCGTGAACCGCGCCTACACCGAGGTGGCCGCCACGCTGCGCGCATCGCGGCCGTACACCGCCGCGCGGATCCTGGTGCCGCTCAGCGTTCCCTCGCTCGCCGCCGGTGCCGCGATGGGCTGGGCTCGCGCCCTCGGCGAGTTCGGCGCGACGATCACGTTTGCCGGCAACGTTCCGGGCGTGACCCAGACGATGCCGCTCGCCGTCTACCTCAGGCTCGAGACCGACTTCGACGCCGCGATCGCGCTGGCGCTCATGCTCCTCGCCGTTTCGTTCGGCGTGCTCTTCGCGCTCGGTGCGAGTCCCTTTTCCCTCGGGCGGACGGGTGCTGCAGGCGCGTCTCGCTAGCCGGCGCGGCGAGTTCGCGCTCGCCGCGGAGCTCTCGGCCGACGCCGGTTCGACGCTCGTGGTCGTGGGCCCGAACGGCTCGGGAAAGAGCACGGTTCTCCGGATGCTGGCGGGTCTCGATCGCCCCGATGAGGGAATGGTGCACCTCGACGGGGAGGTGTGGGGGGACACGGCGCGCGGCGCCTGGCTTCCCGCCGAGCGGCGCAGCGTCGGATGGCTGCCGCAGGAGCTGGCGCTCTTTCCGCACCTGAGCGCACTCGAGAACGTCGCGTTCGGGCTGAGGGCGCGCGGAGAAGGGACGGCCGCCATGGCGCGCGCGCGCGAGGCGCTGCACGCCCTCGGACTCGAGCGGGAGCTCGGCCGGCGTCCCGCCGCGCTCTCCGGCGGCGAGCGGCAGCGGGTGGCGCTCGCCCGCGCACTCGTGGTCGAGCCGAAGCTCCTTCTCCTCGACGAGCCGCTCAGCTCGATCGACCCCTCGGCCCGGGCATCGCTGCGTGGGATCCTCAAGCAGGCGCTCGCCGCCCGCGGCGTGACGACCGTCTACGTGACGCACAGCCCCCTCGAGGCGCTCGCGCTTGGCGGGAAGCTCGCGGTGATGCACGAGGGCCGCGTGGTCCAGGAAGGGATGCCGGCCGATCTCCTGCACCGGCCGCGCTCCGAGGCGGCGGGCGCGTTCATCGGGACGAATTTCTTCCGCGGTATCCTCGCCTCGCGCGACGGCTCCGGCCTCGTGGCGATCCACACGGTCGCAGGGGAGCTGCTCGCGGCGGATCCCGGGCTCGACG
Source organism: Gemmatimonadales bacterium (assembly GCA_035759585.1). GTDB lineage: Bacteria > Gemmatimonadota > Gemmatimonadetes > Gemmatimonadales > GWC2-71-9 > CAMLLJ01. Next base: position 1,667 of record DASTUP010000238.1, on the reverse strand, counting down.
GCGAAGTGTTCGTGGCGATCGACCCCCGCGAGATCGTCCTTTCCCGCGAGGCGCCGTCGGGGAGCGCGCGAAACGTCTTTCGCGGGCGCGTGGTCGAGATCGCGCCCGAGCCGCCGCGCGGAGAGCGGGTGCGCGTGGCGCTCGCCACCCGGCCGCCGCTCGTCGCTGAGGTGACCCGGCAGGCGCTCGAGTCGCTCGGCGTGACGGAAGGATCGGAAGTATTCGCCGCGTTCAAGGCCACCGCGCTCGAGCCATATCAGTAGTTATCTTCCGCGCTCGAGCACCGAGAACCCATGAGAGGTCGGACGCAATGAGCGGCATCGCAAATATTCCCGTTCCCCGCAATGAACCGGTCAATTCCTACGCGCCGGGCACGCCGGCGCGGACGGAGCTGAAGGCGGCACTGAAGGCGCAGGGGGCCGAGCGGGTGGACATCCCCGTCGTGGTCGGCGGTGAGGAGCTGCGGAGCGGAAACGTGCAGAAAGTGGTCTCGCCGCACCGGCACTCGCACGTGCTCGCCGAGACGCATCAGGCGGACAGGAAGGCGATCGCGGGGGCGATCACCGCCGCGGTCGAAGCGCAGAAGGAGTGGTCAGAGTGGCGGTTCGAGGACCGCGCGGCCGTCTTCCTCAAGGCGGCCGACCTGCTCGCGGGCTCGTGGCGCGCCCGGATCAATGCCGCGACGATGCTCGGCCAGAGCAAGACGGCGTTTCAGGCCGAGATCGACAGCGCGTGCGAGCTGATCGACTTCCTCCGGTTCAACGTGGCGTTTGCGGAGCAGCTCTACCGCGAGCAGCCTGCCAGCGGGCCGGGGATGTGGAACCGCCTCGACCACCGGCCGCTCGAGGGATTCGTCTACGCGATCACGCCGTTCAACTTCACCGCCATCGGCGGCAACCTGCCGACCGCGCCGGCCCTGATGGGGAACACCGTCGTCTGGAAGCCGGCCGCGACGGCCTCGCTCAGCAACTGGCTCTTCTTCGAGCTGCTGCGCGAGGCGGGGCTGCCGCCGGGCGTCATCAATTTCATTCCCGGCCCGGCGGTGGACATCTCCGCGGCCGTGCTCTCGGACCGGAACCTCGCCGGCATTCACTTCACCGGATCGACGCCGGTGTTCCAATCGCTCTGGCGGACGGTGGGGGAAAACCTGTCGCGCTACCGCAGCTATCCGCGCCTCGTCGGCGAGACCGGGGGCAAGGACTTCGTCGTCGCCCATCCGAGCGCGGACGTGGAGGCGCTGGCGGTCGGGCTCGTGCGCGGCGCCTATGAATACCAGGGTCAGAAGTGCAGCGCGGCGTCGCGGGCCTACATCCCGAAGTCGATCTGGCCCGCGGTGCGGGACCGGATGACGGCCATGATCGCGGACATCCGCATTGGCGACGTCGCTGATTTCCGGAACTTCATGGGCGCGGTCATCGACGCAAAGGCGTTCGGAAAGATCCGGGAATACCTCGATGCCGCCAAAGGCGATGCCGGCGTGAAGGTGATCGCCGGCGGAAACGCCAGCGACGCGGAAGGGTATTTCATCGAGCCGACGCTCATCCAGGCGGACGACCCCGGCTACCGGCTCATGTGCGAGGAGATCTTCGGCCCGGTCCTCACGGTCCACGTCTACCCGGACGAGCGCTGGACCGAAACGCTCGGCGTCGTGGACCGGACCAGTCCCT
>DASTUP010000237.1:0-10692 GCA_035759585.1 Gemmatimonadales bacterium | reverse complement strand
CCTCGGCCGCGGCCGGCCGGCGTTCGTCGAGAAGACCCTCCCGCAGTTCCGCGAAGTGGCGCGCATCGTCCATCAGGTCGGCGGACTCGTCTCGGCGGCGCACCTCAAGGACCGCGCGACGCGGAGCGTGCTCGAGCGGTTCCGCGCGGATGGGCTCGATGCGCTCGAGACGCGCCACCCCAGCCACAGTCCCGATCAGCGGGCACGCCTCACCGACCTGGCCCTCGGACTCGGGCTGCTCCGCACCGGCGGGAGCGACTGGCACGGGGATTCGCTGACCGACGGAAGTCACGGCACCATCGGCTCCCAGGCGGTCCCGGGCGAATGGCTCGGCGCGCTCGAGGCCCGGCGCGCCGCGTGAACGGAACCCGCCGGTGAGCGGCTCGTTTCGATGAGCGGGAGCGACTTTACGGGCAAGGTCGTGCTCGTGACCGGTGTCGGCCGGGCCGGGCAGATCGGGAATGCGGTGGCGCTGGCCTTCGGCGCCGCGGGTGCGCGCATCGTGGCGTGTGACCGCAATGCGGTCGGGGTTTCGCATCGGGTGCGCGAGTTCATTGCGCAGGGAATCGAAGCCCGGCCTGCGGCAGGCGACCTCACCGAGACGGACGTCGCGGTGCTCGCCGTCGAAACGGCGCTTCGCGAATTCGGCCGGCTCGATGTCGTCGTGAACGTGGCGGGTGGTCTCACCACCTATGGGCCGGTGGAAGGGACGACCGCCCGGGATTTCGATCGCGAGATCGCGATCAACCTGAAGACGGCGTTCCTCGTCTCCCAGGCGGCGATCCCCGCGCTCGAGAAGACGCGCGGCTGCATCGTGAATTTTGCGTCGATCGCGGTCGTCGAGCCGGCGCCGTCGCTCGCCGTGTACAGCGCGGCGAAGGCCGCGATCGCGGGACTCACGCGTGCGCTCGCCGTCGAGCTCGCGCCCCGGGGCATCCGGGTGAATGCGATCGCTCCCGCGACGGTGCGCACCGCTGAGAACATCGCGGCCGTCGGTGCGGAGGCCCGGTATGTGGAGATGCGGCACATCACCGACGGCGTGCTCTTTCTCGCGAGCGAGGCGGCGTCCGGCGTCTCGGGACACGTGCAGCCGATCTCCGGCCCCGCGGCCTGAATGGAGCTGCGCGGACGCGTTGCGCTCGTCACGGGCGGGGGGCAGCGCCTCGGCCACGCCTTCGCGGCCGCCCTGGCCGATCGCGGGATGGCGCTCGCCATTCACTACAACACCTCGGCCAGAGGCGCCGACGCGCTCCGGGACGAGATCCGCGCGCGCGGCGGCACTGCCGAAAGTTTCGGCGCCGATCTCACCGACGCGGCCGCAGCGTCGGCGCTCCCCACGCGCGTCGCCGATGCGCTGGGCGGACTCGATGTGCTCGTGAACTCCGCCGCGGTCATGCATCGCATTCCCTTCGAGGAGACCACCGTCGCGCAGTACGACGCGATCATGGACCTCAATCTTCGAGCGCATTTCTTCGTGACGCAGGCGGCCGCGCCGATGCTGCGCGCCTCCGGGGGCAAGGTCGTCAACATCGCCGATCTCGGCGGCCTCGAGCCGTGGCCGAGCTATCCGGTCCATTCGCTGAGCAAGGCCGGCGTCGTCATGCTGACGAAGGTGCTTGCGCGCGTGCTGGCGCCGGACGTCACCGTCAACGCCATCGCGCCGGGCACCGTCCTCGTGCCCGACAGCTACGACGCGGAGCAGCGCACCCGCCTCGAGCGCGAAACGCCGCTCAAGCGGCTTGGCACGCCGGAGGACGCCGTGGCGGCGCTGCTCTACCTCCTCGAGGGTGGCGATTTCGTGACGGGCGAGGTGCTCGCGGTCGACGGTGGGCGCATCCTCCGCTGAGGACCGGCCCGGCGGAGACGACGCGCCGCTCGGCTTTCGCGACATCGCGGTCGTCGGCGGTGGCTGTTACGGCTCGTTCTACGCCGGGCAGCTCGAGCGGGCGCGTGAGCGCGGGCGCGTGGCCTATCGGCGCCTCCTGATCGTCGACCGCAATCCCGCCTGCCAGGCCGCCCAGGGCGACCGCCCGGCCGATCGCATTCTCGTCGTGCAGGAATGGAGCGACTTCTTCGACGCCTGGCTCGGCGGTGAGGCCGGGGCGGGCGATGCGATCGTGCCCTCGCCGCTCATGCCGCATCTCATGTTCGAATGGCTGCTGCGGCGATCCACTGCCCGCTGGCCTGGTCGCCGGGTCGACGCGGAGCCGGTCACGGTGGAGGCGAGGACGCCCTACGAGATGCCGGCACCCGACGGCGTCAGGTATCTCTCGCATGCAGACTGGCTCTGCCCCACGCACTGCATCGAGCCCGCGCAGTGTCCCGTGATCCGCGCGCCCCGTACCTGGGAAATGACCGATACCCTCGAGGAAATGACGCGACGCCTCGGGCGGACCACGCGGGTGGCCGGGCCCGTGGCGCTCCGATGCCGGCATCGGGCGTTCGGCGTCGGGATGTTCGATGCGGAGGAGGTGCTCGCCGCGGATTCGCTGGTGGCGGAGGCAGGACGGAGCGGCGACGAAGTGCGCATCCTGATCGGCACGGTGTCCTCCTGTCATGGGGCGGTCGGCATGCTGGCGCTCGGAGGGGCAGAGGTTCCCTCACCTTCTATATTCCATCCAGGCCGGGGAACGGATGAGCCGGCCCCCGGCCGCACCCCAGCGACCTTCGGAGAGATCGGGAACGGATGAGCACCAGGCGCGAGACGGATGTCGTGATCATCGGGGCAGGGCCGGCAGGCCTTGCGGCCGCGCTCTATACCGGACGGGCCATGCTCGGTACGGTGGTGCTCGAGCGCGGGGTGCCGGGCGGTGAGCTGCTCAATACCGAGTTCCTCGAGGATGTTCCGGGCTTCGAGAAGATTCTCGGCCGGGACCTCGCGAAGAGGTATCATGACCACGCGGCCGAGTTCGGGGCGGATTTTCAGCTCGGCGTCACGGTGAGCCGCGTTCACAAGCGCGCGGACGGGTACTTCGAGACGCTCACCGACGCCGGCGACGTCTACGTTTCGCCCGCGGTGATCGTCACCGCCGGCGGTACGCCGCTCAAGCTCGGCATTCCCGGCGAGGTCGAATACGCCGGCAAGGGCGTCTCCTATTGCGCGGTGTGCGACGGCGCATTCTACCGGGGCCACCATGTCGTGGTGGTCGGCGGCGGCGATGCGGCGTGCGAGGAGGCCGACTATCTCACCCGCTTCGCATCGAAGGTCACGATCATCCATCGCCGGAACGAGTTCCGTGCTTCGCGCATCATCCAGGAGCGCGTGTTCGCCAATCCGAAGATCGAAGTGATCTTCAACACGATCGCCGAGGAGGCGCTCGGGGATGCCGTTACGGGAATGACGTCGCTCCGGGTTCGCAACATCGTCACCGGGGCGGTGGGCACGATCGCGGCCACCGGTCTCTTCGTCTTCATCGGCTTCAAGCCGAACACCGGCGTCATCGACGGACATTACGTCCACGATGCCGGCGGCTACGTGATCACCGACCTTGCGATGCAGAGCTCGATCAGCGGCCTCTTCGTCGCCGGAGACATGCGCGCGCAGCTCACCCGCCAGGTCACGACGGCGCAGGGTGATGCCACGACTGCCGCCATCGCGGCCGATCGCTACATCAAGGCGCTGAAAACGGGCCATCCCGATCCCGCCGCTGCGGTCCTCGGCGACATCGGCGTGCCGCGTCCACGCGCCCCCGAAGGCGCGGCCGCGACGGGAGGCGCCGAGGCCTATGGCGTCGCCGTCGGCACGGGCGAGGCAACTGCGCGCTGAGCCGGCCCATGCGGCGCCGGCCGGCCGGCACAAGCGAGGCGCAGCATGAGTGAGCTCGACATCGTCACCCTTCCGAACGGCCAGTTCGCCGAGAACTGCTATCTGATCGCGGACACGGCGCGGCGCGAGGCAGTCATCGTCGATCCGGGCGAGGAACCCGCGATGTTCCTTGCGGAGCTCGACACCCGGGCCTGGTCCCTTGCCGCCATCTGGCTCACGCACGCGCACATCGATCACGTCATGGGGGTCGCGGAGATCCGGCACCGCACCGGAGTGCCGATTCACCTCCACTCGGCGGACCGCCACCTCTACGATGCGCTGCCGCAGCAGGCCGAATGGTTCGGGCTGCGCGCGGAGGCACCGCCGCCACCCGACCGCGAGCTGGTCCACGGTGAGGAAGTGCGGGTCGGGCGCTTCGGGTTCGAGGTGCGCCATACGCCCGGCCATTCGCCGGGGAGCGTGAGCTTCGTCGGGAACGGGATGGTCATCGGCGGCGACGTGCTCTTTGCGGGCTCGATCGGCCGCACCGACCTGCCGGGCGGCGACCTTCCGACGCTCATGTCGAGCATCCAGCGCCATTTCCTTACGCTCCCCGACTCGACGATCGTCCATAGCGGTCACGGCCCTGAGACGACGATCGGCATCGAGCGGCTCACCAATCCGTTTCTCACGGCGGAGCTGGAAGTTGACTAGCCCGGCGCGCCAGCCGAAGGCCGAAGGTAGCGCGCCATCGCGCACTCCCGCGCCGACCTGCCAGCGCTGCGGTTTTCCCGTTGCCTCCCGGCCATGGGGCTGCAGGAATCCATGCGCCAACTGCGGCACGGTCTATCCGCTCGGCGACTGCTCCGATTGAGCGCGCGTCCCCTTACCGTTCTCGACATCACGGAGTATTACGGCGAGACGAGCGGGGGGGTGCGCACCTACCTCCGCGAGAAATCCGCCTTCGTCGCTCGCCACGCGGATATTCGCCAGATCGTCGTAGTGCCTGGCGAGCGAGACTGCGTGAGCGACGTCGGTCGTGGCCGGCGCTACGAAATCGGCGTGCCGTTCATTCCCGGCCAGAGGCCGTATCGCGTGATGCTGGCCCCGGGTCGCGTGCGGGCCATTCTCGAGCGCGAACGTCCCGACATCATCGAGATCGGGAGCTCGCATTTCGTGCCCTGGCTGGTGCGTGGTGCGGCCCGCCGCCTCGGAATTCCCACCGTCTGGTTTTTCCACGGCCATATCCCCCGCGTGATCGCGCCTCGACTCGAGGCGGATGCAATCCATCGGCGCTGGGCGGCACGAGTCGCAGCCCGTTACGTCCGCCGCATCTCCCGCTCCGTGGCGCGCACGCTGGTCGCGTCGGACGCGGTCCGGGCCGATCTCGAGCGCTTCGGAGTCGAGCGCGTGGTACGCGTCCCCCTCGGCGTGGATACCGGGACCTATCACCCCTCGCGACGCGCGCACCTCGAAGTGACCCGGCGCCGTTTCGGCATCGGCGGCGGGCCGCTCGCCGTATATGCGGGCCGCCTGACGGCCGAGAAGGAGCTGGCGACGGCCATCGCGGGCTGGAAGAAAGTCCGGCACCGCGATGCAACGCTGCTCCTCGTCGGGACGGGGCCGCAGGAGTCGAGGCTTCGAGCGCTCTCCGATCGGCAGATCCGGATCGTGCCGTTCGTCCATGACCGCGACCTTCTGGCCGACCTGTACGCGGCGGCGGATCTCTATCTCGCGCCGGGCCCCGCCGAGACGTTCGGCCTGGCTGCGCACGAAGCGATGGCGTGCGGGACGCCCGTGCTCTCCGTGGACGTGGGAGCGGTCGCCGAGCAGGTCCGGCTGTCCGGCGCGGGTGCGCTCTACCGGCTCGGGGATCCCGACTCGGTGGCCGAGAGTGCTGATCGATTGCTCGATGCGGCAGGATCGAGTCGTGATGCCGCGCGCCGGTTCATCGAGACCCATCATCGCTGGGACATTGCGTTCGCGCGCATCTTCGATGTGTACCGGGATGTGCTCGGATGAGCGGCGCGCTCTCGCTGCTCGAGGCGCACCTGATCTGCGCCCTGCTCGTTGCAGTGGATCTCGTGGCCCGGGCATACCGGATCCGCTGGCTGCTCGGCGGACTGCGGACGCCGATCGGGCTCGGGGACGCGATAACGCTCAACGCCTTCGGCGACGCTGCCTGCGCGATTACGCCGCTCCGCATCGGCGGCGAGCCGGCGCGACTCGCCGGGATGCTGCGTGCCGGCGTCCCGGCTTCGGCCGCATTCGTCGCGATCAGCCTCGAGGTGCTGGCGGCGTGGCCGGTCATCTTCGCTGCGATGCTTCCGCTCGCCTGGTGGTTCGCGCCCGAGTGGTGGAACACCGCGCTTCCGGCGCTCGGCTCGGCCACGGAGCGCGCATGGCCGTGGCTCGTCGCCATCGGGGTGCTGAGCGGAGCGGCCTGGTATGCGGCGCGGCGCCTCGCGACGCTCGCACCGGCACGGCTGCGCCGCCCGGTCCGGCGCGTGCGGGTGTACTGGCGGCGGATGCCGCCCTGGCCGCTCGTTGCCAGCGTGCCGATGACACTGCTCAACCTCACCTCGCGCGTCGGCATCCTCGTGGCATTGGCGTCGACGCTGCCCGAGCCCTCCTCGTTCGGAGTGCTCGTGATCGGGTCGTTCATGCTGCTGTATGCGCAGTTGATCGTCCCGACGCCGTCCGGGGTGGGGGTCGTCGATTTCGGGTTTCTTGGCGGGGCGGCGGGATCACTCGGAGGGGAAGGAGCGGCGCTGCTGCTCGCCTGGCGATTTTACACCAGCGGGGTCGGACTGCTCCTCGGCGGCGGCCTCGCGCTGGCGATCTACGGTCGTGCCGCGGTGCTTCGCGCGCTCACGGTCGCGGGGGTGGTGCCATCCCGACGAGCATGACCGTGCGCTCCAGCGCCTCGACCACACCATGCGGCTCGTCCGCCGGCGCCCAGACGAGCATGCCGGGGCCGACCTCACGCGTCTCACGGCCCACGATCATCCTCGCCTTTCCGCTCACGAGCAGGTAAAATTTGTCGGCGCCACGGTGCACGTGCGGCGCCTGGCGCTGCCCGGCCTCGAAGGTGTTGAGCCCGAGGAAGAGCGAGCTTCCGCGGACGAGATCGACCTTCGCGGCCCGATCGGCATCGAAGGACACTCGACCGCCGACATCGATGAATCGCTCCTCCATCGGCACACCTCCCGGGCTGCGAGTACGCTGACCGCGACCGAATCCCTCTTTCTGCGACCTGCCCAGACCATGACCCGCCTCGAAAAGGACCCGCTCGGTGAGAAGCCAGTTCCCGCCGGCGCACTCTATGGCATCCAGACCCTGCGTGCCACCGAGAATTTTCCCGTTTCCGGCCTGCGCCCGCTCCCGGCCTTCGTCGATGCGGTGATCTGGATCAAGCGCTCGGCCGCCCTCACCCACCGGGCGACGGGCCGGCTCGAGCCACGCCTCGCGGACGCCATCGTGCAGGCAGCCGACGAAGTCCTCACCGGCCAGCACCGCGACCAGTTTCTGGTGGACGTCTATCAGGCGGGCGCCGGCACCTCGCACAACATGAACTGTAACGAGGTGCTGGCGAACCGGGCCAACCAGATTCTGGGGGCGCCGCTCGGCGGATACGCGCCGGTGCATCCGAACGATCACGTGAACATGGCGCAGAGCACGAACGACGTGATCCCGACCGCGATGCGCCTCGCCACGCTCGCGACCCTGCCGCCGTTCATCGAGTCGCTCGACCTGCTGGCGGAGGCGTTCCTCGAGAAGGGGCGCGCGTTCGATCACGTCCTCAAGAGCGGCCGCACGCACTTGCAGGACGCGACGCCGATCCGGCTCGGCCAGGAGTTCACGGCCTACGGCCGGACCATCGCGCGCCACCGCGAGAAGATCACGGAGGCCGCGGACTGGCTGCGCGAAATGAACATCGGCGGCACGGCGGTCGGCACGGGCATCAACGCCGAGCCGGAATATCCGGGGCTGATGGTGGAGCATCTCTCCGAGGTGAGCGGGCTCGATCTCGAGGCGGGCGAGGATCGGATCCAGCTCATGCAGTCGATGGGAGATATCGCGACGTTCAGCGGCGCGTTCCGCGCGTACGTCCTCGACCTGAACAAGATCGCGAACGACATCCGGCTGCTCGCGTCGGGCCCGCGCACCGGACTCGCGGAGATCATCCTCCCGGCGGTGCAGCCGGGCTCGAGCATCATGCCGGGAAAGGTCAACCCGTCGATCGCCGAAATGGTGAATCAGGTCTGCTACCAGGCGCTCGGGATCGACCTCACCGTGGCGCTGGCCTCGGAAGCCGGCCAGCTCGAGCTCAACGTGATGATGCCGGTGATCACGCACAACATCGTATTCGGGCTCATGATCGTGGGGAACGCGTCTCGTGTCTTCGCGGAGAAGTGCGTGCGCGGGCTCGAGGCGGACGAGGCGCAGTGCGCGTACTGGCTCGAGCGGAGCCCGGCGCTCGTCACGGCACTCGCGCCGAAGATCGGCTATGCCGAAGCGGCAAAGCTCTCGAAGGAAGCGCTCGCCACCGGACTCACGGTCAGGGAGCTCGTGATGAAGAAGGGCCTGCTGCAGGGCGCCGAGCTCGACGAGGTGCTCGACCTCCGGTCGATGACGGAGCTCGGCGTGCCGGGCGGAAAGGGAATTCCGGCGGGAGGCTGAGCCGCGCGGATTCAGTCGCTCTGGTTCGTTCCTTCGCGACCGAGGTCGGCGGAAGAAACCGCGGCCGTTGCTGCCCCGGCGGCCGCCGGCAGCTCGATCAGCCGGAAGGGTGGACGGTCGGGATACGTCGCGGTCAGCAGCGACATCGACACGTTGTAGACGGGCACGCCGCCGGCCGTGCGACCTTCCGGGGCCCCGTGGTGCGCATGCCCGTGCAGCACCAGGTCCACCGGGTAGCGGCTCAGGGGTTCCTCGAGCCGGCTCGAGCCGAGAAAGGCGTAGATCTCGAGCGGCTCGCCTTCCACGGTCGCAGCGATCGGCGCGTAGTGCATGATCGCCACGCGGCGCTCCGCCTTGAGACGGGCGAGCGCCGTTTCCAGCTTCAGCGCCTCGTTGATCGCCTCCTGCACGAAATCCTTGATCGCGCGCTCACCCCACGGCCCGAGCGTCCTCCGCCCGAACCCGCCCGCAAACCCCTTGATCCCCGCAAACCCGACGCCACGGACTTCGTGCGCGTCGCCATCGAGCACGTGGATGCCCCCGTCGGCCAGGACGTCCTTCAGCTCGTCGATGTGGCCGGTCTCATGGTCGTGATTCCCGAGCACCGCCACGGTGGGCAGGTTCACCCTGGACAGCTCGCGCACGAACGCCCGCGCCTCGTCGGGGAGGCCGGTGTCGGTGAGGTCGCCGCAGATGCAGAGGATGTCCGCTGCATCGGCCACGGCCGCGAAGAGATTCTGCACGGCCGCCGCCGTCGTCCGGCCGAGATGCGTGTCGGCAATGGCTGCGATCCGTATCGTTCCGCTGGATGTCGTCATGGTGCCGTAAGGAAGCCCTTCCGGGGGCGACGGGCCGTGATGCCCCGCACACCGGCCCCGACCGGCGGCCGCTACAATGGGTCTCCGGCCACGAGGGCCGTGCGTCGCAACGCCAGCGGAAGGTCGCCCGTGGAACTTGCAGCGCCGGACCCCGGCAGTGGCAGCCCTGCCCAGTCATTCTACCGGGAAGCGATTCTCACGCTGCGGAACGCCGGCGTCGATTGCCTCGTCGGTGGCGCGTACGCGATTGCGCTGCAGACCCGCGTCGAGCGCATCACGAAGGATCTCGATCTCTTCATCCGGCCGCGGGACATCGACGCCGCCATCGATGCGGCGCGGCATGCGGGCTTCCGGGCCGGCCTCTCCGCGGGCCACTGGCTTGCCAAGATCGAATCGGACGACGGTTTCATCGATGTCATATTCAGCTCCGGCAACGGCATCGCCACGGTGGACGACGAATGGTTCGAGCATGCGCGCGAGGAGCAGGTCCTCGGGCTCACCGTGCACGTCTGCCCCCCCGAAGAAGCGCTCTGGTCGAAATCGTTCGTGATGGAGCGGGACCGGTACGACGGCGCCGACGTCGCGCACATCCTCCTGGCCCGCGCCGACAGCCTCGACTGGGAGCGCGTCCTCCGCCGGTTTGGCGACAACTGGCGCGTCCTGATGAGCCATGTCGTGCTCTTCGGGTTCATCTATCCGCCCGAGCGCATGCGCATCCCGCGCTGGGTCATGGACGAGCTCCTCCGCCGGCTGCGCGAAGAGACGAACGAAGCGCCACCGACGGACAAGGTCTGCCGAGGCACGCTCCTCTCCTGGTCGCAGTATCTCGTGGACGTGAGCGACGGCGGGTGGCGCGATGCCCGGCTCAAGCCGCTGGGATCCCTGTCGGCGCAGCAGATCCGGGAATGGACCGAGCGCCCGAAGTAGCATCGGCTTGAAGCGGCGAGGGCGCCGGGTCATATTCCGCACCATGCGGGTGACGACCTGGACCGAATACAGCCTGATCATCGTGCTGCACCTCGCCCGCCGGCGCATGGCGGAGGGAGGCGCGGTGGCGGCGCGGGAGCTGGCCGAGATCGAGCGCCTCCCCGGCGACTACGTGGAGCAGATCCTGCTCCGGCTCCGCCGCGCCGGGCTCGTGGAAAGCATCCGCGGCGCGCGGGGCGGCTATCTCCTCGCGCGCGACGCGTCGCACATCTCGGTTCGCGACGTGATGACCGCATCGGAGCACCAGACGTTCGAGATCAACTGCGAGTCGCATCCGATCGACGCCGCGCGCTGCCACAACGGAAGTGCCTGCAGCATCCGGCCGGTCTGGCAGGCACTGCAGCAGCGCGTCGACGATCTCCTCGGCAGCATCTCGCTCGCCGACCTGATGAAAGACGAGGCGCAGGTCCAGGAGCTCATCGCGATACAGCCGGTCGCCTGATGACGCCAGACTGCTCC
>DASTUP010000236.1:0-2443 GCA_035759585.1 Gemmatimonadales bacterium | reverse complement strand
CCATCAGCGCAGATCCTCGATCATGCGGGCAGCGACGTCGGGCCATTCCCAGACCATCTTCTCACGACTCCGCACTCCCGCGCCGGTGGCGGCGGACACGCCACTCTGCCGCGGCGGAGGGGAACGGCGCGGCCGGGCCGCCGCGCCCTCGAGGACTTCCCGCGCGAGCGATGCAGTCGGCGGCTCCTGTTTCGCCTCGGCCGCGTTGAGGACTCGCTGGACCAGGGCGAGCGCCGCGCGCATGGAATCGGAAGGACGCCCGGCGACGTAGGCCACGAGATCCGGATCGACCGATTCGAGACGCGCGGAGAGCAGCCGCTCGACCGCTCGTTCCCGCAGCTCGCGGTCCGGCGCCGGCAGGTCCACGACGAGCCCGCCTTCGAGCCGCGTACGCAGGCGCGGCTCGAGGGACGCAAGCTCGGCGAGTGGCGCACCACTCGTGAACACCATCTGGCGCCCCTGCTCCATCAGCTGATTGAAGAGCACGAACAGCTCTTCCTGCGAGCGGTCCTTCCCCGCCACGAGCTGGACGTCGTCGATGAGCAGCGCATCCGCCCGGCGATACCGTGCGCGCCAGAGCGCCACGGTATCGCGCTCGATGGCCGAGATGAGCTCGTCCACGAATTCGCTGCCGCTCACGCAGGCGACCGTGAGGCCCGTGGCCGCGAGCGCGTTGCCGAGCCCATGCAGCAGGTGCGTCTTTCCGTTCCCGGCAGCGCCGGTGATGACGAGCGGGTTGTATTTCGTGCCGGGAGCGCTTGCGACGGAACGCGCCGCGCGCACCGCCATCCGGTTGGACGCCGACTCCATGAACTCGTCGAGGAGCCAGTGGGGGGACGGCGGCGGCGGTGGCGTGGCGCCGTGGCGAGCCTTCTCGATGAGCGCCGCCGCGCCGGCGAGGTCCCCCGGGTCGCGCAGCGCCTGGGCGCCCGCAAGATCGGGTGCGAGGCTCTCGACCTCCGCCTGCATGGCGCGCAGCCGCTCCACGTCGCCCTCGAAGGCGCGCAGCTCCGCCTCCGGATCGGCGACCAGGTCCGACTCCAGCAACGCCTGCAGCCGCGAGACGCGGTACCCTTCTCCCTCCCACCGGAGCATCGCCTCCGCAACGCGCGACCTCCAGGACTCGACCTGCTGCGAGACGGTCGCCGATACCTCCTGCAGGAAATCGGCGAATTCATCGACCGCTCCGGCCGTGGGGACGAGCTCGCGCTTCCGGGCCTCGACCGGCACCGCCGGCCGCTTCGCCAGCGTGCCCGCGATGAGCGCGCGCGCCTCCGCAGCGGAAAGCGGCTCGTCGCTCACGGCCTGACCGGCCACGAGCCGGTTGAGCGCGCCGATCAGCTCACGGACATTATCGATCTCGAGCTCCGCCACCGCTTCGATCACGCCCGGCTCGAATTCCGCCTTGCGCTCCTCCGCACGCCGCCGGAGGATCGCGACGCGCGTCTCGTAGTCGGGGGCCGCGATGTCGATGACGAGGCCGCCGCCGAACCGGCGGATGAGCCGCTCGTCGAGCGCTTCGATCTCTGCGGGCGGTCGATCGCTCGTGAGCACGATCTGTCGCCCGACCGCCTGCATCGCGTCGACGACCCGCAGCAGCTCCGCCTGCATCTCGCGGCGGTGCGCGAGGAACTGGACGTCGTCCACGAGCAGGAGACCGACGTCGAGGAACCGGCGGCGGTAGCTGTCGCCCTGGCCGGCGGCAATGGCGGCGTGGAAGGCCTCGACGAACTCATCGAGCGTGAGATACTCGACCATGATGCGCGGATCGATGGCTCGCGCGGCATGCCCGATGGCGATCAGGAGGTGGGTCTTGCCAAGCCCCGGCCGCGCGTAGACGAAGAGCGGGTTGTAGACCGCCCCCGGCGACTCGGCCACGGCCCGTGCGGCCGTCACGGCCAGCCGGTTCGCCGCGCCCACCACCAGCCCCTCGAGGCGGAACTGCGGATTGAGCTCGGCCGTCATTCCGCGGCAGCCCCCGTCGCGAGGCGGCGCAGCACGACCTCCGAGATGCCCTTGAGCGTCTCGAACACGCCCGTCCCGTGGAGCGCATCCGCCCCGAAGCTCTGCACCGACCGGAAGTTGAGGGCGTCGTCGAGCGCTTCCCGCGAGAGGACCAGGTCCCGCGGAAGATCCTGCTTGTTGTACTGCAGAACGATCGGAAGCTCGCGCACGTCGACGCCCTGCTCGAGCAGGTTCTCGTGCAGGTTCTGCAGGCTCTCCATGTTGTCGTCGAACCGGCGCGCCTGGCTGTCCGCGACGAAGACGACGCCATCCGCCCCCTGGAGCACGAGCTTGCGCGTGGCGTTGTAGTAGCTCTGCCCGGGCACCGTGTACAGCTGAAAGCGCGTCGTGAAGCCGGAGATCGAGCCGAGGTCGATCGGAAGGAAATCGAAGAAGAGCGTGCGGTCGCCGTGCGTCGCCAGTGAGACCATGCGGCCGC
>DASTUP010000235.1:0-8063 GCA_035759585.1 Gemmatimonadales bacterium | reverse complement strand
TCGGCAACTCGGCCGTGCGCTCGTCGATCGACGACGAGGTCGAGAAGCTGCGCTGGGCCACGCTGTGGGGCGCGGACACCGTGATGGATCTCTCCACCGGCGCCGACATCCACGAGACCCGCGAATGGATCCTCCGGAACTCGGCGGTGCCGATCGGCACCGTGCCGATCTACCAGGCACTCGAAAAGGTCGGCGGGATCGCCGAGGACCTCACCTGGGAGATCTATCGCGACACGCTGATCGAACAGGCGGAGCAGGGGGTGGACTACTTCACGGTGCATGCCGGCGTGCTGCTGCGTTACGTCCCCCTCACCGCCAACCGCGTCACCGGGATCGTGAGCCGCGGCGGGTCGATCATGGCGCAGTGGTGCCTCGCCCACCATCGCGAGAGCTTCCTCTATACCCACTTCGAGGAAATCTGCGAGATCATGGCGGCGTACGACGTCTCGTTCTCGCTGGGCGACGGGCTCCGGCCCGGCAGCATCGCCGATGCGAACGACGAGGCGCAGTTCGCCGAGCTGAAGACGCAGGGCGAGCTCAACCGCATCGCCTGGAAGCACGACGTGCAGGTGATGAACGAGGGCCCGGGTCACATCCCGATGCACCTCATCAAGGAGAACATGGACAAACAGCTCGAGTGGTGCGGTGAGGCGCCGTTCTACACCCTCGGGCCGCTGACCACCGACATCGCCCCGGGGTATGACCACATCACGAGCGCCATCGGCGCCGCGATGATCGGCTGGTACGGCACCGCGATGCTCTGCTACGTGACGCCGAAGGAGCACCTCGGCCTCCCGAACCGGGACGACGTCAAGGCGGGCGTGATCGCGTATCGCATTGCCGCGCATGCGGCGGACCTGGCGAAGGGACACCCGCGCGCCCGCGCGCACGATGACGCGCTGAGCCGGGCACGGTTCGAGTTCCGCTGGGAGGATCAGTTCAATCTCTCGCTCGATCCCGTCACGGCGCGGAGCTACCACGACGAGACCCTCCCCGCCGCGGGCGCCAAGGTGGCGCACTTCTGTTCGATGTGCGGGCCGAAGTTCTGCTCGATGCGGATCTCGCACGACATCCGCGATGCGGCCCGGGCGGGTATGGAGGAGAAATCCCGCGAATTCCGGGAGGCCGGCGGAAAGGTATACGTCGAGCTGGGCTCGCCGGACGCGCGCCCGCGAGCGGCGCCCGGTGCGGTGTGACGCCTGCCACCGTTTCGGCCGCGGCTTTCGCCGATACTGGGAGGAAACCCGCCTCCCGGAGGAAGCATATGAAAGCCAGTGAGCTGATGACACCCGATCCTGCCTGCATCACCCCTGCCGATTCGGTGCAGGATGCGGCGCGGATGATGGGCTCCTATAACGTCGGCTCGCTGCCGGTCGTCGAGGGGGCGGACAACAAGCGGATCGTCGGGATCGTCACCGACCGGGACCTCGCCCTGGGCGTGATCGGTGAAGGACGATTCGATGCCAGGGTCGGCGACGTGATGACGCCCAACCCGAGCACCGTCCGCGAGACCGACGACGCGGATACGGTGAGCCGGCTGATGGCGGAAGAGCAGATCCGCCGCGTGCCGGTCGTGAACGAGCGCGGCGCGGTGGTCGGCATGATCGCCCAGGCAGACCTGGCGCTCGCCGAGTCGGGAGTGACCGATCGTACGGTTGGCCAGGTGGTCGAGCGGATATCGCAGCCGGAGGGGTCCGGCCCCGGGAGCACACGCGCATAACGCGCGTGCGACGCAGGCGTCGCCCCTACGTCGTCCGCAACCTCTGGATCAGCTCCCGATCCCGCCGCTCCTTGAGATACAGGGCCGCCGTGGAGTGCACTGCCAGATTCTTGCCGAAGACGAGCGCTCGCCCATCGCTCGTATCGACGAAGGTGGCTACGGGGCGGGTGGGGCGGTGAACGCTCGTGAAATCGCCCTTGAGCGCAGCGGCGATGCCGCGGAGGAGCGCCGTGGCATCCCGCCGTGCGGGACGGGTCCTTCGATCGGCGGCACCCCCTTCCTGAATCCTGCCGGCACCGCCCGAAGCGAACACGCTCGGGTGTGAGACCGACCGGAGCCCGGCATCCGTCTCCGCGAAGCCGCGCGCGTCGATCTCGAGGCCGGAGGTCTGGAGCCAGGAGGGCGCAGTGCGCTCGCCGGCCCAGATGACGAGATCCGCACGCGTGGATCCGCCATGGTCGAACTGGAGCGTGCCGTTCCCGCCACCGACGGCCGTGGTGCCCGTCGCGATGCCGACTCGCTGGCGCAGGAGCACGCGCTCTGCCGCCCGCGACGCGCCGGGAGAGAACATCGGGAGGACCTGCGGTCCGCGCTCCACGAGGGTCACCCGGTCCCCGAACCCCCGATTCATTGCGCCGAGCCGCCGCCGCACGGCGCACGCGAGCTCGAGCCCCCGGATCCCGCCGCCGACCACGACCACCGACAGCGCGTTCGCATCGCCGGTGAGCGCTTCGAGGCGTGCCGGGATCTCCGCGGCCTTCGACGCCGGGCGGCCGGGGAGTGCAGCCGCCGGTCCGCTCGCCGGCTCGGGGCGGGTGGCGATCGACAGGATGTCCCAGGACACCGGGTCCGCGCCGGCCACCCTGATCGTGCGCCCCGCCGCATCGATGCCCTCGGGGCTCCCGGTGACCCGTCGAACCCCGGCTGCGCCCGCGAGCTGTCCGATGTCGGGGAGCGATTCCTCGAGGCGGTACCGGCCCGCCACGATCCCGGCGAGCATCGGGGGCCACGGCTCGGGCGTGGGAGGCGCAATGAGGGTGACATCCGCACCGCGGAGGCGGCCCCGGCGGATGGCATCGAGCACGAAGAGATGCGCCTCGCCGCCACCGAGAAGGACGAGGTGGTTCAACCGGCCCCCGCCTCGCTGCAATGTTGGCAGGCGCAACGCGAACGTCTGCCGCAGTGGGCGCCGAATCGGTCAATGAGGCAAGGAATCACCGCTTCCTCCTGGCATGCCGGCTGCGCGAGCTCCCGGTATCCGGGCGACCGTGGGAAGCCGAAATCATAACGGACTTCCGCACCCGGGCGCACCGGTGCGGAGCCAGGAGGATACCGCATGACCGGCAGGAAGCAGCAGGATCGTCCGGCTCCCCCGCAACGGGATCCCGAGGAAGAAGGGTCCGCCGCGAAAGTGCCGCAGCCGCCTTCGCCCGCAGACCGGGATCCGGAAGAGGAAGGATCGGCGGGGCGGCCAGAGCGATAGCGCTTCCGCCGCAAACCGGCGCCGCAAGGCGCGCATCACTCAAGCAGGAAGGGACGAAGGGAGGTAATCATGGCAATCACCAGACGCGGAGAAATGGGAAACAGCTTCTATGGACTGCGCCAGCTCAATCGCATCCTCGACGATGCCTTCGGCGGCTGGCCGCAGGAGCAGGGCACGATCACGTCCGCATGGTTCCCGCCGTGCGACGTCATGGAAGACCGGGACAGCGTGCGCATCATGATGGAGCTCCCGGGCGTGGAGCCGGATGATGTGCGGCTTTCGCTCGAGAACAACATCCTCACCATCCGCGGTGAGAAGCGCCAGCAGCAGGAAGCCACCGAAGGAGGCCGAGTGCACCGCTACGAGCGGAGCTACGGCGCCTTCGAGCGCAGCTTCTCGCTCCCGAACACAGTGGACGCAGAAAAGGTCAGCGCGGAGTACGACAACGGCGTGCTGGCGGTCACACTGCAGAAGTCCGAGCGCATGCGGCCGCGCGAGATCCCGCTCAGCACCCGCGCGCACCGCGGGGACGGGCCGGAATCGAAGAAGTCGAACGGCCAGAACGGCTGAGCGGCCGGCGGCGGCACCGCCCGGTTGCACCCGAAACGGTCCAGCGTACTTTCGTTGGACCGTTTCCTTTTCAAGTGAGGCACCGTGCAACGCGTTCTTTTCGCCGGTCTCATCGTCCTCGCCGCCTGCGAGACCCGGCCGCCCGCCCGAGACGCCGCTGCTGCCGATACGACGCCGGCCCACCCCACGCGCCTCCACGCCGAGGCGGGGTTCAGCACGCCGGAAAGCGTCGTCCACGACACTGTGGCGGACGTGTACTTCGTTTCCAGCATCAACGGCAATCCCGGTGCAAAGGATGGAAACGGCTTCATCAGCCGGATGCGTCCCGATGGCACGGTGGACTCACTCCGGTTCATCGCCGGCGGGCGGGACGGTGCCACACTGAATGGCCCGAAGGGCATGGCGATCCGGGGCGACACCATCTGGGTCGCGGACATCGACGCGATGCGCGCCTTCGACCGGCGCACGGGCGCGGCGCTCGGCACCGTCGACTTCGGTGATCGTGCCGCGTTTCTCAACGACGTCGCCATCGGTCCCGACGGGATGGTGTACGTGAGCGAGACCGGTGTCCGCTTCACGGAGTCGGGAGAGATGCAGTCGACGGGCACCGCCGGCGTGTTCCGCCTGGGACGGGACGGCGCGATCGAGCTCGTCGCGCGCGACACGGCGCTCGCGGCGCCGAACGGCATCACCGCCCATGCGGGGAAGCTTCTCATGGGGAGCTTTGCCGGGCCGCAGATCTTCGCCTGGGCGCCGGGCCAGGAGGGCCTCGCCCGCATGGGGATGTCGACCTCGGGGATCGACGGGCTCGAAGTGCTCGCGGATGGGCGCGTGCTCGCCAGCACCTGGAGCGATTCGAGCATCGTGGTGATCGGCGACTCCCCGACGCGGCTCATCACCGGCCTGCCCTCGCCGGCCGATTTCACGATCGACCGCGCCCGCCGCCGCATCATCGTGCCGCTGTTCAACGACGATCGCGTGGAGATCTGGCAGCTGCCGTAACCTTCGACGTTGCGGGTCACGCGGGATCCCGTCCGCGTGACCCACCGCACAGCGGCGTTTCCGGTAATTTCGCACTATCGGTTCCAGACTGTCTTCAGCGCCCTCCGCCCGGAGGGCTTTCCGTTTGAAGCTGAGGCCCCATGGCCCGGAGCCGGAAGAGTATCGCGATGTGGATCCTGGTCGCCGCCGTCGCCACCGCAGTCGTGGTTCTTCTCTTGCTCAATCTCTCCGGCGGCCGCACCCGCATCGAGCACGAGATCCCTCCGCTGTACGGCGTCGGCGATGAGCAGTTCGTGCGCACGATGGGCGTGCTCCTCGGTCCAGCGATGGTCGGCGGCAACGAGGTCACGTCGCTGCAGAACGGCGACGAGATCTTCCCCGCCATGCTCGAGGCGATCCGCTCCGCCGAGGAAACGATCACCTTCGAGACGTACATCTACTGGTCGGGCAGGATCGGGAAGGAGTTCGCCGACGCGCTGTCGGAGCGCGCGCGCGCGGGCGTGAAGGTCCACGTGCTGCTCGACTGGCTCGGCAGCGGCAAGATGGACGCCGAGCTGCTGCGGATGATGGAGGACGCCGGCGTCGAGGTGCTCAAGTATCATCCGCTTCGCTGGCACAGCCTCGACCGGGTCAACAACCGCACGCACCGGAAGCTGCTCGTCGTGGACGGTCGCGTCGGATTCACCGGTGGCGTCGGAATCGCCGACGAGTGGCTGGGTCACGCCGAAGATTCCCTCCATTGGCGGGATTCCCACTACCGCGTGACGGGGCCGGCGGTGGCGCAGATGCAGGCCGCGTTCATGGACAACTGGATCACATCGCGGTCCCTCGTCCTGCACGGCCGGGAGTACTTCCCGCAGATCGATACGGCGGGCCCGCACCTCGCCCAGGTCTTCAAGAGCTCATCGGACGACGGCAGCGAAAGTGTCCGGCTCATGTACCTCCTTTCCATCGCCAGCGCGCGGAAGAACCTCCGCCTGTCGGCGTCCTACTTCGTGCCGGACAGTCTCTCGATCGCGAGCCTCGTTGCTGCGGAGAACCGGGGCGTCGACGTGCAGATCGTGGTGCCGGGACGCCACATCGATGCGGCGATGGTGCGTCGCGCGTCGCGCGCCTCGTGGGGGCCGCTGCTCGAGGCCGGAGTGCGGATCTACGAGTTCCAGCCGACGATGTACCACTGCAAGGTGATGATCGTGGACGACAGGTGGGTCTCGGTGGGGTCGACCAACTTCGACAATCGTTCGTTCAAGCTGAACGACGAGGCGAACCTCAACGTGCTGGATCCGGAGTTCGCGGCCGAGCAGGCTCGCGTCTTCGAGGCGGACCTGGCGCGCTCGACGGAGATTACGCTCGAAGCCTGGAGGAACCGTCCGTGGCAGGAAAAACTGGGGGAGCGGCTCGCGTCGCTCCTCCGGGCGCAGCTCTAGCGCCAGGCGGGGACGAGCCCCGCATCCATCGCCAGCCGCGTGAGCCCGGCGACGGTCCGGACGCCGGTCTTCCGCATCAGGCTCTCGCGGTGCGTCTCGACCGTGCGCGGGCTGATGCCCAGCGATGCGGCGATCTCCTTGTTGGTGCGACCGAGGGCAACGCCGGCGAGCACATCGCGCTCGCGGAGCGTCAGCGGCTGGAGGGCGGCGTCGGCAGGCGCCGGAGCGGGATCGGCGGCGAAGTACGTTTCGCCATCCGAGACGGTGCGGATCGCCTGGCGGAGCTCGGCCGCGGCGGAATCCTTCAGGAGGTAGCCATGGGCGCCGGCCCGGACACTCTCCTTCGTGTACTCGGGATTGTCGTGCATGCTGAGGATCAGGATGCGCGTGGCCGGCGACTCGTGCCGGATGCGCGCGGCGGCCTCGAGGCCGGAACCGCCCGGCATCGTCACGTCCAGCACGGCGACATCGGGCTGCAGGTCGCCGACGAGCCGCACCGCTTCGGCCGCGGTGGCCGCCTCGCCGACGAGGGAAAAGCCGGCCTCGCCGTGGAGGACCGAGCGGATGCCTTCGCGGACGACGGCATGATCGTCCGCGACGAGTACACGGATCGGGGTCTTTCGCATGGCGCCAAAGGTAAAGGGGTCCGGGGAGATCCGCCCGCCGGGGCGCCTTGACGACGATTAACGTAAATGTTAAATATGGCCATGCGTGACACCGTCTTCGCCGCAGTTGCGGATGGGCGCCGGCGCCGGATCCTCGAGCTCCTCGGCGAGCGCGAGCGGAGCGCCGGAGAGATCGCCGGCGCATTCGACGTCTCCTGGCCGGCCATCTCGCGGCACCTGCGGCTCCTGAAGGAGGCCGGGCTCGTGCGGGAACGCAGGGAAGGCAGGGAACGGCTGTACACACTCGAACGTGCGCGGCTCCGGGACGTGCTCGGCGGCTGGGTCGCTGCGTTCGACCTCATGTGGGCGGAGAATCTCGAGTCACTCAAGCGTGAAGTGGAGAAGCCATCATGATCCGCGCCGTCGATCCCCTCATCTCGCTGCCGGCCACCGACCCGGCCCGCGCGCACCGCTTCTATACCGAAGTGCTCGGACTCCAGCCGGTCATGGAATCCCACGAGCAGGGCTTCCACATCTTCCGGGGGCCGGAGGCGGAGGTTCCAATGATCGGCGTGCACGCGCACCAGGGGACGCTTCCCTCCTCGGACGCGCAGGGCGTCTGGTGCTGGCTCAAGGTGAGCCGCATCGAGCCGGTGCGGGAGAAGCTGCAGGCGGCGGGCGTGAAGATCCTCGGAGAGCCGACGGAAATGGGGCCGGGCCGCGAGCTGCGCTTCCTCGACAGCGAGGGCAACGTGCTCCGGCTCTATGAATCCCTGCAGGAGGTGCGGCGCTCCATCGACATCAATGCGCCTGCCAATGCGGTCTTCCACGCCCTCACCGATCCCGACACGATCGAGCGGTGGTTCAGCACCATCGACGACGTGAAGGTCGACGCGCGGGTGGGGGGCGACGTCTCGTTCATCGATCCGGTCTTCGGACCGGTGAAGGGCAGCGTGACGGCGCTCGAGACCGGGCGGCGCATCGCGTTCGAATTCACGGAAAACTGGCCGCGGTCGCTCGAGGTCACGCTCTCCCCGGTGGCCAACTGCACGCGGGAAGGGAACTGCACGAGGGTGGAAATCGTGCAGAGTGGCTTCGACCTGATCGAGGAGCGGGACTTCGGCATTCCGGACCTGGTGAGCCGGCTCGACGAAGCCGTGGACACGCTGCAGCAGGTGATGCTGGCGTCGGAGTAGCGCTACCCGGCCCTGGCCGGCGTCATGGATCGCTTTCGCGTCCGGCCCCGTCGTTGCGGC
>DASTUP010000234.1:0-7935 GCA_035759585.1 Gemmatimonadales bacterium | reverse complement strand
CGTAGAACACTGCGATGTCGAGATATTCGTCGATCGTCAGCCGGCCGAGCTCCCAGTCACCGACTATTTCGCGGTGCCGGGCATCGAATTCCCTGTCGAGCCCGAATCTGGCGGCGGCAGCTGCGCGCTGCTCCGTATCCCAGCCGTTGGTGCCGAGCACGCCTCCGATGTCGAAGAACACGTGGGTCGGCGGCTTCATGGCGGCTCCTTCTCAGGCGAATCATTCGGGTCACGGGCGGCTCTCTCCCTCATACTACGGAAGCGTCGAGCGATGACAAGGCGATGGACCGTCGCACACTGATCGCCGCCGGGGCCACGGCCGTGTCGCTTCCGGTGCTTCGCCGCTTCGGCGCTCGCGGGCGTGCGGCGCGTCCGGCCCCCACGCCCGCCCAGCTTCGCTGGCAGCGGGAGGAGACGGCGCTCTTCATCCATTTCGGCATCAATACCTTCACCGATCGCGAGTGGGGCGATGGAACCGAAAGCCCCTCACTCTTCGGCCCTGTCGCGCTCGATGCGCGCCAGTGGGCGCGCGCGGCGCGGGCCGCCGGTGCCGGCTCACTCGTACTCACCGCAAAGCATCACGACGGGTTCTGTCTCTGGCCCACGACCACAACGCGCCATTCCGTCGCGTCGAGTCCCTGGAGATCGGGGACCGGCGACGTAATGCAGGAATTCGTGGATGCCTGCCGGGCAGAACGACTCGGCGCCGGCGTCTACCTGAGTCCGTGGGACCGGAACGCGCCGTCATACGGCGAAGGCGATCGGTACGACGATTTCTACATCGCCCAGCTCACCGAGCTCCTCACGCGCTACGGACCATTGGTCGAGGTCTGGTTCGACGGTGCGAACGGTGAAGGCCCCAACGGAAAGCGCCAGGCCTACGACTGGCCGCGCATTCACCGCACGGTGCGCGCCCTGCAGCCGGAGGCCGTCATCTTCTCCGATGCAGGCCCGGATGTGCGCTGGATCGGCAACGAGCGGGGAGTGGCGGGCGAGACCTGCTGGTCCACGATCGATCCCGGATCGGTTCCATATCCCGGCTACGATGCGCCCGGTGTCGGTGAAGTGCTGCAGCGCGGCCATCCGCATGGCGCCGTGTGGCGGCCCGGCGAGACCGATGTCTCGATCCGCCCCGGGTGGTTCTGGCATCCGGCCGAGGATGCGAAGGTGCGCTCCGTCGAGAATCTCGTCGACCTGCATTTCACATCGGTCGGGCGCAACAGCAAGCTGCTGCTCAACGTGCCGCCGACGCGGGAGGGTATGCTGCATCCCGCCGATGTGCAGCGACTGCAGGGATATGGCGAGGCCATCCGGGAGCTCTACGCATCGGACCTGATGGCATCGTCCCTGTCCCGCAAGGCCGGCGCGGACCGCCTCGTCGATGGCGACCGCGAGAGCTGGTGGGCCCCTGCGGGGACGAGCGGGAGCGTGGAGCTCGAAGTCGGTCGCCCGGTGGGCTGCACGGTCGTCTGCCTCGAGGAAGCGATCCGGCATGGCCAGACGGTGGAAGCGTATCGCGTGGAGGCCCGCATGGGCGGCGTCTGGAGGGAAATTGCGCGGGGCACCACCATCGGGCATCGCAGGCTTCACCGCATCGAGCTCGTGGCTGCCGACCGGGTCCGGCTCACCATCGAGCGCGCCCTCGACGTGCCGCGCATCGCCCGCCTCTCCCTGTTCTGAAGTCTCGACGCACCGACCACCTCGAAAGGAAAAACGTTTCCATGCGCAGATCGAATTCGTTCCTGCCAGTCGTGATCGTCGTTGCGACGCTTTCGCTCGCCGGGTGTGGAGGCGCCGGGGATGGCGGCGGCCGCTCCGAGGCGGAAAGCGCACCGCCCGCCGCGATGCCGGAATCGGCGGAGGCGGTGAGCTTCACCGAAGCCGACGTCGACGCGTTCGCGCGCGGACTCGCCCGTGAGACCGGGCTCGTGCGGGAAGCCCAGGCGAGGGCGAGCTCCGCAACGACACCCGAGGAGCGCGGCGCTGCAATGCAGGCGCAATGGAAGGAACAGACGATGCCGGGCGGCGCCGAGGCGGCCGGGATGACGCTCGAGCGGTATGCGGCAGTCCGCGAGGCCATCACGGGCACGCTGCAGACCCTGGATTTCCAGGGAAGGATTGCGGGCCCGATGGAGCTCGATACGTCGCGCGCATCGCCGGAGATGCGCCGTCGGCTCGCGGCGGATGCTTATGCCGACCTTCCGCAGGCATCCGCCGCGGCGCTGCAGGCGCGGCTCGATCAGCTGGTGCCGATCTGGGCGGCCTACATCGAGCTCACGGCCGTCGGGGGGTGACGCCTGGAATCGCGCGCTCCCCTGGCGGCAGGCAATCTCTGGTCGAATCAGCGCACGATGACCCAGCCGTACATCTTCGCGCCGAGGAAGTGCGGCGTTGAAGTGCAGATGACGAAGTAGCGCCCCGGCTCCTCGAACGTTCCCGGCGGCGTCGTCCACTCCTGCGGCGCGAACGACTGCGCCGGACCGAGCGCGATGCGGCCCTCGGGATCGTTGATCCTGAAATCCGCCAGTACGACTCCCGGTGCAGGGTTCGCATCCTCGAGCGTCGCCGGGCTCACCGTAATGTCTTCCGGCCCCGTACCCGGCTCGTACACCGCGGGCTGGTGGAGCGCGTCGATCCTGAACGTCACGCTGCCGCCGCGGTTAATGACGACCGTGCGCGGGATGAGATTGTCCTTGGCATTGAACGAGGCGTCGTGCCCTGACGGCGGCGGAAAGGCCGATCCGTGCAGGTTGGCGCCGAAGACGATCGTCGCCGTGGACGGCGTTGCGGACTCGATGGCGGCGGAGCCGAAGGCTCCGTCATGCTCGAAACGGCTCTGCGCGGTCGGAGCGTCCGCGCAGGCGATGGCTGCGGCGCAGAGGGCAGTCGTGAGGAGGGAGCGCTTCATGGAGTGATTCCTGGTCGGGCCGGGAATTCAGGGGCACTCTGCGGCGCGCGTTCCCGCTGGCCCCGGCGAGGGGTGCGCCGTAACCTGTTTCTACGGCCGGTGCACGCAGTGCGCAACCCACCTGGCCGCAAGGGGTCCCAAAGGGAAACTGCGGATCCGTCCCTGCCGTAGAGAAGCGTACCCGCCTCCGGAGCCTCCGAATGCACACGCCGGTCCGCATCGCGATACTCGTCTCGCTTCTGGCCATGGGTGGCTCCCGGCCGGCACCGGCGCAGGCCGACACACTGCTGGTCGAGCCCGGGTCTCCGCTCGTCAACGGGAGCGCGATCCCTGTCCACTCCTCCCGAACTGTCCTGCGAGTCGGCGGCCCCGATGGTGAGCCCCGGGGCACGATCACGAATTACATGGAAATCGGCGATTCCGCCGGCCGCGGTGTCATCCGCTTCCGAACCGAAGGAGAGATCGCCGGCCCGAACGGGCGGAATACCTATACCCTCCGCCAGACCTTCGACCGCGAGACGCTGCAGCCGCTCGGCTTCGCAGCGGCAGGATCGGCGGGCCGCGAAAGCTCGTTCCGCATCGAGGAGAGGCAGGTGACGGGATGGAGCGCCGGGCCGGGCCAGGAGCGCCAGCCGTTCGCGAAGGAGCTCTCGCGCCGCGCATTCCACGCGGGCGCCACCGACATCATCCTCGGCGTGCTCGACCTGCGTCCCGGCCTCGTGGTGCGGATGCCCGTGTGGAGCCCGGGAATGCCCGAGGTCGAGGAACGGATCTATACGATCGGGGAAGAGCTGCCGGTGCAGATGGGCGGAAAGGCGATGCGCGGATGGAAGGTGGACGAGTGGTCGCCCCGCCGGAATGCCGTCATCGGCACGATGGTGGCGATCACCGGCGTGCCGTTCATGGAAACGTACGACGTGCTCGCTCCCGACGGCTCCCGCAGCTTCTGGCGGCAGGAGCTGCTGACGCTCGACGGCGTGCCGGTCGGCCGCGAGTAGACCTGATCTCGTGCACCGCGCCGCGCGCGAGTACCTTGCACCGACGAAGCGCTCCATTCTCACGACGAGCCATTCACCCGAGGGACGCATGCATCGCTTCCGCACCTTCGCACTCGCTGTCGCCGTGGCGGCGGCCGGCGCGTCGCCCGCACCCGCGCAGCAGGGTGGCGCGGTATCCGGCGCGCGCCTGTCGGTTCCGATCGACTACTACAAGCTGCCGAACGGGCTCAAGGTTGTGCTCTCGCGCGATACGACTGCGCCGACGGCGGCGGTCGCCGTCTATTACAACATCGGCTTCCGGGTCGAGCCGAAGGGGCGCACCGGTTTCGCCCACCTTTTCGAGCACCTGATGTTCCAGGGCTCGGAGAACCTCGGCAAGATGGAGTTCATCCAGCTCGTCGAGAAGAACGGCGGGCTGCTCAACGGCTCGACGCGGTTTGATTTCACCAACTACTACCAGGTCATTCCCGCGAACGCGCTCGAGACGATTCTCTGGGCCGAGGCCGACCGGATGCGCGGCCTCGCCATCGACAGCGCGAATCTCCGGAACCAGCAGGATGTCGTGAAGAACGAGGTGCGCGTCAACGTGCTGAACCAGCCGTACGGCGGCTTCCCCTGGATCGACATGCCGATGCGCGCGTTCACGAACTGGCACAACGCGCACAACTTCTACGGCGAGCTGGCCGAGCTCGACGCCGCCACGCTCGAGGAAGCGTCGGCCTTCTTCAAGACGTACTACGCGCCGAACAACGCCGTCCTCGCCGTGACCGGCGATTTCGATCCGGCCCAGGCGAAGCGGTGGATCGCGCAGTACTTCGGCGACATCCCGCAGTCCCCTCAGCCACCCGATCCCGATCTCTCCGAGCCGAAGCAGACCGCCGAGAAGCGCTTCTCGCGCACCGACTCGCTGGCCACTCGGCCGGCCATCGGCCTCGCCTGGCACGTGCCCGAGCGCTACACCCCCGAGTGGTACGCCTTCGGCCTCATCGACCAGATCCTCGCGCAGGGCCGCGACAGCCGCTTTCACGAGGAGCTGGTCCGGAAGCGGGCGCTCACGGGCGGCGTCGGGGCCGGGATCAACTACGGGCTCGGCAACATGTACAACTACGACGGGCCGATGCTCTGGATCGTCACCGCGTTCCACGATGCGGACAAGCCCGCCGATTCGCTCATCGCGGGATTCGACGCCGCGATCGAGTCGATCCGCTCGCAGCCCGTCGACCGGGCGACGCTCGACCGTGCGCTGGTCAAGCTGCGCTCGAATCTCTACTCGCAGCTCGAGAGCTTCGGCGGCTTCGGCCGGGCGGACCTGCTCGCCTCGTTCGCCCTCTTCGACGACGATCCGTCGATCATCAACCGGCTCGAGGCGGAATTCGCGAAGGTCACTCCGGAGCTGCTCCAGCGCACTGCCCGCGAATACCTCGCACCGGCCAACCGGACGATCCTCACCGTCATTCCCGCCGCTCCTGCCACTGCCCGGCCCGCGCGCGGCTCGGCGAGCGGCGGCGGCCGCTAATGGAGATGTCCATGCGAATCCCGACTTCGAGGTTTCTCGCCGCGCTCCTGCCGGTTCTCGTTCTCGCGCTGCCGCCGGCCGCGGCGGCGCAGCGGAGCACACCCCCGCCGGTGGCGCCGCCGAAAAATCTGAAGCTTCCCGAGAAGCGCGAGTTCACGCTCTCCAACGGCATGGCGGTGACGCTCGTTCCCTATGGAACGGTGCCCAAGGCCGCCGTATCGCTCGCGGTTCGCACCGGGCGGATCGACCAGGGCGCCAATGAGGTCTGGCTGGCCGAGACCACGGCCGACCTCATGATGGAGGGCACCGAATCGCGGCCGGCGGCGCGGCTCGCCGAGGAAGTGGCGGGGATGGGAGGCCAGATCTCGGTCAGTGCGGGCTCGGATCTCACGAACGTCGGTGGCGAGGTGCTGGGCGAGCACGCGGCCGCCATGGTGCGCCTCGTGGCCGACGTCGTGCGGAATCCGCTGCTGCCGGAATCGGAGCTCGGGCGCATCAAGGCGAGCCGGCTCCGCTCGCTCTCGATTGCCCGCAGCCAGCCCCAGCCGATCGCGCAGGAGAAATTCCTCGAGTTGATCTACGGGGACCATCCGTACGGCCGCCTCTATCCCACGGAGGCGATGCTGCAGGGCTATACCATCGACCAGGTGCGGCAGTTCCACGCCCGGAATTTCGGCGCGGCGCGGGCCCACCTCTACGTTGCGGGCGTGTTCGACGCGGCCGCGGTCGAGCGCGCGGTTCGCGAGGCGTTCGGGGACTGGGCGCCGGGCAACCCGGCCACCGCGAAGCCGCCGGCGCCGAAGACCGGACGCTCCGTCGCGTTGATCGACCGGCCCGATGCCGTGCAGTCCACGCTCATTCTGGGCCTTCCCGTTCCCGATCCGACGGACCGGAATTACGTCGCGCTCGAGGTGACCGACGCCCTGCTCGGCGGGGCCTTCGGCTCGCGCATCACCCGGAACATCCGCGAAGACAAGGGGTATACCTACTCGCCATTCAGCAGCGTCGCGGACTATTACCAGGTCTCGCACTGGTCGCAGCAGGCGGACGTGACGACCAACGTAACGGGTGCGTCACTCAAGGAGATCTTCCACGAGATCGACAGCCTGCGCGCCGTGCCGCCCCCGGCCGAAGAGCTCACGGGAATCAAGAACAACCTCGCGGGGATCTTCACCCTGCAGAACAGCTCGCGGGGCGGGATCGTCGGCATGCTGCGCTGGGTGGACCTGCAGGGGCTCGACGACAACTACCTGCCCACGTACGTGCAGCGCGTCCTCGCCGTCACGCCGGCGGACGTCCAGCGCATCGCGCGCGAGCATCTCCGGCCGGAGCTGATGCCGATCGTCGTGGTGGGAGACCGGAAGACGGTGGCGGAGCAGGTGGCGCCGTATGAGAGGGGGACGCCGTGAGGGTTGGTTGGATGTGGGTAGAGGTAGCCGGGTAGGGAGGTAGCTAGGTAGCTAGGTAGACGTCACTCGACGGGCGCCAGTGCGCGGGGCCGACCTTCCAGCCACCCCGCTACCTAGCTACCTAGCTACCTCCGACTCCGTCACTCGCACGCGACCCCCGCCTCAGTGCCCCGACTTCGAATGCCCCGCCGCCACTGGCTTCGACTCCGGGGATCCCCGCTGCCGCAGCCAGATCGTGAGCACGATGATCATCCCTACCGAAAAGAACTCGCTCTGCCAATTCTGCAGCGACTCGAACCAGAAGCGTGAGGTGCCATAGTACTGCAGTGTCGAGACCGCGGCGCCGCCGTGCAGCAGCTGCTCTTCGCTGTAGTCGATGGCGCCGCCGACGGCGTGGAGATGGAAGCTCACTGCAAAGAGCAGGAAGAGCGCAATGCTCAGGGAGTGCTCGTAGATCCGGAGCACGAGCCCGCCCTTCTTCACGGGCCAGGGACGATCGGGATTGCGCGCCAGGCGTGGGTCGTGGTCCACTTCCTCGTCCTCGTCGGGCGCCTTCGACTCGGCCGAGCCCTTCTGGAAGAGGATCGCCGTGAGGATCACGTAGGCGAACATCTGGAGGAACTCGCTCTCCCAGTTCTCCATCGTCGCTTCGAGGAATCCGCCGCTCGTCACATAGGCCCCGTACCCGATCGCCGCCTGGCCGTGGTCCGCGAGCTCGGCGTTCTCGTGCCGCAGGCCGACGAAGCTGAGGCCGATCTGGCAGCCCAGGAAGAGCGCAAAGAGCACGATCGATAGCCCGTTTTCACGCAGGAATCGCTTCATTCATGCCCTCCATGCCGGATATGACTTCGGCCGGCACCTCCCCCGGCGCCGCCGCATCCCTGCACGAAGGTCTCGCGTCACTGCGGTGCCCGCCGTGACGGCGGGCACCCGTGTCCGGCGCTACAGCTCCCACCCCTTCCGGTAGGCGGGCGTGATCCACTCCTCCGGCAGCTTGACGTTTGTGATCCCGCCGGTACCGTTCAGCTCGAGCGTCTTCCCGCCGCGGACGGCGAGACAGCCGAGGAGCACCATCTCGGTCAGCGCGCCAGCGTGGCCGCCGAA
>DASTUP010000233.1:0-6824 GCA_035759585.1 Gemmatimonadales bacterium | reverse complement strand
GGCCGCCGGGCGTCCCGAGGTGGCGCTCGTCTGGAAGAACGTGACGATGGTGTTGCGCCGCCGCCGCGCGCGGGTCCTTGCCCTTGCGCTGTTCGTCGGGCTGCTCGGCGCATACGCGATGCAGGAGGCGGCTCCACGGCTCGGCACCACGGTCGGGACGCTGCTCCTCATGTGGTCGGGGCTGCTCGTGGCCGTCGGCCCGCAGTGGGCGCGCAACGACCTCCGCTCGGACCTTGCGCGGCTCGACCTGCTCCGGAGCTATCCGCTCGA
This sequence comes from Gemmatimonadales bacterium, assembly GCA_035759585.1. Lineage (GTDB taxonomy): Bacteria > Gemmatimonadota > Gemmatimonadetes > Gemmatimonadales > GWC2-71-9 > CAMLLJ01. The sequence goes on along the minus strand of DASTUP010000233.1, from coordinate 6,554 downwards.
CGGCGGCTCGGTGGTCCGCGCGGAGAGCGCAGGGTCGGCACTCATCGTCACGCTCGCACAGTTCGCGATGATTGCCGTCGGCACGACCGCGCTCTGGCACGATCGGGAATGGGCGCTTTCCGATCCGGTGCACCTGCCGCTCGTCGTTGCGGTCCTGGTGATCCTTCCCTTCATCAACTACATCGGGCTCATGCTCTTCAATGGCGCCGCGATCCTGTTTCCGGCGTGGGTGACGGCCGGTACCACGCGCGGCGGGGTCGACACGCTGGGCCAGAACCTCCTGACGGCGGTGGCGTATACGGTCGCGCTGATGATCGTGCTGGTGATTCCGACGATCGCGGCCGGGCTGGTCTGGCGGGTTTTGCAGGACTGGATCTGGGGAGCGGTGCCGGGCGCCCTCGCGGCCTCGGCGGCGCTCGCGCTCGAAGCGTGGCTGCTCTCGCTCTGGCTCGGCGGCGTGTTCGAGAGGATCGACCCGCCGACCGCCGGCATCGAGTCCGCCGCCTAGCGGTCAGCGCTCGAAGCCGAAGAGCGCCGCGTCGGGGTGATCGCTCCCGCGGCAGAGCGCGACGAGGATCTCCGCCGCGACGATTCCGAAGGTGATCCCGTTCCCGCCGTACGCGAGCGACCCGTACACATTCGCCATTTCCGGCACGCGTCCGATATACGGCAGGCCGTCCGGCGTCTCGGCAAAGACGCCGGCCCAGGCACAATCGGCCTCGAGCTCGAGCGCGGGAAAGAGCGCGCGTGCCGAGGCGATCAGCTCGGTGGCCTTGGCGTCGATGAGCGCGTCGCGACGGGCTGCATCCGCGAAGGGCTCGTCGGCTCCGCCCACGATCACGCGGCCATCGGGCAGCGATCGCAGGTACAGGTACGGTCGTGCCGTCTCCCAGACGATCGCGTGATCCGGCCACGGCTCGCTGGTCGCGAGCGGTGGAGTCGCCACGGCGTAGGTGCTGTGCAGGGTGACGGCGCGTTCCGGCAGGCAGGGCGCAAACTCGTAGCCCGTCGCGACGACGGCGCTCCTCGCGCGAACGCGGTGACCTCCCGCGGTCGTGGCGACGACGGATGTGCCGGCCTCGATGGCGGTGACCTGGGATGCCGGCCCGGTCCGGACGCGCGTCCCGATTCTGGCAGCGGCCTCGACGAGCCGAAGCGTCAGGCGATAGGCATCGATCTCGCCCCCGACGGCGGACAGCAGCGCACCCGGACGGTCGATCCCGAAACGGCGACCGAGCTCCCCGCGATCGAGGAACTCGACCGCGATTCCGAGTGCGCTCCGGTCCGCGCACTCCCGGCGCAATTCGGAAAGCTCGTTCCGCGATTGGGCGAGATAGAGACTCGGCCGCCGTGCGAAGCCGGCCCGCTCGCCGAGCCGCTCGAGCACGGCGTCGAGCGCATCGAACGCGGCGATGCAGCGGAGGTACGCACGGTCCGCACGGTCGGTGCCTACGACGGTGCGCAGCTCCCGGAGCGGCGTGTCGAGCTCGTACTGCAGGAGGGCGGTCGATGCGGCGGTGCTCCCCTGCCCGACCTCGCGCCGATCGAGCAGGACCACATCGAAGCCCGCCTCCGCCAGGCGCCACGCGGCGAGCCCTCCCGTAATTCCGGCGCCGACCACGAGGACATCCGTCTCGACATCCGCATCGAGGTCCGGCCAGTCCGCCCGCTCGCCGGCCTCGAGCATCCAGAAGGGACAGCCGGATCGCAGGTCCATGGTCAGCCGCGCGGATGATACTGCTTGTGGACCGACCGCAGGTACTCCCGGTCGACATGCGTGTAGATCTGGGTGGTGGAGAGATCGGCGTGGCCGAGCATCTCCTGAACGGCGCGCAGGTCGGCGCCACCCTCGAGAAGGTGAGTCGCGAAGCTGTGCCGGAGCGTGTGCGGGGTGACGGGCCTGGTGATCCCCGCCGCGTGAGCGGCCTTGCGCACGATGCCCCACGCGCCGACACGAGAGAGCGGCTCGCCACGCGCATTCAGCAGGACGCGCCCTCGGCTCGAGCCACGATCCAGCTCCGGTCGCAGCTGGTGCAGGTAGACCGAGATCACCCCGATGACGCCGCGGCCAAGCGGAACCAGCCGCTCCTTGCTCCCCTTTCCGAAGACGCGGACGAGTTGCTCGGTCAGGATCAGGTCGGTGAGGCCGAGCCCGCAGAGCTCCGACACGCGGAGACCGGCGCCGTACGCGAGCTCCAGCAGCGCACGGTCCCGCCATGCAAGCCGCTGCTCCCGGCCGGGCGCCGCGAGCAATGCCTCGACCTCGGATACCGTGAGCACCTCGGGAAGCGTGCGCCACCGGCTGGGACTCTCGAGTCGGTCGCTGGGGTCGTTCGCCACGATCCCTTCGCCGACGAGGAATCCGAAGTAGGTGCGGATGGCCGATGTGCTCCGGCGGATGGATGCCGGGCTCAGACCGAGGTCCTTCTGCAGGTAGACGAAATCCCGAAGATGCCCTCGCGCGAGGGCGCCGGGGCTCTGCACCCCTCTGGAGAGCGCGAACTCCCCGAGGCGGCGGAGATCGCGAAGGTACGCTTCGACCGTGTTCTCGCTGCTTCCCGCCTCGAGCGCGAGGTAGTCGCGGAAAGTCTCGAGCCGGAAGCCGCGGTCGATCCGCTCCCGCAGCTCGGCGTTCATCCAGCACCGCTCCGCGCGCGCCGTTCGACCTCCGCCACATCCTCCGCGGAAAGCCCGAGCAGCTCCGCCGCCCGGGCGAGCAGCCGGTCGCGCGCACTTGCGCCTCCTCCTTCCACGAAGGCCACCTGCCAGAGCCGCTCGACGAGCGCGAGCCGCCGCTCGTGCGCAAAATGCTCGACGATGCGGCGGCGATAGCTGTGGAGCTGCTCGCGCTCGGGGTGCTCCTCCGCCATGACGCGCGCGGCTGGTGCCGGCTCGAGTCCCCACTGCATTCTGAGGTGTGCCTCCACCTCGACGCGCTCCGCCGGCGTCAGGCCCTCCTCGGTGTACGCGAGCTCGAGCAGGAGGAGCGCCGCGGAGCGCATCGCCTCCTGGGCCTCTGCTTCGGGATCGACCTGCGTCTCGGCCGGCTCGCGGAACGCGCGCCGCAGCGCACCCCAGAGCCGCTGCCGCGCATTCCGCCGGCGGCGAAGCAGCACGATGGCCGCCACCACCACAATGGCGAGAATCGTGATGACCCCGAGCGTGCGGTTGACGTTGCCGAGAAGTTCCTCGATCTGCTCCCAGCGCGAGCCGATCGCGGCGCCCACGAGCGCAACGCCGCCATACCAGATCGCCGATGCGACGGCCATCGGTATGAGCGCGCGCGGCGCCGAGAGGTTGACGAGGCCGGCAAACGGCGCGACGACGGCGCGAATGCCCGGCAGGACGCGGCCGATGAAGATGCCGAAGATGCCGAAACGGATGTACTCCCGCTCGATCACCGCGATCGAGCTCGGCGCCAGCAGCCGCCTCCCTGCCGGCGTCGCGAACAGGCGGCGTCCATATCGCCGCGCGGCGAAGTAGACGCCTGCGGCACCGAGCACGTTGGCCGACCAGGTGACCGCAAAGACGGCCGGGAGAGTGGTGACGCCACGATGCGTGAGGAACGCCCCGAGGGCGACGGCGGTGTCCGCGGGCACAGGAGGGAGGATGTTCTCGATGGCGGCAAGGAGGGCGAGAACAACGTACACCGCCACGGGGGGAAGCGTGGCGAGCCAGTCGACCAGCGATTCGATCAGCCGGCCTCCAGTGTCGCGACGGCGATGACCGCGAGGCCTTCGCCGCGGCCGATGAAGCCCATGCCTTCGTTCGTCTTTGCCTTGACCCCGACGCTCCGTGCCGGCAGGCCCAGCGCGGCTTCGAGCGCACCGGCGATGTCCAGGAGGAATGCCGCGAGCTTCGGTGCTTCGGTGATTACCGTGACGTCCGCCTGCACGACGCGGAATCCGCGCTCGCCGACGAGCGAGGCCGCGGCCCGCAGCATCTCCATCGAATCGGCGTCTTTCCACCGTGGATCGGTATCGGGAAAGAGCAATCCGATATTGCCGGCCGCCGCAGCGCCGAGGATGGCGTCGGTGACTGCGTGCGCAACGGCATCGGCATCGGAGTGCCCCGCGAGCCCGCTCGAATGCGGAATCTCCTGCCCGCCGAGGACCAGCCGCCGTCCCGGAGCAAAGCGATGGGAGTCGTAGCCGATCCCGACGCGCGTCACGCTGCCGCCATCGCTTCGATGACGCTGTAATCCTGGCGCCGGCGCTTCGGCGTGTACCCCGCATCGCGGATCAGCCGATCGATTTCGTCCAGCGTCGTGCGGTAGGTCGTGCCCGCGGCGGAGACGACGTTCTCCTCCATCATCAGGCTGCCGTAGTCGTTCGCGCCGAACCGCAGTGCCACCTGCCCCACCTTGTGCCCCATCGTGACCCAGGAGGACTGCAGGTTGGCGACGTTGGCGAGCACGATCCGGCTCAATGCCAGCGTCCGCAGGTACGTGACCGCATCCGTCCGCGGCATCTGCGAGAAGCCGGGTGTGCCCTCGGGCTGCAGCGGCCAGCAGATGAAGGCGGTGAATCCGCCGGTCCGCGCCTGCACCTCGCGGACGCGGAGCAGGTGCTCGACGCGGTCCGCATTCGATTCACCAAGCCCGTACATCATGGTGACCGACGTCTTCATCCCCTGCCGGTGCGCCTCTTCCTGCACGCCCAGCCATTCATCGGTCTGCGCCTTCTTCTTCGCGACCCGCTCGCGAATGGCGTCCACGAGGATCTCGCCGCCGCCGCCCGGAATGCTGTCGAGGCCGGCCGCGCGCAGCTGCCGCACGACCTCCGGCATCGGAATCCGGAACCGCTCGCTGAAGAAGACGATCTCGGAGGGCGAGAATCCGTGAATGTGGATCGGGTGGTTGCGCTTGATGTAGCGCATCAGCTCGAGGTACCACTCGAAGGGGATGTACGGGTTGTGCCCCCCCTGAAGCAGGATCTGCACGCCGCCGATCGCCTTGCACTCGTCGATCTTGGCGCCGATTTCCTCGTAGCTCAGCACATAGCCGCCCGGATCCTTCGGGCGCCGGTAGAAGGCGCAGAAGCTGCAGTCCGCGACGCAGACATTGGTGTAGTTGATGTTCCGGTCGATGATGTACGTGACGACGGGTGCCGGATGGTGCCGCCTCCGCTCCGCATCGGCAAGCTGGCCGAGCTCGAGGAGCGGGGCGCGCTCGTACAGCTCGAGAAGCTCCGAGAATTCAGGTGAGCTGCGATCCACGATGCTCATGATGTCAAATCACTTACGCTGCTGAAATGAAGGAGAGCGAACCGTCCGGGACGAGCCCGTCCTGCGCCAGCCGGCGGAAGAAGTCCGTGAGCCCGGCCAGATGCCGGTACGAGAGGGCATAATCGAGGTCTCCCAGATAGGCCCGGCAGATGCTCTCGGGAAGACCGGTATTGCGTGCGGCCTCCGCGCCAAGCTGGTCGAGATGGCGGCGCCCCCACGCCCGGGAGTCGAGCAGCGCCCGGTGCACGGCGCCCACCTGCGCCGCGGGCGCCTCCCGCCTGGCCGCCCACACCGCAAAGACGAACGGCAGGCCGGTCCATTCCTTCCATGCCTTCCCCAGGTCTACCATGTAGGGATAGGTCCGTCGAGCGCCGAGCAGGAGCGCCGCGTCCCCGATCACCAGGACCGCGTCGTGCGGCAGCGCGGCCAGCGCGTCGAGATCGGCCGCTTCGGCACGAGCCGTGGCGTAGCGCGGCGAGGTCTTCCAGCGGTGGCGGCAGAGCAGCTCGAGGAGCAGCACCGAAGTGCGGCTCGATGCGGTCCGGAGCACGGTGGCGCCATCGAGCTCCTCCGGGGGACGCCGGGAAAAGAGCGCTACGCTGTGCACCGGTCCGTCACAGCTGATCGCCAGGTCGGGAAGGAGATGATACGCGGCGGCGTTTCTGGCGTACTCCACGGCAGAGACGACACTCACGTCCAGCGCGCCGGCCGCCAGGAGATCGTTCAGCTCGGCCGCCGTACCGCTCACGGCTTCCGCGGGGAGCGACACGATGCCCCGGTCCGCGGCTGCATAGACCGGATAGCAGTTGATCCAGGGAATCCGCCCGAGCTTCATGGGACGCCCGCTCACGCGGCGTGAACGACGGGAAGGGAGCGACCGCCCGGCTCCCGCGGGGGTGTCACGTCGTCGAACGTCTCGCGTACCGCCTCGTAGAGGCTGTTCCGTTCCACCGGCCGCTTCCCCGCACCACGGATCAGCTCGACCAGTCCGAGGTACGGCATCCGGCGCTCCGTCTGCGCTCCGGCGTCGTGATAGATCCGTTCATATACGACGGTGCCCTCCACGTCGTCGCAGCCGAACGCGAGCGCCACCTGCGACATGAACGGCGTCACCATCGGCCAGTGGGTCTTCATGTGCGGGATGTTGTCGAGGAAGAGGCGGCCGACGGCGAGCGCCTTGAGATCCTCGAAGCCGGTCGTGGCGGTGCCGATCCGGCCCAGCTCTTCGCCGAGCTCGTTGTGCTCGGGATGGTAGGCCAGCGGGATATAGGTGAGGAATCCGCCGGTTTCGTCCTGGAGGCCTCGCAGCATGGCGAGATGTTCCACCC
>DASTUP010000232.1:0-4786 GCA_035759585.1 Gemmatimonadales bacterium | reverse complement strand
CGTGGGTCTGGCGCGATTCGGTGCTCGTCAACGAAGCGATGGTGGCGGAGGGCTGGGCGATCCTCTACACCGTTCCGCCGAACGTGCGGTATGTGTCGCGGCTCGAATCGGCGCAGCATTCGGCGCGAACGCGTGGCGCGGGACTCTGGGCCCGCGACGGATTTGCCTGTGCACCGGCTGCCGCGCGGCGAGGGGAGTGCTGATGCGGGGAATGCGGGGCGTGGGAACACTGATCGTCGTGCTGGTGCTCGCGGCCGTCGCGCTGCTGCAGCGCAGTGACGAGTCCCGGCAGACACCCGGCGTGCCGCCACCGACGGCCGCACCATCCTCGCCTGCCACCCCATCGGTCGGGTTCCGGTCGGCGGGGCTCCTGAACGACCATTTCGAGAAGCACGGGCAGGAGTTCGGTTCGATCTCTCGCGCGGAATACCTCGCGCGGGCGCAGCGGTTGCGAGACCGCCCGGCAGAGGGAGATGTCCTCGAGCTGCGGCGGTCGGACGGCGTCATCACCCGCTTCGATCGCGCGACCGGGGACTTCCTTGCCTTCGACGCCGACCTGACGATCCGGACTTTCTTCCGGCCAAACGACGGCGAGCGCTACTTCCGCCGCCAGGCGGCGCGGCGCGGAGGCGGGGAATGAAGCGGCGCGCGGATGCCGTACGCGATTACCTGCAGCTCCGCGGCGCCGCCGCCCACGTCGTTGCGGGTGGACTCGAGGGCCTTCTCGAAGCGTGGGACCGCCTCGTCGGCGAGGTCGACCGCGGGTATCGGTTCACGCTCGACGATTACCTGAACGACCTGGACGTGCGCGAGCTGCTGGCCGGGGCCATCGAGCGGGCCGGCGAACCGGACGCCGAGCGGGCGCGCGCGCGCCTCGAAGCCGCCGATGAACGCCTGCGCCATCTGGTCGTGCCGACCGGCGAATGTCTCTGGGGGGCAGCGGTCGCCGAGGATGAGGGGTGGTCGCCGGAAATGCACTGGTGGTATTTCAGCCGGCCGCGCCGGCCGGGCCGCGCACTGGCAGCCGATCTCGGGCTCGACGAGCGCTGACGTCAGCTCCTGCCGACGGCACGACGGATCAGGAGCAGGTCGGTGATGTTGTCGAGGGTGACCAGGCCGACGAGCTGGCCGCCCTCGACGACCGGAAGCGCCGGAAGCCGGCTGGCCCGGAGCCGCTGAACCGCTTCGTCGAACGGCAGGTCGGGGGGCAGGTGAATCAGGCCGGAGCTCATCGCGTCCCGCGCCATGCCGCCTGCGCCGTTCGCCGCGAGGCCGCGCACGAGATCATCCCGCGTCAGCAATCCTTCCACCCCGCCCAGATTATCCACGACCGGAAACTCCCGCTGCTCGCCTGCAACGAGTAGCTCTGCGGCGTCCGCCAGCGTCGCGTAGATCGGGAGGGTGCGGAAGTCGGTGACCATCATGTCGCGTACCGCGAGCCCGCGCCCCGCGAGGCGCGTCTCGACGGCGGTGGCTTCCGTGCCGGCACCCGTGAAGATGAAGAAGGCGATGAGCAGGAGCAGCAGCTCGCCGTTCATGATCGCGTAGAAGCCGATGGCGAAGGCGAGCATCTGGCCGATCGATGCCGCTATGCGCGTCCCGCGCACCAGGCCGAGCCGGGCCGCGAGCATGGCGCGGAGCACGCGGCCGCCATCGAGCGGAAAGGCCGGGAGGAGATTGAACAGGAGGAGGAGGACGTTGATGCGGTACAGCGTCTCGAGAAAGCTGCCCGGCTCGACGCGCAGCGACGGGAGGAGCGGCGGGGGCGCGCCGGTCGAGGCGAGCCAGAGGTAGAACACGGCGGCGATGATCAGCGTGACGATCGGCCCCGCGATCGCGATGAGCAGCTCCTGCCTCGGCTCCTCCGGCATCCGCTCGAGCCGGGCCAGCCCGCCGATCGGAAGGAGGATGACGTCGGGTGTGCGCACCCCGAAGCGTGCCGCCATCCAGATGTGCCCGAACTCGTGCAGGAGCACGCAGCCGAAGAGCGCGAGGAGGAGAAGCCCCGCTGCGGGGCCACCGCTCAGCCAGAAGAAGCCGAGGAGGAGAAGGAACGTGATGTGCACCTTCACGTCGGTGCCGGCGATCCGGGCGATGCGGTACGACCAGCTCATGGCGCTCCTCGGTACGGAAACGGCGACGGGCCCGGGAAACGACCCGGGCCCGTCGTTCGCCCGCTCGCGGCGATCAGCCGAGCGCGCGGAGCCCGAGTACGTGACCGACCGACCGACGCGGTGCGACGACCACCGGTGCCTCGACGGCGGCTTCGAGCGGAAGCTCGATCTCGGTCTCGGCGAGATTGGCCATGGCGCGCTGGAAGACCAGCTGCGCCGGCACCGACGCCAGCTCGAATGAACGAATGTAGTGCATCAGGGCCTCGTCGAGGGGGAGGACCGGGCCCAGCACCCGGGCCACCTCGAGCGCCATGCGCACGTGCGTAGCCGCCACGGCTTCGTCCGCGGCGGATGCCGCGAGACGGATCGCGAGCGTCGTGTCCTCGACATACCGGGCGCGACGCCGAATCGCGTCCACCAGGTGATCGGGACGAAGCACGCGCCACGCCTCGGGCGACTCCGGGCCATGGTCGGCGCGCTCTTCCGGCGTGAGTGCGAGGAGGGCACGCGCACGAACCGTTTCCTGCATGTGGATCGGGACCGCGACTTCGCGCACGTACCGCTGCAACGCTTCTTCCGAGCTCAGGCGGCCGCGGAGCCGGCGGACGAAGCCGACGGCCTGCTCTTCATGCGTCTGCGTGAGCGCCTCCCAGGAGCGTGCATAGGCGACCTGCAGATCGATGCGCACGGAGTCCGGGAAACGCCGGGTCGGGATCAGACTCGGGACGACCATATCGATAGCCTCTGAATGACAGTGGCGGCAGGTGCAGTTCGGGCTCGGCGCTCCGAGACTGCCGCTCGGCGGGCGCCCGCTGGTCATCATGCGAGCTTCGTGCCTCACCGATGCAGTTGGGCAACACAGGCCCTAACATGTTGTAGAAGAGTGACTTGTGCGGCAAACACCGGCGCGGTTCCCAAGCGCCGGAGTGCCCCGAACGAGTCCCGGCAGCCGGCCGTCGCATCGCTGCCACAGCGAGGCTGCCTCAGCGGCCGGCCGGCACCAGCATCGTGCCGCCGTGCTTTCCCGGTCGGGGCGCCATCATTACGTTCTCTGCTCCCTGTCGGCATCAACGAGGAGAGCCTTATCACCACGACCGTTGCGGCTCCCGCGAGCTGGACCACGAAGGACTCCGAGAAGCTCTACAACATGAGCGGCTGGGGCCTCGGATACTTCCGGATCAGCCCCGAAGGCCACGTCACTGTCCATCCCGATGCCAAGCCGGCGCGCGGGCTCGATCTTTTCCGCCTTGCGCTCGATCTCCAGGCCCAGGGCGTCGGCCTGCCGCTGCTCCTCCGGTTCTCGGATATCCTCCGCTCCCGCATCGTGACGCTGGCCGAAAAGTTCGCGAGCGCCATCCAGGAGTTCGGGTACGAGGGGACCTACACCACGGTCTATCCGATCAAGGTCAATCAGCAGCGGCACGTCGTGCAGGAGATCGTCGAGTTCGGCGCCCCGCACGGCGTCGGGCTCGAGTGCGGCAGCAAGCCGGAGCTCCAGGCGGTGCTGGGCCTGAACGAGAGCACCAAGCACGTCATCGTGTGCAACGGCTACAAGGACGAGGAGTTCCTCCGCCTGGCGCTGATGGGGCAGAAGCTCGGCCACACCGTGTTCATCGTGATGGAGCAGCTGCATGAGCTCGACGTCGTCCTCCGGGTCGCGGACGAGATGAACGTCGTCCCGACGCTCGGGGTGCGGATCAAGCTCGCCACGGAAGGGTCGGGGCGCTGGGCCAAGAGCGGGGGGGAGAAATCGAAGTTCGGCCTGAGCGCGGTGGAGCTCATGCGCCTCCTCGACCGCCTCGAGAAGCTCGGACGCAAGGACCTGCTGCGCCTGGTGCATTTCCACCTCGGCAGCCAGATCACCGACATCCGGTTCGTGAAGGCGGGCCTCGAGGAGATCGGCCGGTTCTACGTCGAGCTGCGCAACATGGGATTCGCGATCTCGCACGTGGACGTCGGCGGCGGGCTGGGGGTGGACTACGACGGCTCGCGCTCGACGCGCCCCGCAAGCGTCAACTACACGATGCGCGAGTACGCGAATGACGTGGTCTACACGATCGGCACGGTCTGCCGCACGCATGAGCTGCCGATGCCGCACCTCATCTCGGAATCGGGTCGCGCGCTCACGGCCCACCATTCTCTCCTCCTGATCAACGTCATCGACGTCGAGTCGCAGGTGGAGCCGGTGCCGCCGGCCATCAGCGAGTCGGATCCGCACCCGCTGCTCGTCGAGATGAAGGAGACGCTCGAGACGCTGTCGCTCGACCGGGTGGATGAGGCCTTCCACGACACGATCTATGCGAAGGAGCGGACCAACGAGTACTTCGCGAGCGGTGTCTTCTCCCTCAGGGACAAGGCGGATGCGGAACAGTTCTACCTCTGCACGCTGAACGCGATCCAGAACCTCGTCGCCGACGACCGGACGGGGCACCCCGAAATCATCGCGCACATCGAAGCGGAGCTGGTCGACAGGTACTTCTGCAACTTCTCGGTCTTCCAGTCACTGCCCGACAACTGGGCCATCGACCAGCTCTTCCCGATCATGCCGATCCACCGGCTCGATGAGCGCCCGAGCCGCCGCGGCACGCTCCAGGACGTGACGTGCGACTCGGACGGCGTCATCGACCGCTTTGCCGGGGGACGCAAGGGCAAGCCTTCGCTCGAGCTGCATC
>DASTUP010000231.1:0-2340 GCA_035759585.1 Gemmatimonadales bacterium | reverse complement strand
GTTGATGGTGCTCTCTCCCTCGGCGCACAACGCGGCGATGAGCATGGCCATGCCCGCGCGGATGTCCGGGGACTCGAGGACGCTGCCGCGGAGCCGCGAGGGCCCGGACACGATGGCGCGGTGCGGGTCGCAGAGCACGATGCGCGCGCCCATCCCGATGAGCTTGTCCACGAAGAAGAGACGCGACTCGAACATCTTCTCGAAGACGAGAAGCATGCCCGAACATTGCGTGGCCGTGACGATCGTCGTGGACATGACATCGGCCGGGAAGGCGGGCCAGGGGCCGTCTTCGAGCTTCGGCACGTGCCCGCCCAGATCGGGGCGCACGCGCCGCTCCTGCCCCGGCGTCACGTGAAGCCGCGCCCCTTCGATCGACGGCCGAATGCCGAGCCGGTCGAACCCGAGCAGCGTGCTGCGCAGGTCATCGGGGCGAACGGGATCGATGACGATGTCTCCATTCGTCACCGCGGCAAGGCCGATGAAGCTGCCGATCTCGATGTGATCCGGACCGATCTCGTACGAGCAGCCGCCAAGGGGATGCCCGCCCTCGATCGTGTAGATGTTCGAGCCGATCCCCTCGATGCGGGCACCCATCGCCACGAGCATCCGCGCCAGGTCCTGCACGTGGGGCTCGGCCGCCGCGTTGCGGAGCACCGTGCGCCCGCGCGCCATGACGGCTGCCATGAGCGCATTCTCGGTGCCGGTGACGCTCGGCTCGTCGAGGAAGACATCGGCGCCCACGAGCTGCTTCGCTTCGAGCTCGTACCGCTCCCCGACCTCCACCGTGGCGCCGAGTCGCTCGAGCGCGAGGAAGTGCGTGTCCACGCGCCGCCGCCCGATCACGTCGCCGCCGGGAGGGGGGAGAACGCACGAGCCGAAGCGCGCGAGAAGCGGCCCCGCGAGCAGGATCGAGGCGCGGATCTTCGCGCACAGCTTCGGATCGAGGGGCTTGGGCCGCGCGTTCCGGGCGTCGATGCGGAGGTGGTTCGGGCCGGTCCAGCTCACGTCGGCACCCAGGTCGGCCAGGAGGGCCGCCATCGTGTCCACGTCGCGAATCCGGGGAAAGTTTTCCAGCTCGACCGGCCCGTCCGCCAGGAGCGTGGCGGCCAGGATCGGGAGCGCGGCGTTCTTGTTGCCGGCGGGTCGGACGGTGCCGCGCAATGGGCGGCCGCCACGGACGACGAAACGAGGAGGCATGGCCAAACATCTCGGGACGCGAGTGCGCGGTCAAGCGCGCGGCGCGTTATGTTTCACGGCACCTTCCAGGAGGCAGGCCGCCGGATGTGGATGCTTCAGCAGCAGCTCACGACGATGCCGTCGTGGATCGGCCCGACGATCGCCGTTTCCCTCGCCGTGATTGCCGTCGCGATCGTGCTGTTCGCCGCGGTGACGGCGTTCCTGGCGCTCAGGGTGGTCGGCGAGGTCGAGGAGCGCAAGGCCCTCTTCGTCGGCCTCAAGGCCGATCTCGACGAGACGCTCGCCGGAATCCGCCAGCTGACGGCACAGGGCCAGGACCTCATGGGTCTCGTGCGGCTCGAGGCGGGCGCCTTCGTCCAGACCGGGCGGCGCATCCGCCGCAAGGTGAACCGCGGGATGGATCGCGTCGAGCGGCGCATGCAGGACCTCGAGGCGCTCTATGACGTCGTCCACGCGGAAGTCGAGGACTCGGCACTCGACGTGGCGGCTGCGCTCCGGCGAGTGCGGCACGGCAACGGAATGATCGGCCGCGTGCGGCGCATGCTGGTTCCGGGACGATGACGCTTCCTCGCCTGGCGGCCGTGATGGCGGCCGCCGGGCTGCTGCTGCTCCTCTTTCCCGGCGACCTCTTCGCCTGGACGCCCGGAACCCACGTCTACCTTGGCGAGTCGGTGCTCGCCAACCTGCGGCACCTTCCGGCCGCCATTGCCGATCTCCTCCGCGTCTATCCCTTCGACTTCCTCTACGGCAACATCGCGGCCGACTCCTCGATCGCGAAGAAGTACGCGCCGGTCGGGCGGCACTGTCATTTCTGGCACGTGGGCCAGGAGATCCACGACCTCGCGGAGTCGGAGGCACTGCGCGCCTTCGGGTGGGGCTATCTCTGCCACCTCGCGGCCGACACCGTCGCCCACAACTACTTCGTGCCCCGGCAGCTGATGCTCACCAGGAGCACGGCCGCCGTGGGCCACTCCTACTGGGAGACCCGGGTGGAGGCGCACCTCGGCGACGCCTACGCCCGCGCGGCGAAGGACGTGATCCTGCTGGACCACTCCGAGGCGGACGCGCATCTGGACCGGCTGATCGCCCCGACGATCTTCAGCGTGCGGACCAACCGTCGGCTCTTCCGCGGCATGGTGCGTC
>DASTUP010000230.1:0-22003 GCA_035759585.1 Gemmatimonadales bacterium | reverse complement strand
CTGATCAGGAGGCGAGATCAGGACCGGCAGTCCGTGTGGAGTGCCCAGTCTACCTCGGCTCCCCACCCGACAACCCGACAACCCGACAACCCGACAACCGACAACCCGGCGCAACCCCTACAACAACATCCCCGCAATCGTCGCCGTCAGGAAGTTCGCCAGTGTGCCCGCGATCATCGCTCGCAATCCCAGCCGGGCCAGGTCGCCGCGGCGCGAGGGCGCGAGCGAGCCGATGCCGCCGATCTGGATGGCGATCGAGGAGAAGTTGGCGAAGCCGAGCAGCGCGTAGGTCAGGATGATGGCGCTGCGTGGCGCGAGTGCAATACCGCCGCCCAGATCGGCCCCGAACTGGGCGTAGGCCACGAACTCGTTGAGCGTGGTCTTGATGCCGATCAGGCTGCCGACGTACGCCGTGTCCTGCCAGGGCGTCCCCATCACCCACGCGAGCGGGCGGAGGAGGAAGCCGAGAATGCCCTGCAGGCTCAGGCCTTCGACTCCAACGAGCCCGCCGGCGGCGCCGAGCAGATAGTTGAGCAACGCGACGAGCGCGACGAACGCCATCAGCATGGCGGCGACGTTGATGGCGAGCTGGACGCCCTGGGCGGCTCCGCCTGCGGCCGCCTCGATCACGTTCGAGTCGGTCTTCTCGACTTCGAGTTTGAGCGAGCCGCGGGTCACGGGCTCGCCGGTCTCGGGACGGATGATCTTGGAAAGGTAGAGGCCGGCGGGGGCGTTCATGACGCTCGCCGCCAGCAGGTGGCTCGCGATGCCGGGGAAATATCCCGAGAGCATGCCGACGTAGGCCGCCATCACCCCTCCCGCCACGGTCGCGAAGCCGCCGACCATCACGGTGTTGAGCTCGGACGGAGTGAAGGTGCGGACGAACGGCTTGATCAGCAGCGGCGCCTCGGTCTGGCCGAGGAAGATGTTGCCCGAGGCCGAGAGCGTTTCCGCCCCGGAGGTGCGGAGTGTCTTCTGCATGACCCACGCGATGCCCTTCACGATCGCCTGCATCACGTTCAGGTAGTACAGCACCGACATGAGCGCGGAAAAGAAGATGATGGTGGGCAGCACGTTGAACGCGAAGTAGGCGCCCGTGCCGGCCACGTAACCGGCCGCCGTGTCGAGAGCACCGCCGGGGAGAGGAAGCCCGACAGGAACGGTCGATTCGACCAGATTCCCGAATACGAATCGCGCGCCCTGCTCCTGGAACTCGAGCAGGCCGGTGATCGCCTTCCCCACCTTGTCGAAGAAGATGCGGCCGGGCCCGGTCTTGAGGACGATCACTCCGAAGACCACCTGCAGCGCGAGCCCGGTCCCGACGAGCCGCCAGTCGATCCGTTTCCGGTCATAGCTCAGCGCCACGGCGATCGCGATCATGGTGAGAACACCGAGAACGCCGACGAGGCGCGCCGCGATCGGCGTATCCAGGCCCGCCTGCGCCGCGGCGAGCCGCTCGGCCGCACTCTGGACGGTGTCGGCCATCGGCGCCACCGTATCGGCGACGGCCTGGAGCAGGAGCATCGCGCTCATCGGAGATCCGCCAGCTCGTCCCGCACCGACGCCGCCAGCGCCTGCCGTTCCGGCCAGCTCAGGAATGCGCCCTCGAAGCCGTTCAGGATCATCCGGTCGATCTCCTCGCGCGTGAACCGCAGCTCGGTGTGGGCCAGCCAGTACTCGCCGCTGAGCGTGACGCCGCTCATGAGCCAGTTGTCCGTGGAGAGCGTGACGTTGAGCCCCTCGTCGTAATAGCGGCGGACGGGATGTGCCGACGCGCTGGGAACGGCGTGGGTCTGGACGTTGCTCGTGATATTCGTCTCGAGAAGGATCCGGCGATCACGAATGTAGTCGCGGAGCGCCGGGTTTTCGTAGAGGCGGGTGCCATGGCCGATCCGCTCGGCGCGGCAGGCGTGAACCGCTTCGGCGACGGAATCGGCGCCGGCCGCTTCGCCGGCGTGCACGGTGACCCGGAGACCTCCACGCGCGGCGAGGTCGAACGCGCGGGCATGCGGTGACGCCCGATGCATCGCTTCACCCCCGGCCAGATCGAAACCGACGACACCCCGGCCGCGGAATGTCGCGGAATGCGCCGCGATCTCCTCGGAAACGGCGGGATCGAAATGCCGGAGCGAGCAGTTGATGGCGCGCGTCACGATGCCGAAGTCCGCCTCGCCGCGCGCGAGGCCCGTGAGCTCCGCCGACACGACCTCGTCGAGCGAGAGCCCGCTCCGGCGGCTCAGCTGCGGGCAGTACCGCACCTCGAGGTATCGGACGCCGTCGGCCGCGGCGTCCTCGCACATTTCCCACGCCGCCCGCTCGATCGCCTCGGGCGTCTGCAGCAGCGCGATGGTCAGCTCGAAGCGGGCGAGGTAGTCGTCGAGATTCCGCGCGTCGTCCACCAGCATGTGCCGCGCAAGCGCATCGGGAGTGGATGCGGGGAGCGACACGCGGGCGCGCTTCGCCAGGTCGATCATCGTGGCGGGGCGGAGCGAGCCGTCCAGGTGCACGTGGAGCTCCGCCTTGGGAAGGCGGCGCAGGACCTCAGGCGTCAGCATCGACGCCCTGACGCGCGCGCACCACGACGCGGAGGATCGATCCGGCGCGCACCCGCTCGTCGGCGGGAATCTCGATCCCTCGGGCGTCCGTCACGCGAGCTTCACCGGCGGCAACTCGATCCGCGAGTCCGGCGTCGAATGCGGCGACTGCCGCCGACACCGCCGAGCCCGCCGCCACGGACACGGGCCGCTCGTTCACGAACACCGTCACGCCGCTCACCGGCGCACCTGCTCGATCCGGTTCCCGAATGATGCCGTCACGGGCCGTTTCCGGCCCTCGAGATATTCGATGAGCACTTCGAGGTCGGTGCGTCCGGTCCGCTGGACGCGCGCTCCGCGGAACATCGTGAAACCGCTGCCGCCTGTCACCATGAAATCGTTGACGGCGACGGTATACTGCCGCGAGGGACTCAGCCGCTGGCCGCCGGCAAGTCTCACTTCTACGATGCGGGAGCCGCGCGGCCGCGTGGAATCGTAGCGCGCCATGAGTCCTGAAACGTGCGCCTCGGGAAAGCCTTCCGATACTGCGTGCTCGAGGGCCTGCAGCACGACCGAGCCGGGCACCCGCACCGTCACCATGCCGTTGGCGAAGGGCTGCAGCTCGAAGAGGTTCGCGTACGTCACCGGGCCGGACGCCAGGCCGGTCCCGCGAATCCCGCCGTTGTTCATGATGGCGATGTCCGCTCCCGTGACGCTGCGCTGCGCGTCGGCGACCAGATTGCCGAGCGGATACTGGCCGGAGCGGTCCTTGCGGAGCGAGCTCGCGAGCGTCGTGATCACCTCCGCCGCGAGCGAGTCGGAGCGGCGGCTGTAGCGCGCGACGATGGCCGCGATCTCCGGCTCGGGCGTGACGCTGTCGGCGTAGATCGTCTCGACGCGGCTTTCCCAGCTGCGGCTTCCGTCGGCATTCCGGGTGAGATCGAGAATGCCGAGCGCGGTTCCGCTGCTCCGAGCCTGGATGACCGGCACCCCGCCGACCTCCGTTTCGGCGAGGAGATGGACGTGACCGGCCACCACGGCATCGATCCGCTTCCCGAGCGCGCGGGCAACATCGAGTATCTCGCCGCGGCATTGCGCCGAGTCACAGACTGCGCCTGCGTGCGCCACAAGGATGGTGAGATGCGGCCGCTCGCGCGCCAGCGAGTCGAGCGCGCCCCGGATCGAGCCAACATCGCGGAAGTGGAGCCCGCGCACGAATTCGTCCTTTACGATCGACTTCGTCTCGATCGTGATGTATCCGATCACCCCCACCCTCAGTGTATCCACCTGGACGACCGCCCAGGGACGTGCCCATGACGGCCGCCGACCCGTCGTCGAGTCGAAGACGTTGGCCGCGAGCCACGGATACCGGGCCTCCTTCATCCGCGCGCGAAGCGTATCCACCGACCAGTCGAAGTCGTGATTGCCGATCGCGGCCGCGGCGAGACCCATCGCGTTGAAGGCTTCGACGGTCGATCGCCCGTATGCGAGGTTCGAGGTGAGGGTGCCCTGCATCTGGTCGCCGCCATCGAGCCACAGCGTGGGGCAGGCGCACTCCGCTTCGGCGCTGTCCATCAGCGCCTCGAGGGCGGCGGCGCCGCCGATCCGACGGCCCTGCGCCCACGAGGGCGTGCCCGGCAGGAGGGCGCCGTGGAAATCGTTCGTGGTCAGGATCCGGAGGAGCGTCTGGCCCCGGCGGCGCGGCGCTCTCGGGCCCTCGGCGGCAGGGCGTTCCGCATCACGCTGCAGCGCGCGGACTTCCGCAGCCAGCTTTGCCGGCACGAAGCGCCAGTTGGATTCGGCAAGCACCTTCGGCTCGATCCGCCCGCGCTGCCGGATCGCCTCGACGATGAGATCGCGGATATTTTCGCCCTTGTCGTAGACGACGGGCGCGCCACGCAGCATCGAGTAGCCGCCGCCCCCCTCCTGTCGGTAGCTGTTGACCGCCATCGTGAAGGAATCGGTGGGGCGCACCGGCCTCCCGCCGACGGCCAGGTTCACGATGCGGCGGCCGACCGGGCGCGAAAGATCGATCTCGTAGCTCGCGCCCGAGACCATGTCGAAGTTGTAGCCGGGGATGCTGTCGTTGATGCGGACCCTGCCGGAAGGGTCGACACGGTAATAGCGCGCGCTCTGTTCGAGGAATGCCTCGAGCTGGGCGCCCGTGATGCGGACCGCGCGAAGCGTGTTCTCGTAAGGATAGATCCCGGCGACATCCCCGAGCCGGATCGGGCCGGCGGGGAAGCCGGCGTCGATGTTGAACGCGGAGGCGGCGGAGAGCTGGGCACCCGTGCGCTCCCGCTGGACTGCGTGAATGAGCCCGATGATCGGTGTCGGCTCCGCGCGGGCGTCGGCTGCCGGCATCGATGCCGTCGCCACGCCGAGTGGCGCCCGGACCCACGCGAGCACACTGTCCTGCGCCCCCTCGAGTGCCCGCGCCACCTGCGGCTGCGGCCGCACCGCGTCGAGCGGCACGATGTCTCCCTGCCACCGCACCGGAACCCAGCGATTGCCCCGGCGGACGAGGTCGACGTGCATCACCGAGACGCTCTGTGCCCAGTTCTTCGGCTGCACGAAATGCACGCCGTTGACGACCGAGTCGCGCATTTCGCGATGCGAATGTCCCACCACCACGAGATCCGGGCGTGCCGCTCCGCGCGCAAGACGCGCGGCGACGTTCTCGGAACCGACCCCGGCCGTGTCGTACGACGACGAGCCGTCCATCCCGCTGTGGATCACGACGACCGAGAGATCGGATCGCTGCCGGAGGTCCCGAAGCACGGAAGGGGCGGAACGCTCTATCGGGTCCACGCGGACGCGCCCGCGCACGTTCTCCCGGTCCCAGACCATGACCCCCGGCGTGGTGAATCCCGCGACTCCGACCCGCACCTTGCCCCGCTGAACCACGGTATAGGGCCGGTATACCAGGCGGCCCCCCGGCTCGCTGCGGATGTTCCCGCTCACATAAGGAAAGCGCGCCGCCCCCACCGCTTCGCCCAGGGTCTCGAGGCCCCAGTTGAACTCATGGTTTCCGGGCGTTGCCACGTCGTAGCGGAGGAGGTTCATCGCGCGGATCACGGGGTTGGTGTCCCGCGGTGCGACACGGGCGAAATAGGCGGCGAAGGCGTTGCCCTGGATGAGGTCCCCGGCATCCACGAGGACGACCTGGCCGGGATGGCGGCGCCTGAGCGAGTCCACGACGGTCGCCACGCGGACGAGGCCGCCGTCGAAAGGCCGGTCCGCGACATAATCCCAGTCCGCCACCCGGCCATGGACGTCGGTGGTCGAGACGATGACGATGTGCGCGGTGTCCTGCGGCGCGACGAGGAGGGCCGCGAGAAGAATCGGGGCAAACATGGGGGCCAAATATAGCGGTCTTGCGTTCATTCGCGAAGCCGTATATATGTTCCCGCGCATATGAGCGTACCCGAGAGCGCCTCCGAGCTGCTTCTGACGATGGCCGAGCCGACCAGGCTCCGGATTCTCAACTGTCTCGCGGCGGCACCGCTCTTCGTGTCCGACCTTCAGGCGCTGCTCGACCTTCCCCAGCCCACCGTCTCCAGGCACCTCCAGGTGTTGCGCCGCTCGGAGCTCGTGCGGGACACGCCGATCGCGCAGTTCGTGCTCTATCGGCTTCGCCGGATCCCGGGCCCGCAGGGCCGGCTGCTCACGGCAATCCTCGAGGCGATGTACGCCGATCCCGAGCTCCGCACCGAGCGGGACCGCGCCTCGGATCGGAGCCGCGGGCATACCGACGCGCGGGTCCTGGATCCGGAGCGCGCCGCCGGTGCCCGTTCGCGGGGGCTCTCATGACCCACCGCGTGCTGGTCGTCGACGACGAACCGGATATCACCGCCCTCGTGGCGTATCACCTTGCCCGCGCCGGCTACCGCGTGTCGACCGCGTCGAACGGGACCGAGGCACTGCGCTCGGCCCGCGAAGAACGGCCGGACGCCGTGGTTCTCGACCTCATGCTTCCCGGCGCATCGGGGTATGACGTCCTCCAGGAGCTTCGCCGCATGGACGAAACGCGCGAGGTCGGCGTCATCCTCCTCACTTCCCGCCGCGAGGAAGTGGACCGGATCCGCGGGCTTTCCCTGGGTGCGGATGATTACCTCACCAAGCCGTTCTCGCCGGCGGAGCTGACGCTCAGGGTCGGCGCCATCCTGCGACGCATCGGCGCGCCGCCGGTGGCGTCGGGCTCGCTGCTCACCGCGGGCCCGATCACCGTGGACCGTGCCGCACATCGCGCGACGCTCGCCGGGGAAGACCTGCAGCTCACCGCCACCGAATATCGCCTGCTCGTGACGCTCCTCGAGCGCCGTGGCCGGGTGCAGTCGCGGCCGCAGCTCCTCGAAAGCGTGTGGGAGGCGCAGCCGGACATTCAGACGCGGACGGTCGACATGCACGTCCAGCGGCTCCGCACCAAGCTCGGCGAGGAGGGCCGGAAGATCGAAACCGTCCGCGGGTTCGGCTACCGCTTTTCCGCGGCCGACCGGGACGCGACGTCGCAGTGACGTTCGTCAAGCGATTCATCGCCGGGACGTTCATCGTGCTCCTGGTGGCGCTCGGCACGCTGGCGTGGCACGCCGGATGGACGCTGCAGCGCACCCTCGCCGACGACGTGGCCGCCGTGCTGCAGCGGGAGGCGCGCCTCGTGCGCGCGGCACTCGACGCCGACTCCACCGGGTGGCAGGACATCGTCCGCCGGTACTCGGCCGCGACGGGAAACCGGATCACGCTGATCGATCCGGCCGGCCGCGTCGTGGCCGACAGCGATTTCCGCCCGGGTCCGCTCCCGCGCATCGAGAACCACGCCGGGCGTCCCGAAGTCCGCGCGGCACTCGAGGGCCGGGTGGGACGCGACGTGCGCGAAAGCGAGACGGTCGGCCGCGATCTCATGTACGTGGCGATCGCCGGGGGCCCCGGCGTCGTGCGCGTGGCGGAGGACATGTCGCGGGCGACGGGAATCGCGCGGCACGTGCAGTCCGCCATCCTCGGGTCAGCGCTGCTCGCGCTCCTGGTGGGGCTCGTTGCGGCGGCGATCGCATCCCGTGCGGTGGCCCGCCCGCTCGTCGAGCTCTCCGGAGCAGCACGCGCAATCGCGTCCGGCTCCCCGCCCCGCTTTCCGAGATCGGGAATCGCCGAGATCGACGCGCTGGTGCGCGCCCTCCGTGAGATGCACCAGCAGCTCGCGGCCCGATTCGGCGAGCTGCGGCGCGAGAAGGCCGAGTCCGGTGCGCTGGTCGAATCGATGGTCGAGGGAGTGATCGCCGCCGACGCGCGCGGCCATATCTCCACCGCCAATCCCGCCGCTCGCCGCATGCTCGGTTACGGGGCCACCGAAGCGCTACCCGATCTTGGCGAGCTCTTCCGGTCGAAGGCCGCGCGCGAAGTCGTTGCCGGCGCCGTCGGCGGGACGGGCGAAGCGACCCGCACGGTCGAGCTCGACGGGCGAACGCTGCTGATCACGGCCCGCGCGCTTCCGGCGGGCGGGGCCGTTCTCGTGCTGCACGACCTCACGGAGACACGGCGCCTCGAGGCCGTGCGCCGGGACTTCGTCGCCAATGTCTCGCACGAGCTCCGCACTCCGCTCACGTCGATCTCGGGCTATGCGGAAACGCTGCTCGGCGACCCTCCCGACGCCGAGACGAGCCGCCGGTTCCTCGAGACGATCCAGGCGAATGCCCGCCGGATGCAGCGGCTGGTGGACGATCTGCTCGATCTGTCGCGCCTCGAGGCCGGGCGGTGGCAGCCGGAGATCGCCGAGGTCGATGGCGCTGCGCTGGCGCGGGAGATCTGGAACGACCTTGCGGACCGGCGGGACGCGCGCAGCATCGCGTTTGCGTCCGCCGCCGAGCCGGGAGTGACGCTGCACGCCGATCCGGACGCGCTGCGCCATGTCCTGACGAACCTGCTCGACAATTCACTGCGCCACACGCCCCCGGGCGGCCGCATCGGCGTCACGCTGCGAGCGGCCGATGATGGCATCGCCGTCGACGTGAGCGATACCGGACGCGGAATCGGGCGCGATCACCTGCCCCGCATCTTCGAGCGTTTCTATCGCGCCGACGCCTCCCGCTCCCGCGAGGAAGGCGGAACCGGCCTCGGCCTCGCGATCGTCAAGCATCTCGTCGAAGGCCATGGCGGCCGCGTTTCCGCCGAAAGCGAGCCGGGCAGAGGGACCACGATCACCTGCTGGTTTCCGGAATGACCTGGGAGGTAGCGGTCGCCCTGGCGAGCATCCTTGCCGGCGCGATCGCTTCCGTGGCGGGCTTTGGCATCGGCAGCATCCTCACCCCGCTCCTGTCCCTGCAGCTCGGCACCCAGCTCGCCATCGCCGCCGTATCGATTCCGCACCTTGCCGGCACCGCACTTCGATTCCTGATGCTGCGCAGGTCGCTGGACGCGCGCGTGCTGCGCGAGTTCGGGCTCGCGAGCGCGGCGGGTGGCCTTGCCGGGGCACTGCTCCACGCGCAGGTCACGGATCCGGCGCTGCGCGTCGTCTTCGGCCTGCTCCTGCTTCTTGCGGCTGCGTCGGAGATGTTCGGGCTCGCGCGCAGAGTCCGGCTCTCACGGGGCGGCGCGCTGGCGGCGGGTGCCCTCTCCGGGCTCTTCGGGGGGATGGTCGGCAATCAGGGTGGCATCCGCTCGGCCGCGATGCTCGCGCTGCCGCTCAGGCGCGATGCCTTCGTCGCGACGGCGACCGCCACCGCGCTGCTCGTGGACGGCGCGCGCATGCCGGTGTACTTCGCATCGACGGGTACCCGCATCGTCGAGGTGTGGCCGATCGTTCTCATCGCCGCGGTCGGCGTAGTCGCGGGAACGCTTGCAGGGCGGCACGCTCTCGCACGGATGCCCGAGCGGCGCTTTCGGATGGCCATCGCGATCCTGCTCGCCCTGCTCGGGTGCTACATGCTCGCCTCCCGATAGGACATCGCGCTCACCCTGCCGCCGCGTCGGGCACTACGAAGCGTCGATGGCCATGACCGATCGGCATCACAGCGGTCGCCCCGGCCAGGACCGAACGATACGCGGCATCGAGGCGGTCCAGTTCCGGCTCCCACGATAACGTCTCGGCCGTTTCACGTGCCCCGCGCCCGAGCTCGAGCGCATGGCGAGGCTCGCTCGCGAGATGCTTCATCGCCGCGGCGAGGGCGTTCACGGCTCCCG
The DNA here is from genome assembly GCA_035759585.1 of Gemmatimonadales bacterium. Classification (GTDB taxonomy): domain Bacteria; phylum Gemmatimonadota; class Gemmatimonadetes; order Gemmatimonadales; family GWC2-71-9; genus CAMLLJ01. Next base: position 12,296 of record DASTUP010000230.1, on the reverse strand, counting down.
CGGGATACTCGAGACCGTTGACCCCATGGCGCAGGTGATCGCGCACGCCGCCTGAGGGCACCGCAATGACGGGAAGTCCGCTGGCCATGGCCTCGAGCACCACCAGGCCCAGAGTTTCGGTCGTCGAGGCAAAGACGAACGCATCGGCATTCGCGTACAGCTCCGGCAGTTCCCTATCGCGGTCGAGATGGCCGATGAAGGTGACGCCCTCGCGGGCAGCGGCACGCAACGCAGCCTCCCTCGGGCCCGTTCCGGCCAGCACGAGCCGCATCACACCCCGCGGAACACCGGCGCTTGCCCGGTGGTATGCCTCGAGCACCACCTCGACGTTCTTCTCCGCCGCAAGCCGGCCGACGTAAAGGAACGTGAACCGGCTGCCGAAGCCGAGGCGCTCACGCGCCTCCGGGTGGCGGAGAGCGGGGTTGAAACGCGTGTCGTCGACGCCGCGGCCCCAGACCGACGCATGCCGGACACCAAGTGCACGAAGCTCCGCTCGAGCGGCTGCAGATGGCGTGAAGACCCGCCGGCTCCGGCTGTGGAAGCGCGCGAGGTACGAAGTCACCGGGCGCCGGAGATACGGGGCGCCGTAGGCCACGGCATATCGGCCGAAATCGGTGTGGTACGTCGAAACGATCTCGACTCCTCGGCGACGAGCCGCAATCTGCGCGAGGCGCCCGATCATGAATTCAGTCTGGCAGTGCACCAGGTCGGGGCGAAAGCGGTCGATGACATTCGCGACCTCGCGGTACCTCGGCAGCACGAGCCGGACATCGCGGTAGCCCGGCAGCGGGACGCTCGGAAGCGACGTCACGCGGCCCTCGAGTCCCCTCGCCTCGAGGCCACTCTCGTACATTGCGCGCGGGTATGTCGGCGCGATGACCTCGGATCGCCATCCACGCTCCGCCAGCCCGCGAACGGAGATGGCGGTCACGACGGAGACTCCGTTCACCTGCGGCGCCCAGGTATCGGTGCAATAGAGAACCCGGGGCGGGCGCTGCAGGAAGGTCAGCGGCATGGCTCAATGTCCAGCCGCCGGGTCACGGCATCATGACAAGGCGGTTTCGATCACGCGACACGGTAGTGCTCAGAACTGGTTGCCGTAGCTGATGAACTTGAAGCGCCCTGCCCGCTCGAGGATTCCGCCGAACAGGATATCGGAGCGAATCGTGCCTGCGTCTGCGCGCCGGACCGCGCAGTACTCCCAGATGCGGTTCTCTCCCTCGACCCGGGGCGGCCTCGTGCACTCCACGCCGCGGTACGCCATGTCGCTGCCGCCGAGCCGCCGCAGGACGCGAGTGATGCCCTTCTCGCTGTTGGCCTGGAGGCGGAACCAGAACAGCCCAGGCGGCTGATAGAGAGGTCGCCGCGAGAATGCGGAGGCCGGGTAGTAGACCCAGGCGAACTCCGCGCGATCGAGAACGAGCTGCCGGATCGTCGTCGTATCGTGCGCCTCGACGGCGTCGACCCACCGCGCTGCCAGCGTCTCGATGTCCGTCGCGCCGCCGGAGAGCGGCACGGCGGGTTCCGCCAGTCCCTCCCGGAAGCGATGCAATGCCACCTCCGGGGCGTGGACGGTATCCACGTGCGAGGCTGCGGAAGCCTGCGGCGGCGCGGCCCCGCCGGCCCGTTCACATGCCGTAGCCGCCGCCGCGGCGAATGCGACCAGCGTTCCGCTTCGAATCAGGTTCATCATCCTTCCATTCCCGCTTGCGCAACGGCCGGCGCCAGAAGGCACCGGCCGCGCGCATGCCGTTCGAGGTGGATCAGTTGTCGGCGTACACGGTCCAGCCCTGCCACCACCTGGCACCGGCCGGATCGGCCGCGCCGCGGTACGTGGTTCCGGCGACCGCCCCGCCCGCCTTCGTCGCCATGGCGCCGCTGAACGTGGCAAGGCCTCCGGTCGCGGCCGGCGAGGCGGCGGCGGGCGTCCAGTCGAGCTGCTCGGCCGTGGTCGGCTGCGCTGCGAAGGCCGTGAAGATCTGCGCGGTCGTCGAGGCCGTCTGCTCGATGGCATTCGCGGCCTGGTCCACGGTGAACTGGACGTTGCTCCCGCTGCTCGCCTGGAAGACGTTCGTCACGTCGGCCAGGAGGATGTTCTTCAGCTCGAGCTCCCCTCCGGAGATCCGCTCGTTGGTCGAAGCATCGCGGAGGCTGATCGCCGCACGCGGCCAGCGCGCGATGACGCCGTTCACGTAATAGCCGCCGGTGCCACGGCGAAGCATCATGCCGATGCCGCCGGAGGTGGCGTCGACGACGCCCGACCCGGTGCCGACGAGCGTGAAGTTCGCGACGAGCGGAGTCGTCAGTGGCGTCGAGTTCTGGCCGTTCGTGCAGTTGGCGCCGGCGCAGCCGTCGTTCTCGATGCCCTGCGGGTCGTTCGATACGTTACCGGCGCCGGCGCGCGGAATCAGGACGCGTGTCTGATACGCGATCAGGTTCTGCATCCGGCCCTGATAGCCTTCGGACATGTCGAAGTGATCGTCGCCCGACTCGTACGAGACGAGATGCGTGGCGTCCGCGCTCCCGCCGAAGAACTCGAACGAGTCGTCGAGGCCCGACATCGACTGGAGGTACGAGAGACCGGTTCCGCTGCCGACCGCCGCGAAGGTGAACGAGTTCAACTCCGCATCCTGGGCCGGCGCGTAGCCGGCGAACTCGACGCGCACGTAGCGCAGCTCGCCGCTGTCGTCGGCGTCGGTGGTCCCGCCGGAGTAATCGACCGCAGGGTTGGCCGCGCCGGTGTTGGAGCCTTCGAGGAGCACCGGCGCCGCGCGGTTGATCGGCGCGCTGCCGACGATGACGAGACCGCCCCAGTCACCCGGCTGCCGCTGGCCGACCGGCCGTGACGACGTGAACACGATCGGCGCCTCGGCCGTGCCGACCGCTGCGATGCGCGCGCCGCGGAGAATGAAGAGCGAGGACCCGAGGGTGTTGTAATCGCCGTGAATCACCGTGCCCGGCTGGATGGTCAGCGTGGCGCCGCTCGCCACGTGCACGAAGCCGGAGACCGTGTAGAGCGTGTCCGAATAGAGGGTGCGATCGGCCGTGATGTCGGTGCTGATCGTGGCGACCCTGGCCCCGGCCGCCTCGGTGGTGACGGCGACTTCGGAGCTCGGAGCGCTGGTCCCCGCGCTGTTCACCGCGTAGACGCGGTAGCGATAGGGAGAGGCGGCCGCGAGACCTGCATCGGCATGCGTCGTGGCCGCCGGCGTCGCGACCTGCGCGAACGCGCCGCCCGCGCCCGGTGCACGCTCGACGATGTAGCTGGCGGCGCCGGCGGAGGCGGTCCACGTCAGGCTGACACTCGTGGCCGACGCCGCGGTCGCCTGGAGATCGGCCGGAGCGGCGGGAGCTTCCTCCGGCCCTGTTCCATCGTCGTCGGAACACGCGCCGAGCAGCAGCGCGAGCGACGCGGCGCCTGCGGTGAAGGTGCGGCGGAGCCTGCCATCGAGCACTGGGATCATGTTCTCCTTGCCTCGTTTGAGTTCACGCGGGATCGGGTCGTCCACTGGATCACGTGGAACCAAATCATCACGCGTGTCGATCCGGTCGCGGCGGCGTCACGAGAGCGTCACGCCTCGCGTCGCTCCACTCACAGGGTCCAGTTGAATCCGACCTGGAATACGCGGCCGGTGTGATGCGCCTCCCGCACCACCGTTCCCTGCGTCACCTCGTGCGCCGCGTCGAGCAGGTTCTTCGCGTCGATGCGGCCGGTGATGCCGTGCGCAACAGGGAACCGCAGCGATACGTCCATCACCGTTCGCGCCTCTTCGTATATGTCCGGAAGCGGCGCCTCACTCGCGCTCACGATACGGCGCCCGACGCGATTCACGAGGGCCGTAGCGCTCGCATTGCTTCCGGCGCTGAAGGTGAGGCCGCCGTTCACGACGTACGGCGCCTGCCCGACCATCGCGCGGTTGTCGCTGGTCCTGCTGGCATCGGAGGCTCCGATCTCCACATCGCTGTGCATGACCGTGGCGTTGGCAAAGGCCGAGAGCCCGGCAAGCGCCGGAGCGAGAAACCCGAGATTCTTCCGGAGGTCGAGCTCGACGCCGTAATTGCGCGCGCCCTCCGCGTTGACGTAGCGGATGAGCCGGGTGCCGGACGTGGCGAGATAGATCCGCTCGATCGGGCTGTCGAACTGCTTCGCGAAGAGCCCGACGCTCACGATCTCTCCCTGGGCCGGGTACCACTCCCAGCGGAGATCGGCGTTCCGGATGAGCGTGCGGCGGAGCCCGGGATTGCCGACGACGTTGTCGCCGCCGAGGACTTCGCGATACTGCACTTCGGCGAGCTCGCGGTACTCGGGGCGGGAGAGAGTCTGCGAGAGCGAGAACCGGAGGGTCTGCTGCCCGGTGACGTTGTAGTTGATCGCCGCGGAAGGGAGGACGTCGAGATAGCTCGGCGAGGTGGTCACCGGCGTGCCGATCGTCGGCTCCGCCGTCACCGTCACATCGGAAGCCTCGAGCCGGGCGCCGGCCACGAGGCGGACGTTCGATGCGAGGCCGAGGTCGCCCATCGCGTAGCCTGCGAAGAGGCGGTCGGTCGCCTCGTACGCTCCGCCCTGCGAGAGCGGCGAGATGCGGAAGACGGCATCGTCCGGCTTCGAGAAGCGGCCGTCGAAAATCTCCTCGGGGGTGAGCGCGCGGTCCGCGGCGGCGAGCCCCGGCGCCGAGATGCTGTAGGCCGCGGTCTCGGCGTCACGCGAGGTGTGGCGCGCGAGGGCGCCGAGCTTGAGCGCGGGCGAGCTCGCCGTGGGGCCGAGGCCAAGCGTCAGATTGGCGCTGGCCTCGAGACTCGACTCGGCGAGGTCGCCGAAGGTGCGGACGGCTCCTTCGTTGCTGCCGCTCAGCCAGCGCCAGGCGCCGCCCTCGCCCTCATCGCGGGCGTACACGATCTCGGACCGGTCCGGCTCGCGCCGGGTCACGCCGGAGCTCGTCGCGCTCCAGTCGAGGCGGGTCTGCTCGCCGATCTGATGCACCGCCGCGAGCTGCGTGGAGCGGATCGCGCGCTCGACGTACCGGAGCCGGTCGATGGCGAGGTTGAGGCCGAGGTTCTCGCTCATGCCGACCTCGTGGCGGGCATCGTTGTCCGCGGTGCGATTGTAGGCATTATTGAGCGAGATCCGCGTGCGGTCTCCGAGCGACGTGCTCAGGTTTACGAGCCCGCCCCAGAGCACGCCGGTGCGGCCCGTCGTCCCCGCGTACTGGTCTGCCTGCACCGTGCTCCCCGGCTCGCTGCCGGCGATCGCGACGCCGCGGACCTGGTCCGTCTGAACTTCCTGGCTGATCGCATAGGTACCGGAGACGAGATAGCCGATCGACCGGCTGAAGAGCGCCTGGGTGCCGCCGGTGCTCAGGCCGAAGGACATGTTCGGCATGACGCTGCGTGCCCGGGGTGACCATGCCGGCCGGAAGGAGGAGACCATCTGATTGATGGCGGCCTGCGGAAGCGCTTCCTGCAGGTCACCGGCATTCGCGACCGGAAGCGGCACCTGGCGCTCGTCGCTCGCGAGGGCGAGCCATTCGCCGCCGCTCGTCGGCGCCGCCGGAACGCTGCCGCGCGTGGCCTCGGTGTTGAAGCCGCTCGTCACCGAGAGCGCGATCTGGCGCTGGCCCGGGAACTCGCGGGTCTTGATATCCACTTGGGCGCCGCTGAAATCCCCCGACTGGTCCGGGGTATAGGTCTTCGAGGTGGTGATCGTCTCGATCAGCGAGGACGGAAACATGTCGAGCGGCACCACCTTCCGCTCCGGCTCCGGGCTCGGCACGCGCGCCCCGTTGAGCGACGTCGTCGTGTACCGCTCGCCGAGGCCGCGCACGAAGACGTACTTGCCGTCCTGGACGGTGACGCCGCTGACGCGCTGAACCGCCTGCCCGGCGTCGCTGTCGGGACTCCGCTGGATCTGCTCCCTGCTCACCGCGTTCACCACGCCCACCGCATTGCGCTGTTCGTCGAGCGCGCGCGAGACCGATCCCCGCTCCGCTTCCGACGTTACGGCGATCTCGGCCACTTCTACCGTGGCGGGCTCCAGCGAGATGTCCTGCGCCGCGGCCTCGCCGGCGCGGACGGCAATGCCGGATACGAGCTTCGCCGTGTAGCCGATCATCCGGACCCGCACGGCCGCCGGGCCCTCCGGGACGCCTGTGAGACTGAAGCGGCCATCGAGCGCGGACACCACGACGGCATCGCTGCCGAGGAGCTCGACCTGCGCGCCGGAGATGGGAGCGCCCTGTGCGGCGTCGACGACACGACCCACGATCCGGCCAGGCTCCTGTGCCACGGCTGGCGCGTTCGTGAGCAAAAGAAGCACACCGGCTCCGACGAGCACCGACAGCAGACGACCACGCATTCCAGGTCACCCAGGTTGAGGACAGGACGAAAGTCCCTGGGCGGTGTCTCGGCCGGCTCACGATCCCGCAACGATCGTGTCACGGTGCGCTCCGGTGGCAGGAGCGTTACACGAGGTGCGCGCCGTCGTGACGTGCAGCTTCGATGATTGGCGGATGACGGAAAACGCTCGGGTGAATCTTGAGGATGAACGGCGCCGCAGTCGTCAGGCGGACGTGGCTGATGGCGGCACCGGCGCCGCATCGACCGGCGAAGCTGCGATATCGGAAGACGCGCTTTTCGAAGACCCGTTCGACCGGCCGAAGGAAAGCGCGCGCTGACGGCGTGACCGACTCGTGACGGCGCGGCGGCCCCCCGGGGCCTTTGTTACGTCCCTGTGACATTCGGCGGGGAAATTCGTTACACCGCGGCGATTCGTTACATGCGCGCAGAACGCCTGGCGCGCAGGTCCACTCCGTGGGAGATGCGAGAATGTTATGGAAAGCGGTGTTCGGGGCGGCGTTCCTGGCTGTGCTGCCGGCAGTCGCCGCAGCCCAGGAAAGGTCGCCGGTCAAGGTGGGCGGCGTCGTCTACGGACACTATCAGTATCTGCTCTCCGATGACGCGGGCCATGGGAACAATTTCGACATTGCGCGAGCCTACCTGAATGTCACCGGCGCATTCGGTCACGGCGTCTCCGGACGCGTCACCGCCGACATCTACCGTCCCGGCGACGGCTCGCTGGCCTACCGGCTCAAGTACGCCTATGCCGGGTACACGCCTGAAGGGAGCGGGCTGACGTTCAAGCTCGGTCAGATCCATACGCCCTGGGTGGACTTCGAAGAGGCGCTCTGGGACTTCCGCATGCAGGGGACGATTGCACTCGACCGGAACGGTTATCTGACTTCCTCCGATTTCGGTGCGGGCGTGGATGGGAGCTGGGGAAAGGACGGCGTGACCGCGCAGGTCGGGATCTACAACGGCGAGGGCTACAACCGCACGCCGGGCGACAAGTACAAGGATGTCGCCGGGCGCGTTTCGGTCCGACTCGTGCCGACCGATGACATGAGCCGGACCGGCGGACTTCGGCTCTCCGCCTTCGGGCACCATGGCGTGCCGACCGGCGGCGGCGTGCGCGACCGGGCACTCGGCATGCTTTCGTACCGCTCGAAGCTCCTGACGCTCGCAGGGGACTATGCGCTCACGCGTGATCGCTTCGACGACCCGGTGCCGCCGGCGGTTCCCGATGCCGATACGAGGCGCGGCGAGGTCGTGACCGCATTTGCGGTGCTTCGCGTGCCGGACACCCCCGTGATGCTCATCAGCCGCGTCGATGTCGTGAACCCGGACGTGGACGTTCCAGGGGACCGGCGGACCCGCTACATCGGTGGCGTCGCGTACCAGGCCTCGCCGAACCTGCGGCTGCTCGCGGACATCGATCACGTCTCCTACGAAAATGGTGCGCCCTCGCCGGAGCTCGAGGCAGCGCGCACGCAGGCGCTCTTCCAGGCCTCGCTGTCCTTCTGATGCCGGGGGATCACTTCATCTCATGCTGGAGTCATCGATGACACGAATTACACCGCGCCTCGCTGCCGCGTTCCTGGGGCTGGCCGTTCTCGGATGCTCCGCGGGCGATGCGCCGAAGGACGGCGCCGCCACCTCGGACGCCGGCACCGGACTCACCGGCGCCGGGGCCACGTTCCCGAACCCGATCTACACCAAGTGGTTCGACGAGTATCACCGCCAGACTGGAGTCCAGATCAACTATCAGTCGATCGGCTCGGGCGGCGGCATCCGTCAGTTCACCGAAGGCACCGTGGACTTCGGCGCCACCGACGGCCCGATGACCGACGAGCAGATCGCCGGCGTCCAGAACAACGTCGCGCACATCCCCACCGTGCTCGGCGCCGACGTCGTGACGTACAACCTTCCGTCACTGGGGCAGACCCGGCTCAAGCTGGATGGCGGCCTCATCGCCGACATCTTCCTCGGCAAGGTCACCCGCTGGAACGACGCACGGCTCGCCGCGCTCAATCCCGGCGTCACGCTTCCCGACCAGCCGATCCTGGTGGTCCACCGCTCGGACGGCTCGGGCACGACGTTCATCTTCACCGACTACCTCTCGAAGGTCTCGCCGGAGTGGAAGGAGCGCGTCGGATCCGCCACGTCAGTGAGCTGGCCGACCGGCCTGGGCGGCAAGGGGAACGAAGGGGTGACGCAGCAGGTCAAGCAGAACGAAGGGACCATCGGCTACGTCGAGCTCATCTACGCCATCAGCAACGGCCTGCCGTACGCCGACATCCAGAACGCCGCCGGGAACTTCGTCGAGCCGACGCTCGCCAGCGTGTCCGCCGCCGCCGCATCCGCCGACCTGCAGGCGGGGACTGATTTCCGGGTCTCGATCACCAACCCGCCCGGCGAGGCGGCCTACCCGATCGCCTCGTTCACCTGGCTGCTCGTGCGTCCTGAGCCGAGGGACACGGCCAAGGCGCGAATCCTGCGCGAGTTCATGACCTGGATGATCACGCCGGAAGCGCAGCGGATGGCGACCGACCTGCATTACGCGCCGCTCCCCATGCCGGTCATCGAGCTGGTCCAGGAACGGATCGGACGGCTGTAGCTTTCCCCGATGACCTCGACGACCCTGCCCGAGCCGGTGGCGAGCGCGCCGCCGGCAGCCGACCCGGATCTCCGGCGGAAGAGCCGAGGCGACCTCGTCTTCCGGTCGCTGCTGACGCTCGCCGCCGTGGCGGTGCCGGTGCTGCTGGTGTTCCTCGTCTACGAGCTCTGGGTCGGCTCGCGACTCGCCATCGGGGAGTTCGGGCTCGGCTTCGTCGGATCGAGCGAATGGGACCCGGTCACCGGGCGGTTCGGCGCCTTTCCGCTGATCTTCGGCACGCTCCTCTCCTCCTTCATCGCGCTCGTCATCGCGGTGCCGCTCTCGCTCGGGGTTGCGGTCTACCTGACGGAGTTCGCGCCGATGTCGATCCGGCAGCCGATCGCCTTCGTGATCGGCCTCCTGGCGGCGATTCCGAGCGTGGTCTATGGCCTCTGGGGAATCTTCGTCCTCATTCCCGTTCTCCGGTCGACGCTCTTTCCGTTCCTCCAGAGCACGCTCGGCTTCCTCCCGATCTTCGACGGGCCGATCTACGGGCCTTCGATGCTCTCGGCCGGGATCATCCTCGCCATCATGATCATGCCGTACATCATGTCGGTCGCGCGGGAGATCCTGATCGCGGTGCCGGCGAGCCAGCGGGAGGCGTCGCTCGCGCTGGGGGCGACGCGCTGGGAGGCGGTACGGACGGTCGTCATTCCCTACGCGCGCACCGGCATCTTCGGCGCGATCATCCTCGGGCTCGGCCGCGCGCTCGGCGAGACGATGGCCGTGACCATGCTCATCGGTAACCGGCACGAGATCGCGGCATCGCTCTTCGCGCCCGGCTACACGATGGCGGCGGCGATCGCCAACGAGTTCTCGGAGGCAGTGGGCGACCTGCACCTCTCGGCCCTCGCCTACGTGGCGCTGCTCCTCTTCGGCGTCACCGTCATCGTCAATGCGGGCGCGCGACTGCTGATCTGGCGCGTGGCGCGCGGCTCCGCGGCCGGGAGCCGGGCGCTGTGAACCGGCGCGCATTCCGGCGCTTCAAGAGCAACGTCATGGTCGGCCTCATGGCCGCCGCGGTGGTCGTCGCCGTCCTGCCGCTCGTGTTCATCCTGGCCGATCTGGTGATCAAGGGAGCCGGCAGCCTCGACCTCGCCTTCTTCACCGAAACGCCCGCTCCCGCGGGGGAGACCGGCGGCGGCGTGGCCCACGCCATCGTCGGAACGCTGATCATCGTGGGCCTCGCGGCGCTCTTCGGCCTCCCCGTGGGGATCGGCGCCGGGATCTACTGCGCGGAATACCCCGGCAGCCGCATTACCTGGGTGACGCGGTTCGTCGCCGACGTCCTCAACGGAACGCCGTCGATCGTGATCGGGGTCTTTGCCTGGGCGTGGATCGTGGCGACGCAGAAGCACTTCTCGGCACTCGCCGGCAGTGCCGCGCTCGCGATGATCATGATCCCGATGGTGCTGCGAACCACCGAAGAGATGATCAGGCTGGTGCCGAACTCGCTCCGGGAAGCCGCCCTGGCGCTGGGCTACCCGCGCTGGCGCACCAGCATCGGCATCGTGGTGCGAAGCACGCTCCCCGGAATCATCACGGGCAGCCTCCTTGCGGTGGCGCGCATTGCCGGTGAGACGGCGCCGCTCCTGTTCACCGCGCTCGGCAGCCAGTACCTCAGCGCCGACCCGAGCCAGCCGATGGCGGCGCTGCCGCTCACGGTCTTCACGTACGCAACCGGTCCCTATGAAGAGTGGCATCAGCTGGCCTGGGCCAGCGCGCTCGTCCTCATCCTCGTCGTACTCGTCCTCAGTGTCGGAGCCCGCATCGCGCTCCGCCGGGGGGCGGGCACGCATGGGTGAGCCGAGCCCGCGTCTCGCAACGGACAAGCTCACCGCGATGTACCGGAAGTTCACGGCGGTGAAGGGTGTCTCGCTCGCCTTTGCGGCGAACCAGGTGCACGCGCTCATCGGGCCGTCGGGCTGCGGCAAGTCCACCTTCCTCCGGACGCTCAACCGGATGCACGAGCTCAGCGAAGGGGGCTGGATCACGGGCCGCGTGCTGCTGGACGGCGAGGACATCTACGCGCCGCGGATCAACGCCATGCAGCTGCGGCGGCGGATCGGCATGGTCTTCCAGAAGCCGACCCCGTTCCCGATGATGTCGATCTACGACAACGTCGCGGCCGGCCTCCGGGTGGACAACAGGGTGGGGAGGGTGAAGGGGGCGGCACTCGACGAGGTGGTGGAGCGCGCGCTCCGGCAGGCGGCCCTCTGGGACGAGGTGAAGGACCGCCTCGACGACGGCGCGCTCGCCCTCTCCGGCGGCCAGCAGCAGCGCCTCTGCCTGGCACGCACCATCGCCCCGCAGCCGGAGGTGATCCTTCTCGACGAGCCGACGGCGTCGCTCGACCCGCAGGGCACCCAGCGGATCGAGGAGCTGCTCTTCACCCTCAAGTCGGACTTCACGATCATCATCGTGACGCACAACCTGCAGCAGGCGGCGCGGGTCTCGGACACGACGACATTCTTCTATCTCGGCACCATGGTGGAGACCGGACCGACGCGCCAGATCTACACCGCTCCGAAGAACGAGCAGACCGAGGCGTACATCACCGGGCGGTTCGGATGACCGACGCGGCCCCGCTCGCCATCAGCAGCACGACGCTGACCCCGCGCGCATCGGCGGCGGCCGGCCGGACTCCTGCCGTCGAGGTGGCCGGCTTCGGCTTTGCCTATGGTGCGCGGCCGGTCATCCGGTCGCTCGACCTCACCATCCCGCGGCAGGCGGTGACGGCCATCATCGGTCCCTCGGGATCCGGGAAGTCCACGTTTCTCCGCTCGATCAACCGGCTCAACGACCTGGTGCCCGGAGCGAAGTACTCGGGGGACATCCGGGTCGAGGGCCAGTCGGTCTTTGCGCCCGGCACCGACCTGGTGGCGCTGCGGCAGCGGGTGGGCATGGTGTTCCAGCGGCCGAATCCCTTCCCGAAGTCGATCTACGACAACGTGGCGTATGGACCGTCGCTCAACGCGCTCGTCCCGAAGCGGGACCTCCCGGAGCTCGTCGAGCGCTGCCTCCGCTCGGCGGTGCTCTGGGACGAAGTGAAGGATCGCCTCGACGAGCCCGGCACCGGGCTTTCGGGCGGGCAGCAGCAGCGGCTCTGCATCGCGCGGGCGCTCGGCAATCGTCCCGAGCTGCTCCTGATGGACGAGCCTGCGTCCGCGCTCGACCCGATCTCGACGCAGAAGCTCGAGGAGCTCATCGTCGAGCTGAAGCGGTACTATACGATCGTCATCGTGACGCATAACATGCAGCAGGCGGCGCGCGTCTCCGACTTCACCGCATTCCTCGAGGACGGCGC
>DASTUP010000229.1:0-7737 GCA_035759585.1 Gemmatimonadales bacterium | reverse complement strand
GTCGCTCTTCCGCGAATTCCTCGCCACCGGTGATTCCGGGTATGCCCTCCTTGGCAGGTATCGCGACCTGGGCGCCCTCACCACGCAGGATCGTGTCCGGCTGAACAACGTCGCCGCGTCACAGGCGCAGATCGAAGTCGCCTATGCCACCGCGCACGCGCTGACCGATCTCGGCCGCCCCGAGGAAGCGCAGCGGTTTGCGGAAATGGCGCGCGGGCCCGCCGACACGCTCCTCAGCGAGGTGAAGGCGCTGTCGGCGGCGCAGGCGGAGCGCGCGCGGAGCCGGGCCGTGGAGCTGCAGGAGCAGGCCGGCAAGCGCCGCGCCTGGCTCGGGCTTCTCTTCTTCATCGTGCTCGCCATCGGCGTGATCGCCTCGACGGCTACCGTGCGGTCGGTGGACCAGCCGCTCTCCCGCCTCATCGCCGACGCCGACCGCTTCGGCGGCGGCGACCTCCGTCCGCTCGAGCGCGCCGACATGCCGACCGAGCTCGAGCGGCTCGCCCTCGCCATGGACCACATGGGCGCCCGGCTGCGCGGTATCGTGGGCACGGTGGCGCGCGAGTCGAACATCATCAGCAGCAGCGCCACCGACTTCTCCGCCATGAGCGAAGAGCTCGCTGCCTCGAGCGGCGAGATCTCGACCGCAATGGTCCGCGTGGCCAACAGCGCGGAGCAGCAGCGAAGCGGGATGGAGCAGGCAGGGCAGCTCCTCGAGGAGCTGCGCGCCGCCTCGGTCACGAACGCGCAGGCGGCGGCCCGGGTCGTCAAGCTCGGCGAGCGGATCCGGGGGCTCGCGGCGGAGCACCGGACCGACGTCGAGGCGGCTGGCCGGACGCTGCTGGACGTGCGGGAAGTCGTCAGGACTTCCGCGGGTCAGGTGCAGGAGCTCGCCAAGCAGAGCGAGGCGATCACCGAGTTCATCGACCTGATCAAGCAGATTTCCTCGCAGACGAACCTCCTCGCGCTCAATGCCGCGATCGAAGCGGCGCGAGCGGGGGAGCATGGGCGCGGGTTTGCCGTCGTCGCGGAGGAAGTGCGGCGGCTGGCGGACTCGAGCGCGCACGCGGCCGAGAACGTGACCACGACAGTGGAGTTCATCCGCAAGCAGGTGCGCAACGTCTCGGGCACGATGGAGGTCGGCTCGGCCAAGGTCGCCGGCATCGAGACCGTGGCGACGGCGGCGGCGAGTGCGCTCGAGGAAATCGCGCTGGCCGTCGAGGACGTGCATGAAGCGGCCCGCGCGGTGGCGAGCGAGGCGGAGCAGCATCGGCAGATCGTGGACGAGCTCGGCCGGCGCACGGTGCAGGTGTCTCAGAGCGCGAACGAGCACGCCGCGGCGAGCGAGGAAGTGACGGCGGCAGCGGAAGAACAGAGCGCCAGCACCGAACAGATGGCAGCCGCCGCCGGCGAGCTCCTGCAGGGTGCGCAACGGCTCACGAGCGCGGTGCGGGATCTCAAGACATAGGAAAAGGCGGCACCCGCGGGCTTTCAGTTCGTTTCGCGATTGACGCCTGAACGCGAGAACGGCAGGAAAGTCGGGTGTGCCGATCTTCCCTGCCGTCGTTGCGTTTCCCTGCCGAAGCCGCCTAGCGCTTTCTTGCCTTTGCTGCCGGCTTGCGAGCGGCCTTGACCGGGCGGGCCGACTTCACCGGCTTGCGCTGTGCTTTCGGCTTCGGCTTCGAGGCGGCCTTCGGCTTGGGGCGCGGCTTGGGACGCGGGGGATGCGCAGCGCGGTCCGCCGCTCGATCTGCGGCACGATCGATCCGCTTCTGCTGCGCCGCCTGAACCTCGGCGATCACGCGCTCCGCTTCGTCGTGACTCAGCAGGCTTCGCCGGACGGCGTACCGGAGGAGCTCCTCGGTATCCGCAATGCGGAACTCCTCCAGGCGAGCCGCGGCGCGCGAGAGGTGCACCATGGCATCCGCGACCGGGCTGCGCAGCACCTGCGCAATCCCGGGAAGCGTCTCCATGAGCGATGAAATCTGTGAGCTGCCGAGTTCCAACGGTCCCTCCCGGTTTCCGTGCGGAGGCACGGATCAAGGCGGGAACGTATTGTCCTGCATGGAGGACGTCAAGCGCACGAGAGTTAGTAGTAGGAGCTACTAACCCTCGTGCGCCGACTCGTAATCCTCAAGCCCTGCCAGCCGCTACTCGATCACCAGATATCCGACCTCGTCATACGCCCGGTGCGGCAGGCAGAAGAACCGGTACCGCCCCTTCGGCATATTGGCCGGGAGTGCGATCCGATACTCCGATCCCCGCGAGAGCAGTGGGCTCCGAAGATCGCCAACGCGGTCCCGCATGGCCGCATTGAGCGCCGTTCTGGCAGCCGCCGGCATGCCCGATTCGAACGATACCCCGTGGTTCCCACCCCCGGCCACCCGGAAAACGAGAACGTCCCCGGGCCTGGCGTTGATGGTGGCGGGCGCAAAGCTGTACTCCTCCTGCTCGGCGCTTCCGTCCATCTGGATCACGTGCGTCCGCTGTGCCTGGGCTTCCCCTACCTGGGTGGCCGCCAGCAGTGCGACGAAAGTCAAACCCGCGAGAATACGCATCATATCACTCCTCTATCGTGTCCCCCGCTCTATTTGCGGTCGGTGGGGAACGATACATTGAAAGTCGAATGCGGGGGGTCACATGCCGCCCGCAGGGGGGTGCCAAAATGGGACGTCGGGGGATCAAGGAATACCGTGCACCCGAAGCCCTGGTCCTGATCGCCGCCGATCGGGACCGGAAACCCCTCGTCTGTCCCTCCTGCAACTCCACTGAAATCCACCGCGTCCCCGATCGCTGCTCCGATGAACCGGCGTGCCGGGTTACGCTCACCTGCGCCGGCTGCGGCCGGAGTGCCGTCTACATCGATCGGCCTGCGGGAGCTCTTCGGGCCCCCGAGGAACCGAGCCGCCCGCGGGTATAGCAAGCATCACACCAGCTTGACCTGAGCCCCGGGCCCGGGCATCCTCCACGCCCGATGCCCTCTCAGACCCGCGTTTTTCTCACCGTCTTTCTCGATCTCATCGGGTTCGGCATCGTCCTGCCCCTCCTTCCGAGCTACGGGGCGCGATTCACCGGCAACGCCGCGCTCATCGGCGCCCTCGTGGCCACCGACTCGCTCCTGACCTTTCTCCTCGCGCCGAAATGGGGCCGCCTGAGTGACCGGATCGGCCGGCGGCCGGTCCTGCTGATCGGATTGGCAGGCAGCGCCGTATCCTATCTCGTCTTCGGGCTGGCCGGCAGTTTCGCGATGCTGCTCTTCTCGCGAATCGTTTCCGGAGCGACCGGCGCCACAGTGCACGTCGCCCAGGCGTACCTCGCCGACATTACGCCTCCCGAGCGCCGCTCGCATGCGATGGGGCTCATCGGGGCCGCATTCGGACTGGGATTCACGATCGGGCCTGCCATCGGCGGCAGCGCGAGTCTCTATGGCGATGCGTTGCCCGGGCTGATCGCCTCCGGCATCGCCGCGGCCAACTTCTTCCTCGCCCTGGCCACCCTGCCCGAAACCGAGGTGCGGCGCAGGCCGGAATACCGCCCGCTCACCCGCTCGTGGATCCGCTTCCGCTCGCCGTTCGGCGTCATGTTCGCGTCCACCCTCGCGTTCACGGCGATCTACGTCTCGTTCCCGCTCTACTCGCAGGACGTCCTGGGCTACGGCAGGAGCGCCGTGTCCAGCTTCTTCGTCGTGATCGGCCTCATCACGATCGTGGTGCAGGGCCGGCTCGTCGGGCGGCTCGCGCCGCGCTTCGGCGAGCGGCGGCTCGTGATCACCGGCAGCGCGCTCATGGCCGCGGGATTCGCGCTCTTTCCCATGATCGCCAGGTCGACCGGCGGGCTGCTCGCCGCGATCGCACTGCTCACGACCGGCTTCTGCCTGGTGGGTCCGAGCCTCGCGGGCCTGGTATCGCGGCGAACGGCGCGGGACGAACAGGGTGGGACGCTGGGGATGCTGCAGAGCGCGGGGGCCATCGCGCGGATCATCGGGCCGCCGGCCGCGGGTTTCCTCGGCCAGGTCGCGGGACCGGCAGCACCCTTTTATGCGGCAGCGGGCGCGGCCGTCATTGCCGCGGCCGCGGGCTCAGTGCAGTCCGCTGAAGAAGCGGTGCCAGCGGATCTCGCCTAGGCACTGGCGGAAGCTCTCGGCATCGCAGCTGAAATAGATGAACATCGGCGTGCCGCGCACGCTCGCGCGGGAGAGAAATCCCCAATAGCGGCTGTCGTAGGAATTCTCCCGGTTGTCCCCCATCACGAAGAGCGAATCGGCCGGCACGACGATCGGTCCCCAGTCCTGGAGATCGGGAAGGTAGGTGCGCGGATCCCTGCCGATGAGGTAGGGCAGCTGCCACTCGCGCATCTGCTCGCGGAACGGTCCCGCCGAGCGCGTCGTGTCGATGTGGATGGCATAGGGCTCGGCGACCGCGCGGCCGTTCCGGTAGAGATGGCCGGCCCGCATCTCGAGCGTATCGCCCGGCATGCCGACGAGCCGCTTGACGACCTTGTTGTCGTCCTCCTTGGAATCGAAGACGACGATCTCGCCGAGCTCGGGCTCGCGGATGGCCGGAAGGCGGGCGCCGATGAAGGGAACTTCGGCGCCGTAGAGCGCCTTGTTGACGAAGAGCCAGTCGCCCACGAGCAGCGTGCGCTCCATGCTGCCCGAGGGAATATGGAACCCCTCCATCACGAAGGTGCGAAGCAGCAGGAAGATCAGCACCGTCGCGCCGACGGACTTGGTCCAGTCCCAGAGGACGGCGAGCGGACGAGGCACGCGCCAGCGCATCATCGGGGCCGGTGAAAGAACCGGCTCCAGCGGATGTCGGTGAGCCATGGCAGCGACCGCCAGCTCTCGCCGTCATAGCTGTAATAGATGAACATCGGCGTGCCCTGCACGTTCTCCCGCGGCAGGAAGCCCCAGGTGCGGCTGTCGTGCGATTCCTCCCGGTTGTCTCCCATCATGAAATAGGAGTTCGGCGGCACCACGATCGGCCCCCAGTTCTGGAGGTCGGGAGCGTAGCTCTCGGGATTCCCGCCGACGTAGTGCTGCAGCTGCCAGGCGCGCATTCGCGCGCGGATCGCAGGCGCTTCGCTCTTCGAGATATCGGCATGGACCACGTACGGCTCATCCACCGCCCGACCGTTGAGATAGAGCGCGCCGCCGCGCATCGAGAGCGTGTCACCCGCCACGCCGACCGCCCGCTTCACGACGTCGAGATCCTCTTCCACCGAGTTGAAGACGAGGATCTCGTTGCGCCGCGGCTCCCGGAATGCCGGAAGGTGCGCATCGGTGAAGGGAACGGCGGCGCCGTAGATGGCCTTGTTGACGAAGAGGAAGTCGCCGACCAGCAGGGTGTTCTCCATGCTGGACGACGGGATGCGAAAGGCCTCGAGCAGGAACGTCTTGAGGATGAGCCAGGCGATGACCGCAAAGGCGATCGACTTGGTCCATTCCCGGAGCGCGGACTCCTCCCTGGCCGGAGGCGCCGGCGGCGGAGCCGGAGCCCTGGGCCGCTCGGCTCCCGAAGGAGAGCTCGTCCGTGCCGATTCGGTCATTCGATCCAGTCAGCGATGAAGATGTTCGTCTCGCCCGCGACGCGGGCATTCCGGTTCGACGCAAAGACGAGCTGCCGCCCGTCGGGGCTGAACATCGGGAACCCGTCGAACTCGGGAGACGCCGTCACCCGCTCGAGCCCCGAACCATCCAGCCCGACGATGTAGAGGTCGAAGTTCCGGCCTCGCGGGTTCTCGTGGTTCGAGGCAAAGATGATCCGCTCCCCGTCCGGATGGAAGAACGGAGCGAAATTTGCCCCTCCCAGCCGCGTGACCTGGCGCGCGTTCGAGCCGTCCGCGTCCGCAACCCACAGCTCCAGGCGGCTCGGCCGAACCAGTCGCTGCGCGAGGAGCCGGCGGTAGTCGGCCGTATCCGAGGCCGACTCGGGATACTGCGCGCGCCAGACGATCCGCCGCCCGTCCGGCGAGAAGAACGCCCCTCCATCATAGCCCACCCGGTTCGTGACCCGACGAACGTCCGAGCCGTCAGGATTCATGGTATAGAGCTCGATATCGCCGTCCCGGGTGCTCGTGAAGATCACCCGGCGTCCATCGGGGGAGACGGTCGCTTCGGCGTTGTAGGCACCGTTGCTGGTGAGCTGCACGGGGTCGCCACCGTCGAGCCGCTGCGAGTAGATCTCGAAATGTCCGAGCGGCCAGACGTAGCCCTGGGAGTGGTCGGGTGGCTCGGGACACTCGGGGGAATGCCGGTGCGTCGAGCTGTAGAGGATGCGGCGGTCGTCATCGTAGAAATAGCCGCACGTGGTCCGGCCCTCGCCGTTGGAAACGCGCCGGAGTCCGGTTCCGTCCACGTTCATCACGAACTGCTGGTCGCAGGCGTTCTGGCCGTCCACCTGGCGCTGGAAGATCAGCTGGCGCCCGTCCCGGGAGAAATAGGCCTCGGCGTTGTTGCCCTCGAAGGTGAGCTGCCGTGGATTCCGGAGATGCCGCTCGCCCGGGAAGAGCAGCGAATCTCCGGCGACGGCCGTTGCCGGCGTGGGCGAGGGCTCGGGACGCGCGCAGGCGCCGAGCAGAGCCACTGCGCCGGCCAGTACGATGGTTCGAATGGGGCTACCTCGCATGTTCGGAAGTGCCGTACGGATACGGAAGCGTGAACTGCGGATGCGCGGAGAGTGTACCGCAGGACGCCCGGGCCGGGAAATCCGTAGAAGTACCGACACGCTCAGAGATCGTCGAGCGCGGCGAGGACTTCGGCCGCATGGCCTTCCGGCTTGACCTTGTGAAAGACGCGCGCGATGGTGCCGTCGGGCGCAATGAGGAACGTCGTGCGCAGGATGCCCTGATACCGGTGCCCGAACATCGACTTCTCTCCCCACACTCCATAGGCCTCCGCCACCGAGTGATCCTCGTCGGCCAGGAGTGGAAAGGGAAGCTGGAACTTCCTGCGGAACTTCTCGTGCGAGCGGAGCCCGTCCGGAGAGATACCGAGCACCACCGCCCCGCGCGACTCAACGTCCTGCCAGCGGTCCCGGAACTCGCACGCCTGGGTCGTGCACCCGCTCGTATCGTCCTTCGGATAGAAGTAGAGCACGACGGGCTTGCCGCGAAGGGAGGCGAGCGTCACCGTGTCGCCCTGGTCGGATGGAAGCGAGAACGGCGGAGCGGGTCTCCCTGCCTCCGGCGTGAGCGGGGCCGCTTTCATCTTCCACCTCCGCCGAGCGGCGCCCGGAGCCTGAGGATCGGATAGGCGGACCCGACCGCCAGCCGATCATCGAGGAAGTTCCATGCGACGACTCCGTCCTCCCCCGCAGGCTCGAGAAGGTATGCCGCCAGAATCCCGAGGGGCTGCGAGGTCGTCACGTACCACCACACCCCGGACGCCGAATCGGGACCGACCTCCCAGGCGCCATTCACCTGGGCGATCTGGTGGCCTTCGAAGGCCCGCTCGGCTTTCGAGAACGTCGAGATCTGGAAGGCCTCCGACGGCGCGGTCCACCCGGATGGAAGCCGGGTGACAACCACGCCCTGACGGCGCAGCAGCGCGACGATCGTCTGCAGCGTATCCGGAACGAGGTATGCCGCCGGGAGCGCTTCGTTCCGCCGGGACTCGAACCGATCCCATACCGGCATGCGGATCGTCCGGAACTCGCCGGTGCGGCGGCGGCGTGCAAAGCCGTGCGAGCCATCGGCGTCCGCCAGCGTGATCTCGGCGATCACACGCTCCGTGCGCGGTGC
>DASTUP010000228.1:0-4153 GCA_035759585.1 Gemmatimonadales bacterium | reverse complement strand
CGCCACGAGTGCGTTGATGCCGACCTCATTGAGCGGGGTGCCGTTGACCGTGAACGCCGCGAACGCATAGCTGTGCGCCATGACGCCGCGCCGCGCGGACGACGCATGCATGGCGAGCATCATGATCGTGCTGAACGTGCTGTCGATGCCGGTGCTCATCACCATCGGCCGGGGATAGCCGCGGATGAGGATCGCTTCCTGGTCGAGCGCCCACGGCAGGAGGTTCGCGAAGCGGTTGCCGCCGTGGCCCTCGTTCACGACGAACGACCGCGCCCCGCCTCTCCGCGCCCCCCGGATCGCCGAATTCGTCTCGGCGGTGAGCATCTCGCGGTAATGGTCCCAGTAATCCGGCCCCGTCCGCTCGCGATAGGCCGGCCCCTCGTTCCCGGCAATCACTTCCTGCGACTTCACCGCCGAGCCCATCCCCTCCATGTCGACGAGCAGATAGACTCGCGGGGCTTCCTGAGCAGGCACGGCCTTGTCCCATCCGCTGAGCGGCTGCTGGGCGGCAACGGGGGCCGCACCGACGACGAGAAGCACGAGACCCCAGCGGGTACGGTGTGCCATGAATTTTCCCCGGTGAACGGTCATGACCTGAGATCTTTGCTTCGTGACTTCGCGGCTTCGTGCCTTCGCGTTGAGAGCTGAATGGCCCACGGAACCGATCAGCTCCCCGCCTCGCTCCCGGCCCCCCTCCATAGACGCGGCACCGTCCGGAGCAGGCCCAGCCCGCTGATGACGAAGACGACCAGCCACATCATCCCCTGTGCCGTGTTGCCGAAGAGGAAGCTGCCGGTTCCGAAGAGCGCCGCATAGACGAACGCGCACCCCAGCACCCATCCAAGCAGCGCGAGGCTCATCGAATCGGGCGAGGGCCCGATCCCCGCTTCCGCTGCCACCGGCCCCCAGCCGCTCCCGGCCGGCCGAACCTTCCGGTAGAAGGCGACGAGCTGTGCGCGCTCCGTGGGCCGTGTCAGCAGCGTCGTCGCGATCCAGGCGATCGTCGTGGCGGCGACCGTGACGAGGAGTGCCGTGTGATCGGCGATGGCGGCGCCCTGCTTCCGAGCGATGAAGAAGCCGAGCGCGACGGCGAACGAGGAGACCATGGCGGCGATCTCGCTGTACGCATTGATCCGCCACCAGAACCAGCGCAGGAGATATAGCAGGCCCGTCCCCGCTCCGATCGAGAGCAGGAGCTGGAAGGCGGTGCTCGCCGTCTCGAGGAGATAGGTAATGAGCGCTGCCACCACCATGAGTACCGCCGTCGTGAGGCGGCCCATCATGACGTAGTGCTTCTCCGAGGCCCCCGGCCTCAGAAAGCGGCGGTAGACGTCATGGATGAGGTACGAGGTGCCCCAGTTCAGGTGGGTCGAAATCGTCGAGACATACGCGGCCAGGAGTCCGGCCACCATGAGGCCGAGCAGGCCCGACGGGAGAAAGCGGAGCATCGCGGGGTACGCCATGTCGTGCCCGATCAGCTTCGGATCGACGTGCGGGAAGGTCCGCGCGATATCGCCGAGCGTCGGATACACGAGAATCGACGCGAGCGCCACGATGATCCACGGCCAGGACCGGAGTGCGTAATGCGCCACATTGAAGAAGAGCGTGCCGGCAAGGGCGTCCCGCTCGCTCTTCGCGGCCAGCATGCGCTGCGCGATGTAGCTCCCACCTCCCGGTTCGGCGCCGGGATACCAGACCGACCACCACTGCACGGTCAGCGGAATGATCAGCACCGACAGCGTGAGGCCCCAATCCCCGAAGTCGGGAAGGAGCGAGAGCGTGGCCGGATCGATCCGGGACACGAGGCCCGAAAGGCCGCCGACCTCCGGCTGCTTGAGCGCATAGACGGCAGCCGCCACCGACGCCCCCATCGCGATGCCGAACTGCAGGAAGTCGGTGACGAGGACGCCCCAGAGTCCGGAGGTGGCCGCAAAAGCCACATTGAGCACCGCACAGACGAGCAGTGTCTGCCACATCGGCCAGCCGAGGAGCACGTTCGCGATCTTGGCAGCGGCCAGGTTCACCGACGCCATGATGACACAATTGAAGAAGAGACCGAGATAGACGGCGCGGAAGGCGCGCACCGCCGAGGCGGCCTTTCCGCTGTAGCGGAGCTCGTAGAACTCGAGATCGGTAAGCACGCCGGACCGGCGCCAGAGCCGGGCATAGAAGAAGACGGTGGCCATCCCGGTCAACAGGAACGACCACCAGAGCCAGTTGTTGGAAACTCCCCGCTCGCGGACCAGGTTGGTCACGAGGTTCGGGGTATCGGTGCTGAAGGTCGTCGCGACCATCGACACGCCGATGAGCCACCACGGAGCCGAGCGACCGGACGTGAAGAACTCCGCGGTGCTCGATCCTGCCCGGCGCGCAAGCACGATCGCCGGGATGAACGACACGACGATCGAGACGACGACGATGAGCCAGTCGAGCGAGGTCAGCTGCATGGTTCAGGGCCGCCCGCCCGGGTGCCACTCGGGCCTCGGACCATCCGCGAGCTGGCGCACCATGTCGGCTGCAGCCCGGATGACGGCCGTCATGTGCGGGATATCCGCCGCATTCGCCTCGTCCGATGGCCGGTGATAGTCCTGGTGGAGATTGAACGACGAAAGGGTGTGCGCCGGAATGCCGAGCCTGGCGAAGGCGATGTTGTCGCTGCGCATGAAGAAATTCTGGCTTGGGCGCGGATCAGGGACGATCGGGCTGCCCGACGCCTTGAGCATATCCCCCATCGTGGATCGCTCGTAGCCCGTGAGCCACCCCTTCCCCGGGCCACCGGCCAGCGAGTCGGGCCGGCCGATCATCTCGACCTGCAGGTTGGCCACGGTGCGTTCGATCGGATAGGTCGGCCGGGCAATGTACCAGCGGGTGCCGAGCAGGCCCATCTCCTCGCCTGTGAAGGCCGCGAAGAGCACGGTGCGCCTCGGGGCCGGTCCCGCCCTTAGCGCGGCGGCAATGCCGAGGGTCGCCACCACGCCGGAGGCATCGTCGTCGGCGCCGTTGTAGATGGAGTCCCCCTCCACCGCGCGTCCGATGCCAAGATGATCGAAGTGCGCCCCGACGATGACCACTTCATCGCGGAGCACTGGATCGGAGCCCGGAATCGCTCCCAGCACATTGAACGCCTCCCTGGGCTCGCCGGTTGGCAGGTTGCCGGCGGAGTCAGGGAGACCCAACCGCAGCCGCACGGCACCATTCTGGCCCACGAGCGCCGTCAGCGTGACCCGCTGCAGATATCCGCTGTCGCCGGCTGCCTCGAGCCCGATGCGCTCCATCTCGGCCGCAATGAAGCGCGCGGCGCGGCGCTCGCCGGCGGTCGCCGTCCGGCGCCCCTCCATCGAATCGTGGGCCAGCGTGCTGAGCTGCCGGGCCACGCTGGCCTCCGTGATCGGCACGGCGGCGGCCACGGTGGCGGTCGTTGGCGCGGCTCCTGACGCGGCTGACCGGCAGCCGGCGAGCAGCGGAAGGGTGACGAGCGCGAAGCGAACGACGCGTTCAGGGACCATGAGACTCTCTGAGGTGGGGTGCGTCGAAGGTAGGCACTTCCGGGAGCGACCGCCAGCGCCGGGGGCGACGTGCGGAAAAACGAAAGCCCGGGATCCATTGCTGGATCCCGGGCTTTCAAGATAAGGCTGGCGACGGCCTACTCTCCCACCACCTCTCGATGGCAGTACCATCGGCGCTACGGGGCTTAACTACCGTGTTCGGAATGGGAACGGGTGTGGCCCCCGCGCGCTAGTCGTCAGCCATTTGGCGCGTGCGTCGCAGTGCGACGCACTCCTGCGATCGGAGACCCGTGAGCCTCCCATGCGAAAATGACGAATTGAGTGGATGGATGGTGTATCGGGCGGGTCAACGACCCGCCCACTGATGCGGGGAATCATCTGATTTCCCCCAAGGGGGAGAGATCAAACTTCACGGGCGATTAGTAGCGCTCGACTAAAGGCCTTGCAGCCCGTACATCTGCGCCCTATCAACCTGGTAGTCTCCCAGGGCCCTTCAGGGACCTTAAGGTCCAGGAGTGTTCATCTTGGGAAGAGTTTCCCACTTAGATGCTTTCAGCGGTTATCTCCGCGCGACATCGCTACCGGGCGATACCCTTGGCAGGATAGCCCGTACACGAGCGGTCGCTTCGTCTCGGTCCTCTCGTACT
>DASTUP010000227.1:0-20750 GCA_035759585.1 Gemmatimonadales bacterium | reverse complement strand
GACGCCCTGTCGGCCGACTTCCGTCACACCTTCCCCGGCGGCACGGTATCCGGCTTCTCGCCCGACTACGCCCAGCACCAGTTCGGCGCGACGCTCGGCGGTCCCATCGTCCGGGACCGGGTCTTCTTCTTCGTGGCCTACGACCAGCAGGTCTACAACGAGACGAAGCAGACCGATCGCCTCGACCTGATCGATCCGCGCCTCGTGGCCTTCACCGATACCGCCTTCGGCGGCGCGCTCGCAGGGGATTTCGGGTCGATCGCCCGGACCAACGCCGCTAACGCGGTGCTGGCCAAGCTCGATTTCAGACTCAGCGACCGGCACAATGCCACGCTCAAGTACAACTACACGAACTCGCGCCAGGAGAACGGGACCTTCGACGTGGACTTCTGGGGTGCGAGTGCCAATGCCGTGGAGCGGGACTTCTCGCACGCGGTGAACGGCAGCCTCAATTCCCAGTTCTCCTCCGCGCTCTCCAACGAGTTCCGCTTTCAGCTCGCGCGCGAAGAGCGGCCGCGTCCCTACGAAGGGCCGATCAATCCCGAGACCGGCCGCCCGTTCCCCGATACCGACATCGGCTTCGTCGGTCCGGGCGGATTCAGCGGCTACCGCATCGGCATGCCGTTCTTCATTCCGGTGGACGCCTACGACTACCGCTTCCAGGTGCTCGACAACGTCTCCATCGTGAGCGGTAGCCACCTCTTCAAGTTCGGCGGGGAGTGGAACCGGACGGGCGTCAAGCAGACGTTCCGCGGCTTCGGGAACGGACGCATCGGGTTCACATCGGTGGACGGGTTCCTCAACTACGTCGAAAACGGGAATCTCTACGTCGAATGCTCCGACGGGAGCACCGACACCGATGGAACGTGCCCGCCCGGCACGACCATCACGGGCCCGGTGGCCCTCTACCTCCAGCAGGCGGGCGTGGGCGGGCTCACCGTCGACGAGGCGGGCACGCAGGAAATCATCCAGAACGAGTTTGCGCTCTTCATCCAGGACAGCTGGAAGCCGCAGTCGAATCTCACGCTCAACTACGGCCTCCGCTGGGAGGCGCAGATCCAGCCCGACCTGATCACGCCGATCGAGGATCTCTTCTACGCGCCGTTCATCGGCGAGACCGTGACCAACGCGCAGGGCACCTTCGAATTCCCCGGCGACGGGACGATTCCGTCGGACAAGGGAATGTTCCAGCCGCGGCTCGGCATAGCCTATGACGTGGCCGGCGACGGGTCCCAGGTCATCCGCGCCAACGCCGGGCTCTACTACGCCCGCATCCCCGGGCTCAATCTCGCGAGCAGCCGAAGCACCGACGGCTCGCGAGGTCAGACCATCTTCCGCAACAGCGAGCTGACCAACGTGCTCGGTCCGCCGCCCGCGTACGGCGAGCTCCTGCCGACGCCTGCAGGCGGGCCCTTCCAGCCGGGCGTCTTCGTCTTCGACAAGGATTTCAGGAACCCGCGCACGTTCACGGCCACGGTGGGCTACGAGCGTGCGGTCGGCAACGGCATCGCGGCGGGGATCAGCTATACCCACGCCCGGACCGATTTCCTGACGCGGTTCTTCAACGCGAACGATCCGGTGTTCGGGAGCCCCTGGGGCACGGGGCTCGAGGGCGGCAACGGTATCGGCGTGCTCACGGTGGTGCAGAGCTCGGCCCGGTCACGCTACAACGGCATTACGGCGGAGCTGCGGAGAATGGGCGGCTCGCGGCTGCAGTTCCAGCTCAACTACACGCTCTCCTTCGACAAGTCGGACGACGACAACGAGCGTGACCCGTTCATCTTCCGTTACGCGCGGGCCGACGCGCTCGACCGGGAGTACAACTGGAGCGACCGGGACCAGCGGCACCGCGTCAATGCCTGGTTCCTGGCGATCCTGCCGGGCGACCTCTACTTCAACAACCGGCTGAGCCTCTACTCGCCGCAGCCGGCGTCGCAGGACTGCACCCCGACCGTTCCCGGCGCCGTCGAGCGGGCCGCGCTCGCGACGGACCGCCTCTGCGCGGACGGCACGATCCTCCAGCGCAACACGCTCCGCCGGGACAACGGCTACTTCTCCTGGGACATCCGGCTCTCGAAGCCATTCGCCTTCGGGCGCGGCACGCTCGAAGCGATCATCGAGGTCTTCAACGTCACCAACGCCGACAACTTCAAGGATCCGGCGTCGGGTGGTACCTTCCTCAACTTCGACGGTACGATCCGCTCGGGGCTCGGCGAGCCGCGCCAGTTCCAGGCTGGGCTGCGGTACCTCTTCTGACCGGGTGACGCGCGAGGGCGGGAGTGGGCTGCGGTTCCACTCCCGTCCTTCCGCGCCTCTCCATCTCCCACCGGAAATCGATGGCCTTCCGCGCGTTCATCTTCGATATCGACGGAACCCTGGTGGACAGCAACGCCGCGCACGTCGAGGCGTGGCATGCGGCGTTCGCGGCGCATGGGCACGACGTCTCGCGCGAGCGGATCACGGTCGAGATCGGCAAGGGCGGCGACAAGCTCGTGCCGTCGATCGTCGGTGAGGAAGCCGAGGAGCGCGAGGGCGAGGCGCTGCGTGAGCGGCACTCGGACGAATTCCTCGCGATTGCGAAGCGCAAGCGGCTGCCGGCCTTTCCGCGCGCGCGCGAGATCTTCGAAACGCTGCGGAAGCGCGGTGTGCGCACGGCGCTCGCCACGTCGAGCAGCCGGGAGCACCTGGAGGCGCTCGGGCGCAGCGCCGGGCTCGATCTCACCTCGCTCGGCGAGACGCTCGTCAACGCCGACGACATCGAGGAGACGAAGCCCGCGCCCGACCTGGTCGAGGCGGCGGTGCGGAAGCTGCGCCTCGAGCCCCGCGAGTGCGCCATGATCGGCGACACGCCGTACGACGCGCAGGCCTCGCGCCAGGCGGGCGTGACCTGCATCGGTGTCATTTCGGGCGGCAACGACGCGAATGCCCTCCTCGCTGCCGGAGCCTCGAGCGTCTGGCGGGACATCGCGGAGATCGAGGCGCACCTCGACGCATTGCTCAACGATACACAGGAGACCGCCGGATGATGCGCCGACCACACCCCCCCCGGCTCAGGGAGCGGCTCGCCCTGCTGGTGCTCCTCTGTCTCGCGGCGTGCACGCCCGCGCTCACGCCCGCCGAGGACCCCACGGCGCTCCGGGTGATGACGTTCAACATCCGCTACGGCACGGCGGACGACGGGGCCAACTCGTGGCCCTTCCGGCGCAACCTCGTCTTCGACGTGATCCGCGACTACCGGCCGGATCTCCTCGGCGTGCAGGAGGCGCTGCGCGGGCAGCTCGACGAGATCGGGACCGCAGTGCCCGGCTACACCGAGCTCGGCGTGGGCCGGGATGATGGCAGGACGGCCGGCGAATACTCGGCAATCCTGTTCCGCCATGGCCGCTACGAGCCGCTCGACAGCGGCACCTTCTGGTTCTCGGACACGCCGGATGTTCCGGGCTCGACGAGCTGGGGCAACCGCATTACGCGGATTGCGACCTGGGCCCGGCTCAGGGACGTGACGACCGGCGGCACCTTCGTGGTGTACAATCTCCACCTCGATCACGAGTCGCAGCCGTCGCGGGAGCGCAGTGCCGAGCTCCTCGCGACGCGCCTCGCGCGTCACGATGACGAGCCTGTGATCGTGATGGGCGACTTCAACTCCGGCGAGGCGAATCCGGCGTACCGGTTCCTGACCGGGGCCGGCGAGCTCTCACCCGGCACCGTCTCGTCGCCTCGCCTGCGCGATACCTATCGTGTGGCGCATCCCGCGGACACGCTCGCCGGCACCTTCAACGGCTTCACGGGCGCGCGGGGTGGCGACAAGATCGACCACATTCTCGTATCGGGCGCCTGGACCATCATCGACGCCGCCATCGTCACCACGTCGGCGGCGGGGCGATTCCCGTCGGACCACTTCCCGGTCACGGCGATCATCCGCCCGACCCGCTGACGCCTCCCTCTGGCGCAATCCGCGCCGGATTCCTATCGTGAGAATCCCGGGCCGATCCCACGGCCCCGCTCTCGGCCGTGACCGCCCACCTGCGATCCGGTCCAACTCTCTGCCGAGGAACCGATGCATCGAATCATCCTTCCGCTCGCGCGGTGCGCGGGCAGAACCGTCGTTCTGGCAGTCATTGCCTTTGCGGCCGCCTGCAGCCCGGACAGCACGACCCCGAGTGATTCTGCCGACCTGGCCCGCGGCGGTACCCCGGGGCCCGACCTTCGTGCCGCCATGGCCGCGCAGGCCCGCCACGAGGCGAGCATCATGGCCATTGCAGGCGTCGAAGGCGTGGGCGTCGGCACGACGACCGATGGCCGCAAAGGCGCACTCGTCATCCTGACCGAGCACGCCGCCGTGGGCGGCATCCGGCGCGAGTTCGATGGCGTGCCGGTGCGGCTCATCCCGACAGGCAAGATCATCGCGGATCCGCAGCCGAAGGGTGGCAACGGCGGCGGCGGTGGCGGAGGTGGCAGCGGGGATGGCGCAGTGGATCCCACCGGAACGTTCGCGCGGCCGGTTCCGATCGGCGTATCCATCGGGAACGTGGGCTCCTGTTCCGCAGGCACCCTTGGCGCCCGCGTGGTCAAGGGCGGGCAGCCATACATCCTGAGCAACAACCATGTGCTCGCGGAGGAGAACGAGGCTCAGGCGGGCAGCGAGATCATCCAGCCGGGCCGATTCGATACCGCGCCGCAGTGCAGCACGCCGGCCGGAAGCGGCATCGCCACGCTGAGCCAGTTCGTGCCGATCTCATTCAGCGGCAACAACACCGTCGACGCGGCCATCGCGGCTACCACTGCCGGAAACGTCGGCACCGCGACGTTCAGCGGCGGGTACGGCGAGCCCAGCAGCACTACGGCGACCGCCGCCGTCAACATGGCCGTCCAGAAGTGCGGCCGGACCACGGGCTGTACCAGGGGCACCGTCGCCGCCATCAACGCGACCATCAACGTCCAGTACACGCGGGGCGTGGCGCGCTTCGTCAACCAGGTGGTCATCACCGGCCGCCGCGGCGCCTTCAGCCGCTCCGGCGACTCGGGCTCGCTCATCGTCACCGACAACGCTTCGGCCAATCCGGTGGCACTGCTCTTTGCGGGTGGCCAGACCACCACGATCGGAAACCCGATCAATGCGGTGCTCAGCGCGCTCAACGTGACGATCGACGGCAAGTGAGGCGCGTTGCTTCACCTGCGCTGTTCCTCCTGTTCCTCGCCTGCCGGCCGGCCCCGAGCCGTCCGGCCGGCGAGCCGCCCAACCGCATGACGATCTCCGACGTGCTCGCGGCCCATACCGACTCGCTGATGCGCATTCCCGGCGTCACCGGCGTCGGTGAGGGTCGCATGGCCGGCGGCCCATCGGTTCATGTTCTGGTGACGCGCATCACACCGGAGCTGCGCCGCCGCCTGCCCACGACACTCGGCGGATATCCGGTGAACGTGGTCGAAACGGGCGTCATCGAGGCACAGGCCGACTCGAACTGACTGCGGTTCCGCACGCTTCTCCGCTACAAATCGCCCCGATTTCACAAGACTCACCGTGCACGGCTTCGCATCGTGCTCGTGGCGCAGCGCCCATTCCGGGCCTGACCCGTTCACGCAGCATGGAGCCCCGAGGCCCCGATGCCGAACCATCACCCTCAGCACGAGTCGAGTCATGATGAAGGCATATGCATTTCTCCGCGCGTATTGCGCGCCGGCCATCGCGCTCGCGATCCTGGCCGGCTGCGGCGACAATCCGAATGAGCCCGACGCCGAGGGAACGCTCACGACCGACCCCGGCGCACCCGCGACCGACCCCTACTCCGCGAGCAGGGCCGAAGTCGAGCTGACCTGCGACCCCGGTAACGGCGGCATCAGACTCCCGCCGGGGTTCTGCGCGATCGTCGTCGCGGACCTCACGATGAGCGGCGAGCCCGCGCGCGCACGGCACATGGCGATCACGCCGGCAGGCAACCTCTTCGTCGCC
This sequence comes from Gemmatimonadales bacterium, assembly GCA_035759585.1. Classification (GTDB taxonomy): domain Bacteria; phylum Gemmatimonadota; class Gemmatimonadetes; order Gemmatimonadales; family GWC2-71-9; genus CAMLLJ01. The sequence goes on along the minus strand of DASTUP010000227.1, from coordinate 14,800 downwards.
ATCAACAGCCCCCGCAACAACCAGCCGGCCTTCGGCATCATCGCGCTCGGCGACCGCGATGGCGACGGCCGCGCGGACCAGCAGGAAATGTTCAGCCCCGGCCTCGGCGGCAGCGGCATCGCGTGGAGTGCGGGGCTGCTCTACTTCGGCGCGAACGACCGCGTCCTCCGCTTTCGCATGCCGGCCGGACAGCTCACCCCGTTCGGCGAGCCTGAAGTCGTCGTCTCCGGGCTTCCCGACGACGGGGATCACATCAGCAAGACGGTGGTCCTCCGCGACCCGCAGACACTCTTCGTCAACATCGGCTCTGCTTCGAACGCGTGCCAGGAAGAGAATCGCGTTGCGCAATCGCCGGGCGTGCTCCCCTGCCCCGAGCTTCCGATCCGGGCCGGCGTCTGGCAGTTCGATGCGCGCGGCACGGGACAGACCCAGGCGGACGGCATCCGGTACGCCACCGGCCTCCGCAACGCGGTGGCTCTCGCCTTCAACAACTCCAGCAATGCGCTCTATGGGATCCCGCATGGGCGGGACATGCTCTTCGAGAACTGGCCGCAGTTCTTCACCGTCGAAGAGGATGCGGTGCTGCCGGCGGAGGAATTCGTGCGGATCGACCGGGGGAGCGACACCGGCTGGCCGTACTGCTACTTCGACGACGTCTTCGAGCGTCGCAAGGTGCTCGCGCCCGAGTACGGCGGCGACGGCCAGCTCGTGGCGGGCGGGCCGGGAATCGACTGCGCGAGCTACAACCAGCCGCTGGCAAATTTCGGCGCGCACTGGGCGCCCAACGGACTGGAGTTCTACGAGGGTGACATGTTCCCTGCGCGGTACCGGAACGGTGCGTTCATCGCGTTCCACGGCGGGTTCGACCGCGCGCCGCTTCCGAACGAGGGATACAAGGTGATGTTCGTGCCGATGAGCGCGTCGGGTGTGCCGACCGGTGCCGCCGAGGTCTTCGCCGACGGCTTTGCCGGCTCGAGCGGACCGCTGCCGGAGACGGCCGTGCATCGCCCGGTCGGGGTGACGGAAGGGCCCGACGGGTCGCTTTACATATCCGACGATCGTGGCGGAAGGATCTGGCGGGTGATCTTCACTGGCGAGTGAGCCGACAGACGAACGAATGAAACGGCGGCGAAGGGGGTGGCACGGGCTCGGCGATGATGCCGGCACTGTGCCACCCCTCTTGCCGTATCCAGCCGCCGGGCAGTCGGTCGCCCGGTTACTGCGTCGGCCCTCCCTCGCGCACCTGGCCGCGAACTTCGCCGCCCGGGAAATCGAGCGTGTGCACGTTGACGTAGGCGCCGCCGCTTCGCATTGCGGCGACGAGCTCCGCCATGGTGGCGCCGAAGCCGATGTCGGGCCGCGGAATGAGATTCGACTGGGTGATCGTGCCTTCGGCCAGGACACCGTTGCTCGAGACCCCGGCGGGCACCAGGCCGAAGAGGAAGACGACGACCGGGCCATTCGCGCCCGGCGCGCCGAGGTGAATGTGTGACTGCGTGATGCCCTCTACGCCGGCAGTGATGAGCCGGTACGAGAGCGTCGTTCCATCCGTGCTCAGCGTGAACGTCGCCGTGCCGTGACCGCGCGTCTCGACGGGCGGGACTTCTTCGTCCCCCGACTGGACCGCGATGAAGTGATGGGATTGTGCCGCGGTCCGAAGCTCGACCACGGGCACCGTGAACGTCTCGGGCTGCGTCGGTGCGGTATCGCTGCAGCCGGAGAGCAGGCCGGTGACGAGCGCCGCCGGCAGGAGTGTGATGCGCATGAGTGCCTCCCATCGGGCCACCCGACCGGCGGCCCGCAGAACGTGACGTCGCGCCGGCCGGGCCGGCGCGTACTGGTCACCGGAAGATCCCTCCATGGCGCGGGCGCGTCTTGGACCGGCGCGACGTTATTGGACGCGCGGAACTTGACAGGGTCTCCGATGCCTCCTACCTTCGCATCCGACAATCGCTCGTTCGTGGTCAGTTGCCGCCTATTGCCGCCACGTTAAACAAGGTGCTAAAACGCGAACCGCCCGGCGGCGTTTGTCGCCCGGGCCTTTTCATTGCGAGCCACCGATGCCGCACCTCCGCCGGTCCCACCGAATGTGCCGCCGAATGCAGAGCGGACGCCTTGCGTCCGTCCATCAGATCACTCGGCCGGCCTGACGCCACTTTCATCATTGCCCGCACCCGCGGGCGCCCGATGACCTCGTAACGCCGGCCGCATTCCCGCGGCGGGCCCGATGCTGCCCGCCGCCGTCCCCCGATACCGGGAGCGCGGCATGTTCACAGGAATCGAAGCACCCGCGGCGAATTCCGCCGCCGGGCGCGTGAGAGCGCTCGAGACTGAATCCGCCTTTACCGCAGCCGCGCGCGTGCAGGAGCGGCGAGCCGCCGGCCTGCCCGTCTTCGACCTGTCGATCGGCGAGCCCTCGGAACCCCCGTCGCCCTCCATCGTCGAGGCGGCAGCGCGCGCGCTGCGCGACGAGCCGGTGCGCTACACGCCTCCGGCCGGACTGCCACTGCTTCGCGAAGCGATCGCATCCGAGCGCACGGCGCGCGGCGCGCCCTGCTCCGCCGCTGACGTGTTCGTCACGCCGGGCGCCAAGCAGGCGCTCCTGCATGCGGTGCTCGCCACCGTCGAGCCGGGCGCGGAGGTGCTGCTTCCGGATCCCGGGTTCCGCCCCTGGATCTCCCAGGTGCATCTCGCGGGCGGGCGGCCGTGCGCTTACCCGCTCACCGGTCCCACCGGCGGACCGACGGCAGACGCAATCGCCGAGCACGTCACCCGGCGTACGCGCGTGCTGCTCCTCAACGCGCCCGGGAATCCCGCGGGAGGCGCCGCAACGGCTCGCGAGCTCGAGCGCATCGCGGAGCTCGCGCGCGCGCACGGCCTGGTGGTCATCACCGACGACATCTACGCGCGGCTCTGGTACGGTGACGGCGAGAGTGCGCCGCTCCTCGCCGACGCCGCAGGGGCGCTGATCGCGGTCGATGGCTTCTCCAAGGCGTGGAGCATGACGGGCTTCCGCCTCGGCGCGGTCGTCGCCCCCGCCCGTTACCATGTCGCGCTCGAGCGGCTCGCCGTTGCGACGCATTCCTGCGTGCCGGGCTTCGTCCAGGCCGCCGGCGTCGCAGCGCTCGCGGAGGCACCTGAACGCCTCAGGGCCCGGGTCGCACGTCTCAGGGTATCCCGCGATGCGGGCGCAGTGGCCTTTTCCCGGATCCCGGGCGTCCACTGTGCTCCGCCGGATGGCGGGCTCTATCTCTTTCCCGACTGCCGTGCCCTGCTCGCCGCGCTCGACACTTCCGATACCGCGCTCGCGCAGCGCCTGCTCACGGAGCACGGCATCGCGGTCCTCGCGGGCAGCGACTTCGGCCCCGGGGGAGCCGGACATCTCCGGCTGTCACTCGCCGCGACCCGATCCGCGCTCGATGCCGCCGCCGCGGCGCTCGATCACATTTCCTCCACGGTGCTGTCATGAGCATTTCCGATAACGGCCGCGCGGCACCTCGCCGAAAGGTCACGACCGCCACGCTCGCCGCGCTCAAGGCGCGAGGGGAGCGCGCGGTATTCCTCACTGCGTACGACTATCCGACGGCGACGTTTGCCGCGCGCGCCGGCGTCGACATGCTGCTCGTCGGGGATTCGGCCGCCATGACCATGCTGGGCCATCCGGGCACCGTCGCGATCACGCTGGACGACATGCTGGTATTCGCGCGCGCCGTCTGTCGCGGCGCCGGCCATGCCTTCGTGGTCGGCGATCTTCCGTTCCTCTCCTACCAGCCCGGCAACGCGACGGCGGTGCGAAGCGCGGGGGCGTTCATCGCCGCCGGGTGCGACGCGGTCAAGTGCGAGGGGGGCGCACGGGTGGCTCCGCGGGTGCGCGCCATTGCCGACGCGGGCATCGCGGTCATGGGGCACATCGGCCTCACGCCGCAGAGCCTCGGCCAGCTCGGCGGCTATCGCGTGCAGGGGCGCTCGGTCGAAGCCGCGGAGCGGCTCGCGATCGACGCCGCGGCGCTCGAGTCCGCTGGCGCCTTCGCGATTCTCATCGAGGCGGTCCCTGCAGCAGTCGCCGCCTACGTTCGGTCTCAGGTGAGCGTCCCGGTGTACGGCATCGGCGCCGGACCGGACGTGGACGGGCAGCTCGTCATCGTGCACGACATCCTCGGCGGGTTCGTCGGCGACATCAGGCCGCGGTTCGTGCGGCGGTACGCCGAGCTCGGCGAGATCATCACGAATGCCCTCACCTGTTACGCAGGCGAAGTTCGCCGCGGTGAATTCCCCGGGCCGGAGCACTGTTACCCGGGCGATCCTGCATGGAGCGCGCCCTCGGCGGAGTCGCGGGAGGACACCGTCCATGCCGGCTGAAACTCCGATCCGCGATTTCACGCTCACGGGCCCGGGCATCGGAGGCTCGCTCGGAGGCGAGGTGGAGCTCTCCGGTGTGGTGGCGCGCCTGGCCGGCGCGGCCGATGCTCCTGTGGTGGCGGTGCTCGGTGGCATCTCCGCCGATCATCACCTCGTCTCCATCGTTGGATACGAGCGGCGCGGCTGGTGGGACTACGTCGCGCGGGCGGGCGGGCCGATCGACCCGGCGCGATGCCGGATCCTCTCGATCGACTGGGCGCTCGTCCGCGGCGCGCCCACCACGACCGCCGACCAGGCTGCCGTGCTCACGCGCGCGCTCGACATCGCGGGGATCGATTCGATCGACCTCCTCGTCGGTGCCTCATACGGCGGCATGGTCGCCCTCGCCGCAGCGGCGGCGATGCCGGCGCGCATTCGGCGACTCGCCGTGCTGTCCGCAGCGCACGAGAGCCACCCGATGGCCACCGCGCATCGCATCATCCAGCGTCGGATCCTCGGGCTCGCCGCCGGCAACGGCAAGGGGCGCGAGGCGCTCGCCCTCGCGCGCGCACTCGCCGTCACCACGTACCGGACCCGGCATGAGTTCGCCGAGCGGTTCCCGGTGGAGTCCGGTCCTGCCGCGCGAGAGTTCCCGGTCGAACGGTACCTCGACCGCTGTGGCGAGCGCTTCGCGGCGACGTGGAGCGCGGACCGGTACCGCGCACTCTCCGAATCGCTCGACCTTCATCGCGTTTCGCCGGAAGGGATCAGCGTTCCAGCGCATCTCTTCGCCGTGCGCGAGGACACCCTGGTGCCGCTCGAACAGATGGCGGCGCTCCGGCGCTCGCTCGCTGGGCCGGTGACACTCACGGTGATCGGCTCACGCTACGGGCACGACGCCTTCCTGAAGGAGGAGGCGGCGGTATCGGAGTTCCTGCGAAGCGCGCTCGGCGCCGAACTCGGCGACCGCAGCTGCCCAGTGGCGATCGACGCACCGCGGCCTGGCGCCGACATCGGCGCATCGGCGACCCTTGCCGTCCGGGCCGGCATCGGCACCGACCCACAGCACGGCGCCGTCGTGCCGCCGATTCATCTCTCGTCCACCTACACCTTCGAGGGGCTCGGCCGCAAACGGCGGTACGACTACAGCCGCACCGCCAATCCCACCCGCGACCAGCTCGCCGACGCGATCGCATCGCTCGAGGGCGCGGCCGGCGCCGTCGTCACCAGCACCGGCATGTCCGCCGTGCTGCTCGCGCTGCAGCTCCTCGAGCCGGGAGACCTCGTTCTCGCGCCGCACGACTGCTACGGCGGCACGCACCGACTCCTCACGGCGCTTTCCCGGCGGGGCGATTTCCGTCTCCGTCTTTGCGATCTGACCGCGCCCGAGGCGCCGACGGTGGTGGAGGCGGCGCGACCCGCCCTCGTCTGGGTCGAGACGCCGAGCAATCCGCTCCTGCGCATCACCGACATCGCGGCGGTCGCGGCGGCCGGCCGGCGCGTGCGGGCGCTCGTCGCCGTGGACAACACCTTTCTTTCGCCCGCCCTGCAGCGCCCGCTCGCGCTCGGCGCCGACATCGTGGTGCACTCGACCACGAAGTATCTCAACGGGCACAGCGATGTCGTGGGTGGAGCGGTTGCCGCCCTGGATCCCGAGGTCCACGCGCAGCTCGCGTGGTGGGCTAACGCACTCGGACTCTCGGGCGCTCCGTTCGATGCCTTCCTGACACTCCGCGGACTTCGCACGCTGCACGCCCGCATGCGCGTGCATCTCGAGAACGCCGGCCGGCTCGTGGCGCTCCTCGAGGGGCACCCGGCCGTCGCGCACGTCCACTATCCGGGCCTGGCATCTCACCCGGGCCATGCGATCGCCGGCCGGCAGCAGACGGGTTTCGGCGCGATGATCAGCGCCGAGCTCGCCGGCGGCGTGCCGGCGGTGGAGCGCGCCCTTGCCGGCCTCCGGCACTTCTCGCTCGCGGAATCGCTCGGCGGGGTCGAGAGCCTCATCGCGCATCCCGCATCGATGACGCACGCCGCGATGGGCGAGGAGGCCCGCGGCACGGCCGGCATCACGGACGCGCTGGTCCGGCTCTCGGTCGGCATCGAGGACGGCGCCGATCTGGAGGCGGACCTGAGGGCGGCGCTCGATCGGGCCGCGGCATGATCGGGGCGCGCCGGTAGCGGGCTCATCGAGGAGCGTTAGATTGGCGAAACCTCGCACGGGACCTGTTCAATGATGCGATCGCTTGTCCTCGCTGCGGTACTCGCGGCTGGCGCCACTCCGCTGGCGGCTCAGGGAATCAGCGACCGGCGTCCGGTCGCCACCTATTCGATCGTCGCGCGGGATTCGGTCACGGGCGAGATCGGGGTCGCGGTGCAGTCGCACTGGTTCTCGGTCGGGTCGATCGTGGTCTGGGCGGAGGCGGGAGTCGGCGCGGTTGCGACGCAGTCGTTCATCGATCCGAGTTACGGGCCGCTCGGCCTTTCACTGATGCGCGTGGGGCGGAGCGCGCCGGACGCGCTGCGCGGCCTCATCGCCAGCGACCCCGATTCCGCGGTGCGCCAGGTGGCGATGGTCGACGCGCGCGGACGTGTCGCCGCCTTCACCGGAGCGCGCGCCATCGTCGAGGCCGGCCACGTCGTGGGCAGCGGCTTCTCCGTCCAGGCGAATCTGATGGAGAAGGCCACCGTCTGGCCCGCAATGGCCCGCGCGTTCGAGACCGGCAAGGGCGATCTCGCGGAGCGCCTCCTGCTGGCGCTCGAGGCGGCGGAGCGGGAAGGCGGAGACATCCGCGGGCGGCAGTCCGCGGCGATCCTCGTGGTCGCGCCCGCGGGCACCGGCCGCCCCTGGGCGGACCGACTCGTCGACCTGCGGGTGGAGGACCATTCGCAGCCCGTCGCCGAGCTGCGCCGCCTGGTCACCCTCTCGCGCCTCTACCGCCGCATGAACGAGGGCGACGAGTGGGTGACGAAGAACGACATTCCGAAGGCGGTGGAGGCGTACAACGCGGCCATCGCGTTTCTGCCGGATTCCGCGACGAATGGCGAAGCCGTGTTCTGGACGGGAATCAGCCTCGCGGCGGCGGGACGGGAGCAGGAAGCGATGCCGTATCTCGTGCGCGCGTATGCCGCGCATCCGAAGTGGGCGGACCTCGTGGGGCGGCTTCCGCCGGCCGGGCTGCTGCCCCGGGATCCCGCGCTGGTGGAGCGCCTCGTACAGGGGATGCAGGCGGGCCGCCGCTAGCTGTTACCTTTCGGCCGGCACCCGCGAACGTGGCGAAACTGGCAGACGCGCAGGACTTAGGATCCTGTCCCGCAAGGGGTGCGGGTTCGACTCCCGCCGTTCGCATGCATTCCTTCCGCACCCTTCCGCTTTGCGCTCCGGCGCAAGGAGGCCACGACCGCCGATGACGCAACGCGGCATCCCTGACGATGTGGTCGCTTTTCTTGCCCAATCGATCGATTCCGTCGAGCAGCTCGAGGTGCTCCTGCTCCTCCACCAGAATCCCTCCACCGAGTGGACGGCGGAGAGCGTGGCGCGGCACCTCTACCGCGAGCCGACGTCCGTAGGCCGGCGCCTCGGTGTGCTCCGCCTCCTGGGGCTGGTCCAGGCGTCCGATGATCCGCAGCCGACTTTCCACTACGCGCCCCGGTCCGAGGCGATCGACGCCACGGTGGGCCGGCTCGCCGCGGCCTATGAGGAACGCCGGGTGACGGTGCTCGGACTGCTCGCGTCGAAGCCGATGGACCACGTGCGCGCCTTTGCCGACGCGTTCCGCATCCGCCGGGAGGACTAGGTGGCGTATCTCGTCTACGTGCTCTGCGCCCTCACGAGCCTCGCATGCGCCGTGCTCCTCGTGCGCGGCTACCGCGAGCAGCGCGTCAAGCTCCTGCTCTGGGCCGGCCTCTGCTTCATCGGCTTTGCCCTGGGCAACACGCTGCTGATCGTCGATGTCGTGATCGGCGACCTCTACGACCTGGCGCTGTTCCGCAGCCTGCCCGTGCTGGCCGGGCTGCTCGTGCTGCTCTACGGCCTGGTGACCGAATCGTGATCAATACGCTGCTCGCCACCCAGATCGTCTCCGGCGCGATCCTCATGGGCTACCTGATCGCCGGCCTCTTCTTCTGGCGGTTCTGGAAGGGGACGCGCGACCGCCTCTTCGCGATCCTCGCGCTCTCGTTCTGGATCCTCGCCATCCAGCGGCTGCTCGTGGCGATGGCGGTCTCCGTCTTCGAAAGCGAAGCGTACCTCTACAGCATACGCCTCCTCGCGTACGTCCTCATCCTGTATGCGATCGTGGACAAGAATCGGAAGAAAGGAAGAACCGGGGCGGCGGGGTGAGCGGTGGGGCGGCAACGATCGGAGCGCGCCGAGGTGCTCTGATTGTCTTCAGCCAGTCGTGCCGCGACGCCCGAGGGTGAACGAGAACGTCGCCCCATGGTCGGGGCGCGCTTCGGTCCAGACGCGGCCGCCGTGGCGATGGATGATGCGCTGGACGGTCGCGAGCCCGATGCCGGAGCCGGGGAAGTCGGTCGCGAGGTGGAGCCGCTGGAAGGGGCCGAAGAGTTTTCCCGCGTACGCCATGTCGAAGCCGACGCCGTTGTCCCGCACGAAGTAGACGGTCTCCCCCGCCACCTGCGCCGTGCCGAACTCGATCACCGGGTCCTCGCGCTTCCCGGTGAACTTCCACGCGTTCGCCAGCAGGTTCTCGAGGACGATGCGGAGGAGCCGCCCGTCGCCGACGGCACTCACCCCCGGGCGCACCCGCGTCGTGACGTCGCGCCCGGGTGACGCCTCGCGGAGGCGGCCGAGGCAGAACTCCGCAAGCCCGCTCAGGTCCACCTCCTGCTGCCGCAGCTCCGAGCGCGAGACGCGCGCGAGGTGCAGCACGTCGTCGATCAGCTGCGACATGTGCTGCGCCGCCTCCCGGACATTGCCCAGGTATTTCGCTGCCGGCTCGTCGAGCCGGTCCTTGAGGTGATCCCCGAGCGCCTGCCCGAAGCCGTCGATCCGGCGGAGAGGTGCGCGGAGGTCGTGGGATACCGCGTAGCTGAAGCTCTCGAGCTCGCGGTTCTTGTGCTCGAGGTCGCGCACCAGCTCGGCGCGCGCCTCCGCCAGCTCGCGCGCCTCCTGCTCGCTCGCGCGGAGCCGCGCCGCCTGGCGCACGAGCTCGGCGTTCTTCTTGGCCAGCTCGACGAAGACCGCGACCTTCGACCGCACGAACTCCGGCACGATCGGCTTGATGAGGTAATCCACGGCGCCCACGGCATAGCCGCGCATGGCGCTCGTCTGCGTCCGGTCCGCCGCCGTCAGGAAGATGATCGGCGTGTGCCGCGACCGCTCGCGCTCGCGGATCAGCGCCGCCGTCTCGAAGCCGTCCATCGACGGCATCTTGACGTCGAGCAGGATGACCGCAAAATCCTCGGCCAGCAGGTGCTTCAGCGCCTCCCGTCCCGACGACGCCTGCACCAGGCGCTGGCCAAGCGGCTGCAGCATCGCCTCGAGGGCGAGGAGGTTCGCCGGCTGGTCGTCCACCAGCAGGATGCTGACGGTGTCGTCCGGAGCTTCGCCGGGGTGAGCGGTGAGCGGTGAGCCGGATCCCCCGGTTTCCGGGACGACGGGCTCCCCGCTTACCGCTGACCGTTCCCCCCTCACCGGTACAGCCATACCCGAAGCAGCGACAGCAGCTGGTCCATGTCCACCGGCTTCGCGATGTAGTCCGACGCGCCGGCCTCGATGCACTTCTCCCTGTCGCCCTTCATCGCCTTGGCGGTGACCGCGACGATCGGCAGGTGCTTGAAGCGCGCCTGCTCGCGGATCGCCCGCATCGTCTCGTAGCCGTCCATCTCCGGCATCATGACGTCCATGAGGACGATGTCGATCTCCGGCGTGCTCTGCAGCCGGGCGATCCCCTCCATCCCGCTCTCCGCGTAGACCACGTTCATCTCGCTCCGCTCGAGCAGCGTCGTCAGCGCGAAGATGTTGCGCACGTCGTCGTCCACGATGAGCACCGTGCGGCCGGAGAGCACCGGATCGGTGCGGTGGAGCTGGTCGAGCATCTTCCGGCGCGATTCGGGCAGCCGGGCGGTGACGCGATGGAGGAACAGCGCCGTCTCGTCGAGCAGGCGTTCGGGTGAGCGCGCGTCCTTGATGACGACCGACTCCGCCAGACGCCGCAGCTCGGTCTCCTCCTTCTTCGTGAGCTCCTTCCCGGTGTACACGATGGTCGGGAGCTTCCGGAGGCCGACTTCGCTCTTGACGCGGCTGATCAGCTGGAAGCCGGTCATGTCGGGGAGGCCGAGGTCGAGCACCATGCAGTCGAACCGCTGCCGCTGGAGCTCGGCGAGCGCGTCTTCCCCGGTGGCGACCGACGTCGTCTCCACGTCGCCGTCGCCGATCAGCTCGACGATGCTCTGCCGCTGCGTCTCGTCGTCCTCCACCACGAGCAGCCGCTTGACCGGCCGGTCCACGAATTCGTTGAGCGAGCGGAGCGCTTCGTTGAGCGAATCCTTCGTGGCGGGCTTCGTGAGGAAGTCGAGCGCGCCGAGGCGGAGGCCCCGCTGCCAGTTCTCGTCCACGGAGATGATGTGCACGGGAATGTGGCGCGTGGTCGGATCGTGCTTGAGGCGGTCGAGGATCGTCCAGCCGTCGGCGTCGGGCAGGCGGAGGTCGAGGGTCACGGCCGTCGGCTGATACTCGCGCGCGAGCGCCAGCGCCCGGTCGGCGCGCTGGGCCACGAGTCCCTTGAACCCGCGCTCCCGCGCGATGTCGAGGAGAATCTCCGCGAAGTTCGGGTCGTCCTCCGCGATGAGGAGAATGCGGTCGCCCGGCTGGATCGAGGCGCGGTCGTCGCTGATCGCGCGCTCGACGACCGGCGCGAGCATCACGCGGCTCGCCGCCGTCGTGAGGGCCTTCATCGCGTCGGTGTGAACCTCGGCTCCGTTCCCGTCGATCCCGTCAGCGGCATCAGGCGCTTCGGCGGGAGCCGACGGGAAGACCATCGGCAGGTAGAGGGTGAACGTGCTGCCGTCACCCGGCGCGCTCTCGAGGCGGATCTCGCCGCCGAGGAGCCGCGTGATCTGCCGGCTGATGGAGAGCCCGAGGCCGGTGCCGCCGTACTTGCGGCTCGTGGTGCCGTCGCCCTGCTGGAAGGCCTCGAAGATGACGCCGTGCTTGTCGCGCGGGATGCCGATGCCCGTGTCCTTGACCGTGAACGCGATGACCGTCCCCGCCGCGTTGAGCAGCTCCTTGTCCGCGCTCCATCCGCCCCGCGCCACGCGCGCGTGCATGGAGACGCTCCCGCGCTCGGTGAACTTGAACGCGTTGGACAGGAGGTTCTTGAGGACCTGCTGGAGCCGCTTCGCGTCGGTCTGGATTGCGGCCGGGAGATTCGCGTCGAGATTGACCGCGAAATGCAGCCCCTTGAGGTCCGCCACCTGGCGGAAGGTGCTGTCCACGAACTTCCGGAGATCGGTGAAGGGCACGGCGGTGACGTCCACCGCCATGGTGCCCGACTCGATCTTCGAGAGGTCGAGAATGTCGTTGATGAGGTCGAGCAGGTCGGAGCCGGACGAGTGGATCGTCTGGGCGAAGCCGACCTGCTTCGGCGTCAGGTTGCCGTCCGCATTCTCCGTGAGGATCTGCGAGAGGATGAGGAGGCTGTTGAGCGGCGTCCGGAGCTCGTGCGACATGTTCGCGAGGAACTCCGACTTGTACTTCGAGATGAGGGCGAGCTGCTCCGCCTTCTCCTCGAGCGCCACCTTGGCCTGCTCGACCTCGCGGTTCTTCTGCTCCACCTCCGTCTTCTGCATCGAGAGGAGCTGCGCCTTCTCCTCGAGCTCGAGGTTCGTCTGCTGCAGCTCGTCCTGCTGCTTCTTGAGGAGCTCCTCGGACTGCTGCAGCGACCGCGTCTGCTCCTCGAGCCGGACGTTCGTCTGGGTCAGCGCCTCCTGCTGCGACTGGAGGCTCTCCGTGAGCGCCTGCGACTGCTTGAGCAGCTCCTCCGTGCGCATGTTCGCCGCGATCGTGTTGAGCACGATCCCGATGCTCTCGGCGAGCTGCTCGAGGAAGGTGAGCCGGATCTCGTCCACCTGGTCGAAGGTGGCGAGCTCGAGCACCGCCTTGACCTCTCCCTCGAAGAGGACCGGGAGGACCACGATGCTGCGGGGCGGCGCCTCGCCGAGCCCCGAGCTGATGCGGATATAGTCGTGCGGGACCTCGGAGATGAGGAGCATCCGCCGCTCGCGCGCGCACTGGCCGACGAGGCCTTCGCCCATGCGGAAGCGGCTGGCGACGTTCTCCCGGTCGCGGTAGGCGTAGCTCGCCAGGAGCTCGAGCGCCGGCTCGCCGCCGGTCGAGTCGACGATGTAGAAGACGCCGTGGTGCGCCGCGACGAGCGGGGCGAGGTCGGAGAGGATGAGCTGCGAGACGGCCGCGAGGTCCCGCTGGCCCTGCAGCATCCGGCTGAACTTGGCCAGGTTGGTCTTGAGCCAGTCCTGTTCCATGTTCTTCCGCGTCGTGTCGCGGAGGTTCCGGATCATCTCGTTGATGTTGTCCTTGAGCTCCGCGACCTCGCCCTGCGCCTCGACGGCGATCGTCCGCGTGAGGTCGCCCTTCGTCACGGCTGTCGCCACTTCGGCGATGGCACGCACCTGCGTCGTGAGGTTGGCGGCGAGCTGGTTCACGTTGCCGGTGAGGTCGCGCCACATGCCGGCAGTGCCCGGCACGCGGGCCTGGCCGCCGAGCTTGCCGTCGATGCCGACTTCGCGGGCCACGTTCGTCACCTGATCGGCGAAGGTGGCGAGCGTGCCGATCATGCCGTTGATCGTGTCGGCCAGCGTCGCGATCTCGCCCTTCACCTCGACGACGAGCTGCTGCTTCAGGTCCCCGTTGGCGACGGCCGTGACGACCTTGGCGATGCCGCGGACCTGCGCCGTCAGGTTGCTCGCCATCGAGTTCACGTTGTCGGTGAGGTCCTTCCAGACGCCGGCGACGCCGGTCACCTGCGCCTGGCCGCCGAGCTTCCCTTCCGTGCCGACCTCACGGGCCACGCGCGTCACTTCCGACGCGAAGGAATTGAGCTGGTCCACCATCGTGTTGATGGTGTTCTTGAGCTCGAGGATCTCGCCCTGCACGTCCACGGTGATCTTCTTGTTCAGCTCACCGCGCGCGACGGCCGTCGTCACGTCGGCGATGTTGCGGACCTGGGAGGTGAGATTGCCGGCCATCGAGTTGACGTTGTCGGTGAGGTCCTTCCAGACGCCGCCGACGCCCTTCACGTTCGCCTGACCACCCAGCTTTCCTTCCGTGCCCACCTCGCGGGCCACGCGCGTCACCTCCGACGCGAAGGAATTCAGCTGGGCCACCCTCGTGTTGATCGTGTTCTTGAGCTCGAGGATCTCGCCCTTCACGTCCACGGTGATCTTCTTCGACAGGTCGCCGTTCGCCACCGCCGTCGTCACGAGCGCGATGTTGCGCACCTGCGCCGTCAGGTTGTCGGCCATGGAGTTGACGTTGTCCGTCAGGTCCTTCCAGGTGCCGGCCACGCCCTTCACCTGCGCCTGGCCGCCGAGCTTTCCTTCGGTGCCGACCTCGCGCGCGACGCGCGTCACTTCCGATGCGAAGGAATTGAGCTGGTCCACCATCGTGTTGATGGTGTTCTTGAGCTCGAGGATCTCGCCCTTCACGTCCACCGTGATCTTGCGGTTGAGCTCGCCGCGCGCCACCGCAGTCGTCACCTCGGCGATGTTGCGGACCTGCGCCGTGAGGTTCCCGGCCCTCGAGTTCACGTTGTCCGTGAGGTCCTTCCAGACGCCGGCCACGCCGGTCACCTGCGCCTGGCCGCCGAGCTTTCCTTCGGTCCCGACTTCGCGGGCCACGCGGGTCACTTCCGACGCGAAGGAATTGAGCTGGTCCACCATCGTGTTGATGGTGTTCTTGAGCTCCAGGATCTCGCCGCGGACGTCCACGGTGATCTTCTTGGACAGGTCGCCGTTGGCCACGGCGATCGTCACTTCGGCGATGTTCCGCACCTGGTTGGTCAGGTTGGATGCCATCGAGTTGACGTTGTCGGTCAGGTCCTTCCAGGTGCCGGCCACGCCAGGCACCACGGCCTGCACGCCCAGGCGCCCTTCCGTACCCACTTCACGCGCCACCCGCGTCACCTCGGAGGCGAACGAGCGCAACTGCTCCACCATCGTGTTGATAGTTTCCTTGAGCTGCAGGATTTCGCCCTTCACGTCCACCGTGATCTTGCGGTTCAAGTCGCCACGCGCCACGGCCGTGGTCACCTCGGCGATGTTGCGCACCTGCGAAGTGAGGTTGGCGCCCATGGTGTTGACCGAGTCGGTCAGGTCCTTCCAGGTGCCGGCCACGCCAGGCACCACGGCCTGCACGCCCAGGCGCCCTTCCGTACCCACTTCACGCGCCACCCGCGTCACCTCGGAGGCGAACGAGCGCAAC